>CALXXY010000018.1 GCA_944392815.1 uncultured Alphaproteobacteria bacterium | reverse complement strand
TTGGATATTTCCAAATTCAACTGTCTGCACATCCCTTCTTGAATTTGATGAGCTGCTTTTATTCACAATGTTTGCGTGTTTAACAGAATCCCTTTTCCATTGGTCGTTCCGTTAACCGCAGAAATTTCAGGGGTTGAGATTTGTTTTTGAACTGTTCCCAACTTGAAAGCCCGCATAGTATGCGCACATTTCCCGAAAAAGTCAAGCAATTTGTTAAAACTATTTTTGAAAAAATCATAAAAAACTTTATACATCAGGAAAAAATGCCAGAAATCCGCCACTTTTCCAAAAGTTAAAAATTTTACGTTTTTTCTGTTTTTGCCAATTTTACCCGATTTTATGATTCGGAAAACGACAAAAAAACGATTCGTCTGGGGCATTTTTACACCGCCCGGCAACGATTCGTTTCCATTTTAACAAAAATCCGTGATTGTGCGCGCCGTTGATTGAACATTCAATTCGGCGGGGGCATTGGTATATATAGGTCACAATATTATGGTGTCAAGCCCCCAGGGATATAGACGCTGCCCGCAGAGTGATATTATTGTCACGCACAGCGTGACAATAATAGAGTGTAGAGTGGAGAGTTTAGATGTTGTCTGCGGGCGGTACGCCCGCAGTACTTTTTTATTTACTGGATCGCCACGCTTTGCTCGCGATGACAAGGGGGAGTAAGTGCGGTTTCTTGTAATCTCTAACCACCCCGGCGCTTCGCGCCACCCCTCCGTAGAGGGGAACTGGTTCCGCGACGGGACGGTGACAAGTTCCCCTCTGTGGAGGGGTGTCCGCAGGACGGGGTGGTCAATAATTAATATACGATTATTATAAAAAACGCCCTGGTGGGGCGTTTTTTATGGACAAACAGATAATTGTTTCAATACATTTTGCACATCGTTATTCACCGATACGGTGATTTCACGCTGTAATCCGTCTGTGTACGTATAATAAAACTTGTAATCCGCAAATTCCGGGAATTCCGCGTATGCCTGTTGGAACGGGGCCAACATCGCCTGGAACCATTGACGGCCACGGCACAGGCAACCATTGCGCACGTCCGCGGCAACCGCGGCGGTTGCTGTGTTCGGATATTTTTGATCCAGTTCATCGTCCGTCATCATCAGGCAACGTGCACCGAATCCGTAAAAATTCGCGTCGTCCGACAGGAATTTGTACACCAAACCATCAGACGCACCGGCCTGTTTCAGCGAATACGCCATGCCGTCCGTACAGCACGCATTTGCCGAACCCATTAACATTTTGTACCGTTCCAGCAATGGCGCGGCCAATGGGTGATTGGCGGTTATATTTTTATCACAACGTGCGGCCGCGATGAATTCGTCCATTTTATCGGCGCGAATGCGCGGGCTGCGCGGGGACACAGTTTCACGGATAATCGGCTTTCTGCGCCAAATTTCGCATTCTGTATCCGAATCAAATGGGCAACCGTCCGCACGGCCAAACGTGACCGTCACCAGTTCGGTCAAATCCTGGGCCACGTATTCAGGGCGCGGGGCCGGCAAACTGATATGCTGGACCGGCGCAGTATCGACAACCGTTGTATTTTGCTGTGTCGTGACAGTTTTGACGCCAGTGTCGGAATCAGGATACAGCCATTGCCGTTGAATTTGTGCAACTGTTTCGGAATCGTCGGTCACCCACAAATTTTCAGATGGTTTGTTGGGCGACAATAACGCTTCGACCCGGGCGCGTGTGGCGGCAGCGTCCGCCATGTTTTGTTTGTATAAATCAACTACGCTGATTTCGTCCGGATTTTTTGGATTTTCTGCAACAACAGTCGCAACCGGTTCGGTTATGCTGTTCGATTCACGAATGTATAATTCAGGCATCGGTTGCAGGAACCAATCTGTGTAATCTTTGTATTTATAACTGGAAACAGAATCGTCCCAAATCGGCACACCATCGCGCCAATCAACAGATTTGTCGTACCCACGTGGGTCGTAATCGCCCGCAGTGCCGTCCCACACCGGTGGCCGGTCATCGCCAGGTACCGGTTTAATCGACAATAATTTCACCGAACGCATGGGTTCCGGCGCAGGATAAATATACTGTGGCATTTGTGCACGCGCAGATTCAGGCGCACTGTACACAGGCCCCATTTCCAGCACCATTGGTTCGGCATCGTCCGCCGGCGTAATTGAATAACAGCCCGGCCCAATACATTCGGACGCCGCGGCCAGATTCGCCCCGCATAAACACAGCAGTGACGAAAAAATAAAAACTCTGCTTTTCATATCCTGAATGATATCACAAAAAACATACTTTTGAAATATAAAAGTTATCGGCGATATTATTCCCGCGCCATCGGCGCGGGAATAATAGAGTGTAGAGTGGAGAGTATAGATGTTGTCTGCGGGCATTCGCCCGCACTTCCCTGTCATTCCCGCGCCCGGGGCCCCCGAAAATACTAATGTATTTGTGGGGTGGACAAGGCGGGAATAGGGTCTATAAAATTCGTATCGCTGGTTTCAGGCAAATAAAAACACAACACAGAAGTATTCCCCCCAATTAAATAACTTATAACAACCCAAGCCCTATTCCCGCCTGCGCGGGAATGACAGAATGTTTATTGTGTGGGAC
>CALXXY010000017.1 GCA_944392815.1 uncultured Alphaproteobacteria bacterium | reverse complement strand
ATGAAAAAATTTTTATTGTTTTTGATGGCTGTGGCGATTTCGTTTTTGCCCGGTATTATCGGAATGATGTTTTCCCCAGATGGGGCGTCTGATGTTTGGTATAATGTGCTGAACAAGCCGCCGTTGACCCCGGCGGGGTGGGTGTTTGCCGTTGTGTGGCCAATTTTGTATTTCATTTTGGGTATTGCGCTGTATTTAATCATCGTTGATAAAACACGGTACAGCAAAGCCAAATCATACGGGCTGTTTGCGGTGCAGATGGCGTTGAATGCGCTGTGGTCGTATATGTTTTTCGGACTGAATTTAATGGGGGTTGCGCTGATAGTATTGCTGATGTTAATCGGGTTTACGATTTGGCTGATGGTGGCGTTTCGGCAAATCAGTCGGCCGGCGTATTATCTGGTGTGGCCGTATTTGTTATGGTTGGCGTTCGCGCTGTATTTAAATGGGTCGATTGTATTGTTGAATTAAAAAAATCCGCCAAAACGGCGGGTTTTTATATTTTCAAGATTTTAAATTTGGCGTCGCCCAGGTTTAAATATTTTAATCCCAATTCCTGGACATAGTCGGCACTGTAGCCCTGTAATAATTCAATGTGGCGGCGAATGGCGGATAATTCCGCCTGTTCAGCAATCAATTGTTCGCGTTCCCCGTGCAATCGCCATGTGTTTATGACCAATTTTTGAATGCTGACGTCACCAACAAACATGCGGCCAAACATAATCAAAGCAAACAGCGTCAGCAATATGCCGAATTTCCCATATATGCCGTCGCGCCATGCACGCGCCAAAAATCCAAAGAAATTTTTGATTTTTTCTTTCATCGGTGGCATTATATCACAAATGTTTAACAATAATCAAATTTTTGGTGCGCCGTTGGCTGGGATTACAGACCGGCCGTTTCGTCGTGTCGTGCGAATGTTTGCGCCCAGTGTGCCGTTGTATACAGAAATGATTTCGTGTCATTCGCTGGTGGCGGCGCATAAAAATTGTTTGCGGAATTTTGACCGTTATGATGACGAGGGTCCCATTGCCGCCCAGATTTTTGGCGCAGATGCACGATTGATGGCGGACGCCGCCAAAATTTTGCAGGATATGGGTGCGACTTGGATTGATATTAATATGGGGTGTCCCGTGCCAAAGGTTGCCACACGCAGTGGGGCGGGGGCAAATTTAATGCGTGATCATAAATTGGCCGAAAAAATTATGCGGGCGGTGGTCGGTGCGGTTCAGATTCCTGTGTCGATTAAAACGCGTTTGGGGTGGGACGATGAGCACCGTGATTGGGGTGATTTAATTCGGATTGCGGCCGATTGCGGGGTACAAATTGCCGCGTTGCATGGGCGGACCCGGGCGCAATTATATACGGGGGTGTCGCAATTGCCACCCGTGCCAGATGATATAAAAATCCCCATTATTGGCAATGGCGATATCAAAACGGTTGCGGACGTTCAACGTGTGCGCGATTTGGGATATTGTGGTGCGATGATCGGGCGCGGCATGCTGGGGCGGCCATGGATTTTGGGCGAGTTGGCCGGTGCATGCACGGCACCCAAAAACATCGGGGCGGTTGTGCTGCGGCATTTTGAATATATGTTGGAATACTATGGTGCGCGCACGGCAACGCAAATGTTTCGCAAGCATGCTGCGTGGTATTCCGCCGGGGTGCCACATTCGGCTGAATTCAGAATTCGGGTGAATCAAATAAATGACCCCGACGAATTGCGCGATGAAATTTGTAAATTTTGGGGTTGCGAAGTGGATATATAGATTCTATGATTAAAAAAACATTCAGGGGAATACAGATATGAACGAAAACGAAAAAACAGAAAATCACGAAAATCATGCCGAAATGACCGTTGGGGAAATTTTGCGTAATGCACGTACGACTGGGCGGCGCAAACGTGAAATTCCGACTGTGTCCAAACAACTGTGCATACGCGAAGAATTTTTGCAGGCACTGGAGGATGGAAATTACAACGTAATTCCCGAAACTGTGTACATTTTGGGTTTTGCGCGTAATTATGCGATGGAATTGGGATTGGATCCTGATGAAATTGTGAGTAAATTAAAGCGCGAAATGGGATTGGTTGCCGATGAATGTCCCGATGATGATAAATCCAAAGCCGACGATGATGACGATAATAATGCGACCGATGGTGATGCGTGGTACAAACGCGCGTTTGATACGAGTGTGAAATTTATTCGTCGCAACTGGATTTGGTTTGTGTCCGGGTTGGGCGTATTAATCATTGCGGCCGGCGTGTTGACCTTTTTCATGTTGCAGGGTCCAGATGAAGTGGCACCGACCGTACCCGCGGGCGCGATAGAACAACCAATTGATACGGGTGAACCAAAATATAATGTAGAGGTTCGCGAACGCTTTGGTTTGGATAATGTGGACACCGCAGATGTTATATTACAGGCCACCCAGGAATCATGGGTCCAGGTCAAGGATGCGCGTGGCAACGAAGTGCTGGGGCGTTCGTTGGTGCGTGGTGATATTTATTATGTGCCGGCTGGTGATGGATATACGGCCACGTTTGGTAATGCCGGGGGTGTCGATGTTTGGGTGAATGGTGAATTGGCGCCAAAGCAGGGCGGCGATCACGAACGTGTATCTGGGATTTCTTTGTCACCAGACGATTTGATTTAAAAAAA
>CALXXY010000016.1 GCA_944392815.1 uncultured Alphaproteobacteria bacterium | reverse complement strand
GGTGACGCTTTCACAAAGTGGCTTTTTGGAAAGCAAAATATCATAAGTAGATGCCTGGATACTTATACTCGTCGCCGGGCGGGGTTATTTTAATTCGTCGGGGGCGGTGATGACGGTGATACCATCTGACGCCCACTGCGCGCGGCGTGCGTCCAAATCCAATATGTTCGTTTGGGCCAAATACAGCACAGGACGCACGCCACGCGCCGCGCCGGCCGCCAAAACTGCGTCGGCAGGGGACGGTTTTTGTTTGCCTGCTGCGAACCAATTTTCGTTATCGGCTATCCAAAAATCTGGGTCGTTATGTACGGCAATCACATCACGGTCAGTGAATATCAGCCCGTTTTCCACGGTGAATTCGGTGCCGTTTGCAAACAGATATTCTGTCATTGGGCTGATTTCGTCCAGTATTGTTGCGGATTGTGGCGCGGGGGCGGTTGGCACGTCATCATCAAAATTTATATCTGAAAAAACAGGCGCAAATGTCGGGGCACCGCCAAATTCTGGGGTGTCAAAATCCGGGGGCAGGGGCAGTTCGCCTGCGGGTTGTAATTCTGGAATCGCGTCTGGGGTGTGGTGTGCAGTTTGTGCGTCCGCGTTTGACGGATCAAATGCAGATTTCTGAAAAATGGCGCCATGTTCGCGGGCACGGGTGAATGCTGCGCGAACCTCGGCCGGGATAGTTTTTGCGGGCGTGCTGGGCGTGGTATCCGGTGCGGGGGGCAGGGCGTCCGTGGCGGTGGGGGTGGGCGCAGGCGCAGTTGTGGGCGCGTCGATTGGGACCGGTGTCATAAACTTTGGTAATGGGATTTTAAACAGCGGTTTTTTTGTGCGGACAACTATACTTGTTGTGGCAATGTACATCGGTACAGCCGCCAAAATCAATATGCCGAACACGAATCCGGGAAATCCACGCAATTCTGCGTGTGCCAAAATGCGCCATTGGGTTGCGCTGAACATATTGAAATTAAACAGCCAAAACAATATTGACCACATAACCACGGCATAGCACGCCGTCCAAATGATGGCGTATTTGTTTTGCTGGCAAAAATCCAGAATTCGTTTCATGTACTGCAAATATAGACAAAATATTAATATTTGTCAATAATTTTATAGGGCGTGTTTTGTTAAAATATGTCTAAAAAATACTTTTTTTGATGCGGGTTTGATGGTATAATATAAAAGATAATCAAGGGGGAGTTTTTATGCGTTCTGTGCTGAAATTGTTTGGCGTTTCCATTATTGGTGCGGGAATGTGCATGTTTGTGGGCAGTGTTTACGCGGCCACAGGACGTGCCGATTACAGTAATGTGAGTCAATTAAATCGCGCGGGAACCAGTACAACCGCGACCCAGCGTATGCCGACTATGCCGACATTGCCGAATTTTACAGTTGGTAATGTGACAACAGATACGCCGTCGGTTGTGCCGACGCCGACACCTGACCCGGGACCAAACCCCGATCCTGACCCAGATCCAGATCCAGACCCGGAACCGGTGCCCGAGTGTCCTGATGGTGGGGTGGAAAATTCCGAATATACAATTGACAACTGTATGAACGATTTGTTGATGTGTGTAAATACTGGCGCTTTGCCCGGTGGCATTAACGATTTGTTTAACGAAGATTTACGTAATTCTATTGTAAATGGTATGAATTTATGCGCCAGCCAGGTTGAACGCTGTATCGCCCAGGTTCGCCGTGATTGTACCAATATTTATCGTACGTCTGCGGACGTGTGGATTGATTTTAATGCACGCCAGGTTCAGCCCGCGTATTACAATTTTGTGTTGCGTAAAACTGGGTTGACCCCGAACCAGGCGGAAAATACCTGTAAATTATTGGACGTGAATACGTACGGTTCGTCGTTCAGTGCTGTGTCCACAGCGGGCGGGGTGACGGCTGAGTACAATATTGGTGTTGGTGCGTATAATGGTCAGGGTGGCGGCGTGCTGATTAAAAATAATCCCCAGGGTGTCGGGTTGAACTATGGCAACGATGGGGTTGATGGTGCGCGTGGGCACTATGCGCGTTGGGATCCGACAACGGCGGAATGCTGGGTGCGTGTGGCCGCGTATAACAAAGACGAACAGATTAAAAACAGTTGGCTGTTTGGCGCGGCTGGAAATGATCAACCGGCCGAGGTTTGGCGCCTGGCGGGTGATACGTTTACATGCAATCGCGATTTGTTCGGATTTTCGTTGATGAATCAAACCAATACGGCTGCTGTGGTTGGTATTGGTGGTGGCGCAGTTGTGGGCGCTGGTGTCGGGGCGATTGCCGGACATGGTGCGCGTGCGTTTGATTGCGCAAATCAAAAACATCGCGAAATGTTGACTGAACAATTGCGCATGGATGCACATATCGGCACAATTGGCGAATATCTGCGCGACAGAATTCCTGTGACGACTGATGTCATGACGCAAAATCAGTGCGAACAGGTCGTTGAACTGTACAATAAATATGTCCAGGTGGAATCTGCGTTGGAAAAATGTGGCACGATAGAAGTGACGCGTTCCGATACGACCGTGGTGTCCAATGTGGATATTATATGCCAGGGATTCAATAACCCCGAGGATTGTTTTAAATCTGTCGCGACATTGCAACCATGTGTTGGGCAGAATTTCACAATTCAACAATGCTCGGATTATCTGGCGCAACAGAGTGCGTCTGCGGCAATGGCTGGGGCAAACGGGGGCGCGGCGTCTGATAATGCGTTTTGCTCGTTTAAACCGTTGAATTTGGCGCGGGCGTCGGGTGATGATATTTATTGCAATGCCGGTGATGGCGGTTGTGTGTCCGATGTGGAAATCGCGGTGGATATAGAACGTCTGGGTGATGTGTTCACGGCCGAAATCGAAGATTTGTTGCAAAATGGTGAAGAATCCAATATCGGTAAATCAATCGGGATTGGTGTTGGTGTTGGTGCCGGGGCAGGCGGCCTGGCGACTGCAATCACCGCATTTGTTGAACGCAGCAACATCAGTTGCCATGTTGGCGATGGCCTGGCTCAGGTTGGATATGGTAAATCATATTCCATTGAATCATTAAAAGATTTCTATGTTAAATGGAATTTGAATTTGCCTGATACAATTATGCCGACGGGAACGGCCGTGGATTGCAATTCATGGAAACGTGCGTGCGGAACGATTAACGATTTGAATCAATGCAAATCGGCCCAGATAAATTACAAACCGGCCGGCGCAGTGACGGGAACTCTGGTGCCGACTGCGTGTGCGGTATCGGGCAGTGCATGCGTTGAAAATTATCCGGTTGCGAAATCGTATGGCGCATGTGAATAAAAACAGTTAAAGGTGTTCGAACAAAAACGGGGCGTTGCCCCGTTTTTATTATTCCCGC
>CALXXY010000015.1 GCA_944392815.1 uncultured Alphaproteobacteria bacterium | reverse complement strand
AAATGCTCCCACCCCTCGGTATTGTCGCTGGTTCCACAATTGCTGATGTAATACCCCTCGGCACAGCTGGTATATTTTTTGTAACTGGGGCATGAATAGCCGGCCGCCAGGGCGTTTCCGGCGAATATAAGCATAAACAGGCACACGAGGTACCGCAGAATCCTTGACATAAAACTTCCTACTTCCGTTTTTCTTTTTCTCTTTTACGACAGTATTTTATGAAAAATCGGGTATGTGTTGCAAGTAAAAAAATCCGCGCGGAATTCAATTTTATTTGCAAACAAATATTTCAATGATAAAATTGCCCCAACCCACACAGATGGAGCATAGCTGTGACGGCGAATTCGTTCGACCGTTATGGAGGAAAGTCCGGACTGCACGGGACAGCACACTGGCTAACGGCCAGGCGGGGCGACCCGACGATTAGAGCAACAGTGACGAATCGGTTTAAAGACCGGGTGAAACGGGCAATCTCTGTGTGCAGCAACCTCAAATAGGCCCCTGCAGCGAGTCCCGCGCACATGGGGGCGGGTAGAGGGCATAGACGCATCGTGGCAACATGGTGTGCAGACTGATTATGCTTGCCACGCTGGGGGTCGGAAACGGCGCCCAGGGTGGTACAGAATCCGGCTTATATTCTGTGTGGGGTGAATCCGCCGTTCGGCGGATTTTTTTTAATTATTCCCGCTGGCGCGGGACACCACCCCGCCCTGCGGGCACCCCTCCGCAGAGGGGAACTTTGTTCTGCGATGGGGTGGTGATGGTCATAACTGCTCTGCCCCTGTCATTGCGAAGGAGTACGATCAACGTTGAAAACGTTGGCGTACGACTGTGGCAATCCAGTGCAATATGTCTGCGGGCGGTACGCCCGCAGTGCATTTTTATTTACTGGATCGCCACGCTTCGCTCGCGATGACAAGGGGGAGTAAGTGCGTGTTTTTTCGGGCTTTCTGACCACCCCGGCGCTTCGCGCCACCCCTCCGCAGAGGGGAACTTTGTTCTGCGATGGGGTGGTGATGGTCATAACTGCTCTGCCCCTGTCATTGCGAAGGAGTACGATCAACGTTGAAAACGTTGGCGTACGACTGTGGCAATCCAGTGCAATATGTCTGCGGGCGGTACGCCCGCAGTGCATTTTTATTTACTGGATCGCCACGCTTCGCTCGCGATGACAAGGGGGAGTAAGTGCGTGTTTTTTCGGGCTTTCTGACCACCCCGCCCTGCGGGCACCCCTCCGCAGAGGGGAACTTGGCCTTCGTCCCGTCGCGGAATAAGTTCCCCTCCATTGGAGGGGTGGGCGAAGCCCGGGGTGGTTATTGTACCCCCCCGTCGCGCAAGGCGCGACACCCCCCCGCCCGGTGGGCGGTGGGCATTATCTACACTCTTCACTCTACACCCTAATAAAAAACGGGGCGGACCCCGTTTTTTATTTCAATTTGCCGCAGCAATGTTTGTATTTTAACCCTGAACCGCATGGGCATGGGGCGTTGCGGCGCGCTTCGCCCGCCTGGTTCAATTCTGCGTCGTGCTGTGCACGTTCGCGTTCGGTTTTGGCGACATCTTCGTGTGTCAATTCCATACGGCAAACATACGACACGGACATAATTTTGAAATTGTTAATCGTGTTTTTAAATAGACCAAGTGCCTCGCGCTTGTATTCGTACAGAGGGTTTTTCTGGGCATAGCCGCGCAGGCCAATTGCCGTTTGCAAATAATCCATCTGTTGCAGGTGGCGTTTCCATACTGAATCCAATGCGCCCAACATCATTTGACGCGTGGCCATTTGCATTAATTCAGGACCGTATTTTTCGGCCTGGTGATTGTATCGACGCATGGCCAAATTATACAAGGTTTCATATGCACGGCGTTCGGAAATGGTTTCGTCTGTTGTCCATTTTTCGATGTCTGTGATGTCCAGTGCAAACACGCGCAACATGGCGTCATGAATTCCGCGCACATTCCAATCGGCTGGGTGCGATTTTTCAGGAATGTTGTTTTCACAAATCATTTCAACCACGTCACCAATCATTTCACGTGCCAACGGCGCCAAATCGTCGGCAACCATTAAATCATCGCGCTGTTTATACACAACGCCGCGTTGTTCATTCATAACGTCGTCGTATTTCAGCAATTCTTTGCGGGCCTCGAAATAACGGGCTTCGACACGTTTTTGCGCCTTTTCCAACGCCTTGGTTATCCATGGGTGGGTGATGGCCTCGCCCGGTTTCAGCCCCAGGGTGTTTAACATGCCCTGCAGACGCGCCGCGCCAAAAATGCGCATTAAATCGTCGTCCAACGCCAAAAAGAATTTGGAATCGCCCGGGTCACCCTGGCGGCCAGAACGACCACGCAACTGGTTATCAATGCGGCGGGATTCGTGACGTTCAGTACCAATCACGTACAGACCGCCCGCGTCCAGAACCTGTTTTTTGTTTTTCTCTATACGGGCATAGATTTCATTCTTTTTGTTTTCGAATTCAGGATCTTCGGGTGACAGTTCGGCAATTAATTCCTCGGCATTGCCGCCCAGTTTAATGTCTGTCCCGCGGCCAGCCATGTTTGTCGCAATCGTGACGGCATCGGGCGCGCCGGCCTGGGCAACGATTTTTGCCTCGGACTCGTGATGTTTGGCGTTCAGCACGGCCGGGGTAATGCCCAAACGTTGGCGCACGATGGAGGCCAATTCTTCGGATTTTTCAATCGATACGGTACCGACCAAGACGGGCTGGTGACGCGACATACAATCCTGGATTTGTTTGATAATGGCGTCGTATTTTTCTTCTTTGTTGCGGTAAATTTCGTCGTGGTGGTCAACACGCGCCACAGGACGATTTGTCGGAATCGATACAACGCGCAGTTTATAAATTTCTTCGAATTCGGCGGCCTCGGTCATGGCGGTGCCAGTCATGCCCGACAACGTCGGATACAGGCGGAATAAATTCTGGTATGAAATGCTGGACACGGTCTGATTTTCCGGCTGAACCTGGACGTGTTCTTTGGCCTCTATGGCCTGGTGCAGTCCTTTGCCAAAACGGCGGCCGGTCATGACGCGCCCGGTGAATTCGTCGACGATTAAAACCTCGCCATTGCGGACAACATAGTTCACGTTTTTCTGATATAAATGGTGCGCCAATAATGATTGCTGGATATGCATAACCAATGCGGCGTTTTCAGATGCATACAGATTGTCGCCCACCAACAGACCGGCCTGTTGCAACAGACGGGTTGCGGTGTCAACGCCGGCCTCGGTCAGGGTGACGTGACGATCCTTTTCATCTTTTTTATAATCATCGGGACCCAATTGCGCGACCACGGTGTCAACCTGGGCGTACAGTTCACTGGTATCCTCGGCCGGGCCAGAAATGATTAATGGGGTGCGCGCTTCGTCAATTAAAATGCTGTCGACTTCGTCAACGATGCCGAAAAAGAATGGGCGCAGAACCTGTTGCGCTTTGGAAAATTTCATGTTATCGCGCAGATAGTCAAATCCCAATTCGGAATTAGTCACATATGTGATATCGCACGCGTATGCGTTGCGACGTTCGTCGTCGGTCATGTCATGCTGGATAATGCCAACGGTTAACCCCAGAAAACGATATACCTGGCCCATCCATTGGGCGTCACGGGACGCCAAATAATCGTTTACTGTAATCAAATGCGCGCCACGACCGTGCAGTGCCTTGAGATACAATGCCAATGTCGCGACCAGGGTTTTGCCCTCGCCCGTTTTCATTTCTGCGATTTGGCCGTTGTTCAAAACCATGCCGCCGATTAATTGCACGTTAAAATGACGCAGGCCGATGGAACGTTTGGCGCCCTCGCGTACAAGGGCGAATGCGTCGGGTAAAATCGCCTTTTCTTTTTCGCCGTTTTGCAGTCGTTTGCGCAAAATGTCCGTCTGGGCGCGTAATTCTTGGTCAGACATAGCGACATATTTTGGTTCCAAGTCATTGATTAATGACACAATTTTGTCATAAGATTTTACAATTCTGTCGTTTGCCGACCCCAGAATTTTCCCAATAAAATTAGTTAACATACATAAAACCCCTGTCTTTTTCCCCATTGGTATAGCAATTTTGTGCCTTGCGGTCAAGGTACTTTATGATATAATGCAATACGAAAAATAAAACAAGTGCAGTATAGCAAAAAAATCAAAATGGGGGGACACATATGCGCGAACAACAGGCACGTAGATTGAATCCAGCCAATATCACCAGCCAGGTTTATATTATCGCACCAACACAAATTGAATATATATCACAAATCTTTGCGGACAGCGTCGCCGACGCTATGAATATGCGCACATTTGCACAAAAAATCCGCCAGATTGCGGAACAATCCCTGCGCACGGCATTATCGGCCGCCCGCCACCAGGGTGAATAATACAAATTCCGTGACTACTATTTATTTATAACACCTATTTTTTCATGGAATACAAACCTGTGGTGTTTGCTGGGTGGGGTGGTGTACAATGGGCTGTGACGGGGGACGGTATGACGGAAATAACGTTTACTGCACGGGACGGCAAAAAACTGATTTGCAGTTTGTGGGATAATGTGACGCGCCCAATCGGTGTTGTGCAAATCATTCACGGCATGGACGAACACGTCGGCCGATATGAACGATTTGCAAAATTTCTGAATAAACACGGATACATCGTTTTTGGTGACGACCATCGGGCACACGGGCGCAGTGCCGCCGATATATCCAAAATAGGTATGCCTGATGGGGATTGGGATTTGTTCGCGTCAACTGTGTCTGATGAAATCGCGATTACAAAATATTTGCGCCGAAAATATAAATTGCCTGTGTTAATTTTTGGCCACAGTTATGGCAGTTTTATCACGCAACGAATTATCCAGGAACCTGATTTGGCCGCGGCGGGCGTGTGTTTGTCGGGGTCTGCGAAATATCCGATGGCTTTGTTAATGCCACTATTGGTTATTTCGTTTATCGGCGTGAAGTTATTTGGTCCAAATGCGCCAGCACGATTTTTGGAATATTTTTCACCAATTCGCGGAACAACAAACGGCACCAGCAAATTAACCCGTGACACCGCCCAGGCGGCTGCGCATGATGCCGATCCATTCAGGGCACGTTATTTTTCATATGGATTTTATTATTCCCTGTTTAAAAATTTGTTCAAACTGTCGGGATATGTGGATTGCAATTTGCCTGTGCTGATTATCAGCGGTGAACGCGATTTGGTCAGTATGAACAGTCGGTTGGCGACATCACTGTATAACATATACAAATCACAAAATACAGACAATGTGACGCTGATTATATATCCCGGGGCGCGACATGAATTATTAATGGAAACAAACTATGCCCAGGTTCAACGCGACGTATTGAATTTTTTTAATTCTGTGATACGCAAATATCGGAAAAACTGATAGGGATTAATTTCGATAAATCAGTGGCGGAAATTTCAACCTGGTACCCGATGCGGCCGGCGCTGAATATAATCGTGGCAAAATTATTCGCAGACGCATCGGCGACTGTTTTAAATTGCTTTTTCATGCCGATGGGACTGCAACCGCCATGGACATAGCCCGTCAGCCCCAGCAAATCGCGCTGTTTCAGCATATCAATTGATTTTTCGTGCACTGCGGTGGCCGCACGTTTTAAATCCAATTCGGCACACACCGGTATCATAAACACATAATGATTGCCCGAACGTCCCGTTGTCACCAAAGTTTTAAATACCTGGGCCGGGTTTTGATGTAGTGCGGCCGCCACAGCGTCGCCACTGGTCGCGCCTGTGCCGACGTATGAATGCGATTTATACGGCACGTGGTGCGCGTCCAGAATTCGCATAACGTTGGTTTTGGTTTCCATAATGAAAACTATATACCCGTGCGCCCGCAAATTCAATTGCATTTTATGTGCATAATTTTATAATTCATTATATGAAAAAATCGTATCGTGACGACATTTTAAAATACGCCGCAAAAATGTATAAAACACGACCCGAATATCTGTGGGCGCGCGATCCGAATTATGCTGTATTACGGCGCAG
>CALXXY010000014.1 GCA_944392815.1 uncultured Alphaproteobacteria bacterium | reverse complement strand
GTGTTCATGATGGATTTGCGCTGCTCGTCCGATGGTAATTTCCAATACAATGCGATTAATTGCAAAGTTTCGTTTTTCGCCAATGGATCGTTTGCCTGTTGTTCCGAAATGCGCTGTGTTATGCGGCCGCTGCGGTTCGGTTCGGGCAAATACCCCGGCAGTCCCTGGAAAAAGAACGAAATTGGTGTATCCAGTGCGGTGCTTAATTCAAACAAACGCGACGCAGATATACGGTTGCCTGCGGCCTCGTACTTTTGGATTTGCTGGAATGTCACACCGCAAATTTTTGCCAAATCTTTCTGGGACAGTCCCATCATAATACGGCGCAATTGTACGCGCTGGCCAATGTGTTGATCCACTGCTGTGGGTTGAAATGGTTTTCCACTCATGGGTTCTTTCTTTCGGTTTTTTTTGCTGTATGTAGTAAGAAATCCTTCCTATGCTCAACTAGTTATACAATTTTTCTTTTTCTTTTGCAATCAAAAAACTGTTATGATACATTTTGCCAAGAAATTTGATAGAAAGGAACAGGAAAATATGACTCAGCCAATTGTTTTATGTATTATGGACGGCGTCGGAATTTCCCAGAATTCTGCGCATAATGCCGTCAAAATGGCAAAAATGCCGTTTTTTAATTCACTGCTGCAACAGTATCCGCATTCGCGTTTGGACGCCAGTGGCCCGGCCGTCGGATTGCCAGATGGCACCATGGGAAATTCCGAAGTTGGGCATATAACCATCGGGGCCGGACGCGTTGTAAACCAATTCCTGCGCCGGTTTCAGCTGGAAAACTGGGATAAAAACGCGCAATTGCGGGATTTTATCGAATCGGTTAAATCATCTGGGGGAATTGTGCATATGGCCGGGCTGATGTCTGATGGGCGTGTGCATTCCGATATCCACGACATGATGGTGATTGCAAAACGAATCATGGACGCCGGATTACGCCTGTGCATTCATTTCATAGCCGACGGCCGTGACACCCCGCCACAGTCAGCACCGAAATACGTGGCATATATCAACGACGCGTTGGCGCAATATTTTGCGGACGGGCGCGCGTTTTTCGGGACTTTGTCCGGGCGGTACTATGCGATGGACAGAAATCAAAACATGGACAGAACTGAATTGGCGTTTAATGCGATTGCGCGGGCGACATCTGAATATTCCGCCGCAAACATAGATGACGCGTTGGTTGACGCGTATGCGCGGGGTGAAACCGATGAATTTATCCGGCCGACAGTTATCGCGGGTGACGTGGCGATTACGCCCAATGATGGATTTTTGTTTGGGAACTATCGCAGTGACCGTGCGCGTCAAATTGTGCGCGCTGTGTTGACGACCGGGGCGAAAATCCTGTGTTTTTCGCAATACGGCGAAGGTTTAAATGAATTGTGCCCCGCCCTGTTGCCTGACGAGATGGTGGAAAATACGCTGGGCGACGTGTTGGCAGCGAATGGGAAAAGTCAACTGAGAATCGCTGAAACGGAAAAATACAATCATGTCACGTATTTCTTTGACGCGGAACGCAATGTTGATTTTGACGGTGGTGAAAAAGTTCTGATTCCATCGCCTGATGTTGCAACGTTTGATTTAAAGCCGGAAATGTCGGCCGGCGAAATTACAGACGCGTTGTTGCCGAAATTGTCGCAATTTGATGTTGTCATTTTGAACTATGCAAATGGCGACATGGTGGGGCATACCGGCAACGAAGCCGCAGCCATTAGCGCCATGGAATTTTTGGATTCGCAGTTGGCACGAATTGTACCGGCTGTGTTGGATTTGGGCGGGACTGTGTTAATCACAGCCGACCACGGCAATGCCGAAAAAATGTGGGACGAAGCAAATGGATTGCCATGGACAGCGCACACGACGAATCCTGTGAATTTTATTGTTGTGTCGAATACGCCGCATGTTGTGCAGGACGGCGGTTTGGCGGATATCGCACCGACCATATTGCATTTGATGGGATTGCCGCAACCGGCACAAATGACTGGGCATTCGTTGATAAAATAAGTAATGAAAAACGGCGATTATTCGCCGTTTTTTTGTTTGCGACGTAATGCAAAAAATTCCCGTAATAATGCGGCCGAGGTGTCTGCGTATTCAGGCAACTGTGATACATGTGGGCGAAACAGATGTTTGTCTGTATCGTACACGCGTGCGTTGTTGGCGATGCCACCACCCTTGATATCCGGGGCCGCATAGTACACATTTCTGATACGCGCCAATGATATCGCCGTGGCGCACATGGCGCACGGTTCCAATGTGACGTATATATCGCAATCGTCCAGAAATTTGACGCCCAATTTTTTGCAGGCGCGCGAAATCGCCACAATTTCTGCATGCAGTGTCGGATTTTTCCGTTTCTGGACCATATTTTCACCACGGGCGATGATTTCCCCGTTGCGCACGATTACAGCGCCTATGGGAACATCCTCGTGATTTTTGGCACGAATTGCTGAATTTATGGCTTGCTTCATGAATGTCATGTTGTACACTTTATCGCATGGATTCAAAATTGCAAATTATTTCAGGCCGTTTTCACGGGCGCAAATTATATCTGCCGCCGATGGCGCGCCCAACGCAAAATCGGGCACGCGCGGCGCTGTTCAATATGATTGGCGCGGGATTATTTGCCCCGGGCGACAGTTTTACTGTGTGGGACGCGTTCGCAGGCAGCGGCGCGTTCGGCATAGAATGTCTGTCGCGGTACCCGAATGCGCGTGTAATTTTTACAGATGTGGCCGACGCGTCCATTAAAACAGTTCGTAAAAATCTGGCGTTGTTAAATGTTGACAGTGCTGCGACAACCGAACAAATTGACGCAAATATGGCGGTGAAGCGGTTCGGGCAAATTGCCGATTTGGTGTTTGTCGATGCCCCGTATGACGCGGCTGATGTTGGTGCGTCCTTTGTTCGGGCGTTGACGCGACGCGCGCGGGTCGGGACGATTTTAATCTGGGAACAGGAATCCGCGCATGCAACAGACGCCCCAAGCGGCTGGCGCGTTTTGCGCGACAAAACGTATGGTCGGGCCCGTTTTTTAATTTTACAGCGGGACGGCGAATAAAAACCTTGATTTTTCAACAGTTTTGGTAAATAATATGCGCCGCATGACACCCTTGGAGGTCATGCAACACAAAAACATTCATAAAAAGGAAATTAAAAATGGCTATTAAATTAAACGCAGAAATTCGCAACGCTGCTGGCAAGGGGGCCGCACGTAGCATTCGTAAAAATAAAAACGTCCCCGCTGTTATTTATGGCGAAAAGAAAGCCCCTGTTTCAATCGAACTGAATGGGCGCGATTTTGACGCATTGCTGCAAACACCCAGTTTGCGCACTAAATTGATTGAAATCGAAACATCGGCTGGCCACGAAGATGCAATGTTGATGGATATTCAATATCACCCTGTGACCGACAAAGTTATTCATGCCGATTTTAAACGTATCGATGTTAAAAAGCCCGTCAACGTCAGCGTGCCGGTCGAAGTTATCAATGTCGACACGTCCAAAGGTATTAAACTGGGCGGTGTGTTGAACTTTGCCGTACGTAAAGTTGCTTTGCGCGGGTTGGTTCATGATATTCCGGAAAAAATCGTTATTGATTTGGCCAATTTGAGCATTGGCGATTCTGTGCACGGTACTGATTTAGTTCTGCCGAACGGGGTTGAATTGGGTCTGCACCAGGCGGAATTGGCGTTCGCCACAATTGGTGGTAAAATGCCGGACGAAGATTCCACAAAACCTGCGGCGGCTGCGGCAGCAGCAGCGGCGGCACCGGCTGCGGACGCGAAAAAATAATATTTTCGCAAATATATTACAACCGACCATTCGTGGTCGGTTTTTTGTTATTATTTTTTTCCTGTGGCCTTGAAATGACATTTCGTGTTCACTATATGAAGTTCAGCGAAAAATAAAAGTTTTACAAGGAGTGAAAAAAATGGGAAAAGTAATTGGTATCGATTTGGGTACAACTAATTCCGCCATGGCGTTCATGGACGGGACTGACCCGAAAATTATCGAAAATTCCGAAGGGCAACGCACTACCCCGTCGGTTGTTGCGATGACTTCGAATGGTGAACAACTGGTCGGCATTACCGCGAAAAACCAGGCGGTCACCAATCCGGAAAATACTATATATGAAATCAAACGTTTGATGGGTTTGCGTTTCGACAGCCCTGCGGTCAAAGAAATCGCCGCACGCGTTCCGTATAAAATCGTCGCAGGCGATAACGGTGACGCATGGGTTGAAATCGAGGGTAAAAAATACGCCCCGTCGCAAATTTCCGCTATGATTTTGGCAAAATTGAAAAAAGACGCCGAAGCGTACCTGGGCGAAACAGTGACGGACGCCGTTATCACAGTGCCGGCGTATTTCAACGATTCTCAACGTCAGGCAACCAAAGACGCTGGCCGCATTGCGGGGTTGAACGTGTTGCGTATTGTTAACGAACCGACGGCCGCTGCGTTGGCGTATGGTATGGACAAAAACAAAAACGGCACTATTGCAGTGTACGATTTGGGTGGTGGTACGTTTGATATTTCCATTTTGGAAATCGTTGACGGCGTGTTCGAAGTGAAATCCACAAATGGTGATACTGCGTTGGGCGGTTCCGATTTCGACGCGCGCGTTTTGAAATATCTGATTGACGAATTCAAATCCCAGACGGGCATTGACCTGTCCAACGATAAATTGGCACTGCAACGGTTAAAAGAGGCCGCAGAAAAGGCAAAAATTGAATTGTCATCGAAAACATCAACAGATATCAACCTGCCGTTTTTGACTGCGGACGCAACTGGGCCGAAACATTTTAATACGACATTGACCCGTGCTAAATTGGAATCGTTGGTTGACGATTTGATTCAGAAAACTATTGAACCATGCCGCAAAGCATTGGCGGACGCGGGTCTGGACAAAGGCCAGATTAACGAAGTGATTCTGGTTGGTGGCCAAACACGTATGCCAAAGGTGCAGGAAACAGTCAAAGAATTCTTTGGCCGCGAACCGCACAAGGGCGTGAACCCCGATGAAGTTGTGGCGTTGGGTGCCGCAATTCAGGGCGGCGTGTTAAAGGGTGACGTCAAAGACGTTCTGTTGCTGGACGTGACCCCGTTGTCGCTGGGAATTGAAACGCTGGGCGGTGTATTTACGCGCTTGATTGACCGTAACACAACCATTCCGACCAAAAAATCCCAGGTGTTCAGCACGGCCGAGGATAATCAGTCCGCTGTGACCATTCGCGTATTCCAGGGCGAACGCGACATGGCCGCCGACAATAAATTACTGGGCCAGTTTAATTTGGAAGGCATCGCCCCCGCCCCGCGTGGTATGCCACAAATCGAAGTGTCGTTCGATATCGACGCGAACGGTATTGTGCACGTGTCGGCCAAGGACAAAGGCACCGGCAAAGAACAGGCGATTTCTATTAAATCCGATGGCGGTTTAAGCGAAGAAGAAATCAAACGCATGGTTGACGAAGCCGCCGCCAATGCCGAAGCGGACAAGAAAAAACGCGAACTGGCCGAGGCAAAAAACAACGCTGAAACCGCTGTATTTTCGGTCGAGAAAGCATTAAAGGAACACGGCGATAAAATCAGTGCAGACGATAAAAAAGCCATCGAGGACGCAAAACAGGCGCTGTCCGACGAATTGGCAAAATCTGAAGCGACTGCAGAATCGCTGAAGGAAAAGACCGAGGCGTTAACAGAAAAATCGATGAAACTGGGCGAGGCCGTTTACAAAGCGTCCCAGGAAGCCGCAGCACAGTCACAATCCGGTGAATCTGATGACAAGCCGAATGATGACAGCACGCGCGACGCGGATTTTTCTGAAAAGAAATAAAAAACGGGGCCCCGCCCCGTTTTTTATTTCGCGCCTATGGCGCGCAGAGTAATGTTATTGTCACGCACAGCGTGACAATAACAGAGTGGAGAGTTATATTATTCCCGCTGGCGCGGGAATAATAGAGTATAGAGTGTAGAGTTTAGAGTGTAGATGTTGTCCGTGCATATGCGCGGGACATACTCTCCCCCTGTCATTCCCGCGCAGGCGGGAATGACAGAATGTTTGTTGTGCGGGGCCCCGGGCGCGGGAATGACAAGTTAAGGGAGTAAGTGCGGTTTCTTGAAATCTTTGACCACCCCGTCGACTACGTCGACACCCCTCCGTAGAGGGGAACTTTGCCCCGCAACGGAACGTACCTAGTTCCCCTCTGCGGAGGGGTGGCGCGCTTTGCGCGACGGGGTGGTCATTGCGCCCCGCGCGCATGCGCGGACCACATCTACACTCTTCACTCTACACTCTAATAAAAAACGGGGCGGTGCCCCGTTTTTTATTCCATACTGTCGTCGTATACGGAATATGTTGTGCCGTTATAATTTATCTTTAATGGGCCGTCAATGCTCGTGCTCATGTTGCCATAGAACACGTCGCCGTTAATCCCAACGTGCAGTGCGCGATCTGTTTTCTTGTCACTGCGCAGATAAATCTTTTGTGAACCTATGTTCAACACGCGGCCACAGTCGCCGGCCTCGTC
Source organism: uncultured Alphaproteobacteria bacterium (assembly GCA_944392815.1). Lineage (GTDB taxonomy): Bacteria > Pseudomonadota > Alphaproteobacteria > Rs-D84 > Rs-D84 > Enterousia. Next base: position 331 of record CALXXY010000014.1, on the reverse strand, counting down.
CGCGCCGGCGCCGGAACCGATTGTCGTCAGCCCCGTGGCACATTGCGTACGCGTATCGGTTGCGCCATATTTCACACTGTGCGCACCACGCCAATATCCAACCCCAACGGGCGCACACGCGGCATGCACACTGGGCACATATTGCCCACCGGCACACTGCGCCTCGCAATTACTTTGCGACGCGGCCCCAGCCCCATCACGATACCCGGCCGGGCACCACGCCTGGGCAGCGTTGCTGGATTTATAATATCCTTTGTCTACGGCTTTACATGACGCCTGGCCGGTTTCATCCTGATATTCTGTTGCGGCATCACAGGCCTCGGGCCCGAGC
>CALXXY010000013.1 GCA_944392815.1 uncultured Alphaproteobacteria bacterium | reverse complement strand
TGGTTGGGGCGCACGGATTCGAACCATGATAAAGAGAACCAAAATCTCTTGTCCTACCATTAGACGACACCCCAAAGCAATGTTGCATTATAAATATCTTTCGGGGTTTTGCAATAACATTTTTCTGATTTTTTTATAAATAAATGCAAAAAAATATTATTTTTCCCCTTGCATTTTGTTTGTTAAAACTTATAATCATTCAAGTTTTTAATAATTAGATCGTAAAGGATTCAAAAATGGCACACAAAGAATTCGTCAAACTGTTTGAATCGAATATTTTGTTGTTTGATAAATTGTCGGACAAATTAAAACGAAATCCGTCTGTGTTGTCTGGATTTCCGCGCCAGCAATTAAGCATATTGGTGCGCTTGCACATTGGTGGTCCAGCATTATTAAAAGACATTGCCCGTCGTGAAATGGTGACTGCCCCGAACCTGTGTGCGGCATTCCGCAAATTGGAACGTGACGGGTTGGTTTTGCGTAAAATTGACGACAAAGACAGACGAAACACATGGTATTCGGTGACGACCGCGGGCGAAAAATTGGCGGTCCAGGCAATGGACGCTATGCGCAGCGCGATTGATAAAATGTTCGCCGGGCTTTCGCGTGATGACGAGGTTGCTTTGACCGGCGCAATGAAAACCATAAACAACATTTTGACCAAGATGGAGATTACAAATGCGTAAATTAAAATTAGTCGCGATTGTATTGTGCGCGGCAATTATGGGGACCGAGGCGTATGCCATGGATTTGTCGTTGGACAGGGCCGTGGAAATGATTCTGGACGAATCCCAGGATTTGAAAAAGGCCGACGCCAATGTAAAAAAAGCCGAAGCGTCCCTGGACGCGGCCAACGCCAACCGTTGGTTTAAAATCGACGGTACAGCCACATATATGGATTTAGTGGATATGAAAAATCCGCTGAAATCGTATCAGGTTTCTTTGCCGCCTGAATTGGGTGGTGCGTTGTCGTATTATTTGGATAAACAGGTTAATTTGCCCGATAAAATTGATATCCCAGACAGCATGTTTATGGCGGGCGTGACAATTACCCAGCCGATTTACACATTTGGCAAAATAGGCAACGCCGTCAAAAGTGTTAAATCTGCGATAAACATGGCCAACGCGTCGCGCGAAATGACCGCGCGCGAGGTTCGCTATAGCGCGGTTGACATGTATTGGACCGCGAAAATGACTGATAAAATTGTGGAAATTTCGCGTGCCGATTTGAATGCCGCGCGCGACGCACGTCGCAGTTTAACCGCGGCCGGTCGTGCCAACCGCAGTAATTTGGTGAAAATAGAATCTGATATCGCGACCAAAGAAATCAATTTGTCGAATGCAGAATTTAATCGTGATACCGCGCACAGAATGCTGAAAATTTTGGCCGGGATAGATATGGACACTGAATTGAATTTAACGGACGAATTTCCGAACTCGTTTCCAGATTTAACGGCGGGCGAATTAAAATCTACGCCACAATGGGACGCGTTAAACGAACAAATCCAGATGTATGAACGCAACGCGAAATCAAAGCGTGCGGGTGCATTGCCAACATTGGCGGCGACTGCGTCATATAACTATATCGCGTACGGGCCAAATATGTCCAATATGTTTGGCGACGATAATATGCAATCTGCGTATTGGGGATTGGCTTTACAGGTGCCTATTTTCAGTGGTGGTGCCAACATGGCCAATGCCACGATAGAGGCCATGAATGCTGAATCCGCCCGCCAGGATTTGGACAAAGCGAAAAAATTAACGACCGAAGAATACAATCGCGCCATTGACCAATATAATCATTTGCGCGGCAATTTGAAAACTTTGGAAAACGCGCGTGATTTGGCCGCCAAAGCATACGAATTTTCCAGTGGTCGTTTTGCGTCTGGCCAAACATCAGCCGTTGAACTGGCCGAGGTTTCCGCCGGTCTGTATCAATTGGACATGGCGTTATTGAACGCGAAATACAATATTTTGATGTCTGCTGAATCTGTCAAAAAATTGGGTGAATAAAAATGGAAAAAATCAAGTTGCAATTAAAATCAGAAAAAATAAAAACAGCCGTATACGGCACATGTTTGGTCGCGTTAATCGGTTGGGTTATATTTCGTTTCGCGGCCATCGGTGCAGAAAACGCGCGTGCGGTATTTAATCCTGCGCGATATGCCGCAGATGTTGGTGCGCCGGTATATGCGATGACCGTCACGAATGAAACGGGAACATTACGCGAACCGATTGAAATAAAAAATAATCGTGCATTGGTGTCGTCTGTGCGTGTTGATAAATTAAAACCAGGCCAGCGTGTCGGCGACGGCGAAATAGTGTCCGTGGCGCAAAATGTCGATTTAAATACAGGCATGCACATTGTTCGCACACGTGGCGCAGCGGACGGATTGCAATACGCTGAATTTGACGCAGACGGATATTTTATTCCATTGTACGCCATCAGTGACGGCACAGTCATGCTGGATATCAACGGTACGGCCACACCACGTGCGGTGGATATAGTGCGAACAGACGCGCAAACTGCGTTGGTTAACGGGCTGAATGACGGTGACGTGGTGATTTTGTCGCACGTTGACGCCGGTGCCAAGGTTCAAATTGTAAATAAATAATTGTTCTATCAATAACAGGGGGATTTATCATGTTAAAGTTTTTTGTGCGCAGACCTGTCACGACAGTTATGTTTGTGTTGTTCTGGGTTGTGTTGGGTTTTGTGTCGTTTCCAAAAATGAACATTGAACGTACGCCGTCGGTTGAATTGCCCATGGTGACGGCTACATTCATATACCCGGGTGCTGCGCCGGCTGAAATCGAATCCCAGGTTATCAAACGCGCCGAAGACGCAATATCCGAAGTATCTGAAATTAAAAAAATTACGTCCCAGGCATTTGAAAACGGCGGATTTGTCATGGCTGAATTTAATATCGGGGTCGATGTTAATGACAAAGCCAGCGAAGTAAAAACTAAACTGGACGCATTGGTGTCTGAATTCCCAACAGACATGGAACAACCTGTTGTTGAAAAATTAAACCCATTGGAACAGCCCGTTGTTGATATCATGGTGACGGGTGAAAATCTGCGTGATTTACAGGAATACGTTGACGACACGCTGTCCAATCAAATCACCGCCATTCCCGGTGTTGCCAGTGTTGATGTGTTCGGTGGCAAAACACGTGCAGTCCGCATTGCAATGAATCCTGAATTATTGGCGGCGCGTGGTGCGACGGTAATGGACGTAGTATCTGCATTGGGTGCGCGCAATTTAAATGTCCCGGGCGGGAAAATCGAATTTGGTGCGAATTCGTCCAATGTTCGTTTTGTTGGCGAATTTTCCAGCGTTGATGAAATTGCCAACCTGCAATTAACCACAGTCGAAGGCCAACGTTTTAAATTATCAGATATTGCCACAGTCACCGACGCTGCGCGCGATTTAGAAAACGGTGCACGTTATAATGGGCGCGACGTTATTATTGCGTCGGTTGTTAAATCGTCCGACGGTAATGCGATTAATGTGTCGCGTGCATTGCATGAACAATTGCCGGAATTAACCGCGAATTTACAATCTGAATTTCCAGACGCGCAAATGGAAATTATTTCAGATACATCAACGGCAATTGCCGACGAAACGTACAGCACTATCGAAGGCATTATCCTGGGGATAGTATTTACAGTTTTGGTATTGTTGGCATTTACACGCAATTGGCGTTCAACAATTATCGCAGGCGTTGTGATACCTGCGTCATTGATTGCTGGATTTTTCTTTATGGACGCCAGTAATTTTACAATTAACGCATTAACATTGTTGGCGTATTCGTCCGCATTGGGGACATTGGTGTCGAACGCTATTATTTTGATAGAATCATCACTGCAAGAAATGCGCAGCGGCAAAAATCCCGAAGACGCCGCCGTCGACGGTACTAAAAAAGTCGCCGTGTCGGTTCTGGCGGGTGTTGGCACAAACGTTGTGGTGTTTTTACCACTGGCGTTTATGGGCGGCATAGCGGGTCAATTCATGAATCAGTTCGGTTTGACTGTTGTGTATTTGACGTTGCTGTCGTTGCTGTTTTCGTTCACATTGACGCCGATGATGATTGCAAAAATTCTGCGGTTAACGGATAATAAAAAATCTAAAAAATCCCAAAAGTCCCAGAATGTAAAAACAGTTCGTGCAACTGTGGTGGACAACCGCGGCGCCCAAAAACGTCCGTCCCGCATGCGTCGTTGGTATAATTATCAGCACGCACACCCATGGCGTGTGGTTGTGATGGCAATTGCTGTATTGGTGGGGTCGTCTATGTTGATGGGATTTGTTGGTAATGAATTTGCACCATCAACAGACACAAACGAAATCAATATTACGGCACGTGCACCGATGGGTTCGACATACGAAAAATCCACAGCAATCGCGGAACAAATCGAACAAAAACTGGCACAGTTTGATGACATCACAGATGTGTCCGTTAAAATCGGCGATCGTGGGTTGCAAAATATCGCGGTAAAATTAACACTGCGTGATGTTGCGGACCGCAGCAAATCTGACCAGGAAATCGCCCGCGACATCGTGCCTGTGTTGGCGCAAATACCCGATGTAGAAATCCAGGTCAGTGCCGGTGCGGCTATTTCCACAGGATCGTCAAATGCAGACATCGTTTTGAACGTATACGGGTCTGACGACGCCAAACGCAGTGCGTACGCGAACCAGGTTTTGGATATGATTAACCAAATACCCGAAGTGCAATCGGCCGTTCTGGCACAGCAAAAACCGGCCATGGAAACTCAATTTGTCCCAGACGAAGACAAAATGAATTCATGGGGTATTAATAATTCATACGCCGGGTTGACTTTGCGTACTGCGCTGTACGGAAACGATGATTATAAATACAAAGAAAACGGCGAAGAATATCCAATCGTTCTGGAATTTGCCAAACCGTTTAAAAGCATGGATATGTTTGACAGCGTGTTTGTAAATTCCCAACGTGGAATGGTGCCTTTGTCTGAATTGGGCGAAATTCGCACAGTTGTTGCAACGCCAGACATCATGCGTATTGATAAAAATCGTATTACTGAAATCGATGTGACAATCGGTAAATCCACAATGGGCCCAGTCCAGAAAAAAATCCAGGCCGCAATTGCCAAAATAGATTGGGAATCCGGCTATGGTGTGGATTTTGGCGGTATGTCTGAAATCCAGGGCGAAACGACCACAGAAATCGGAAACGCATTTATGTTGGCTATTATCCTGACATATATGTTGTTGGCCGCCATATTGAATTCGCTGGCGCACCCATTCACGATTGCGACATCCATTGTCACCAGTTTTGCAGGTGTGTTTGCGTTGATGTTTTTGTCCGGCGCGTCCATGAACGTTGGTGCTATGTTGGCATGCGTTATGTTGGTGGGGTTGGTGGTGAACAATAACATTTTGGTTCTGGAACCAACTGTTGGCCGAATTGCAAATGGGGAAAAACCATACGACGCCCTGTGGACAGAATTGAAAGATAAACAGTCCATGATATTGATGACGTCCATCGCGGTCATGACTGGTATGGTGCCTCAATTATGGGCGGGCGACGGTATGAAGGTCGCCATGGCCGCCGTCATGATAGGGGGTATGTTCGCCAGTATGGTATTTACATTCGTGCTGACGCCTGCGCTGTTTTTCCTGGTGGAACGGGGACGCGCGAAAATAAAACAATGGCGTGACCGCAAATAAAAATGGGGCGTGTGCCCCATTTTTATTGCATTTTTGGCAAAAACATTGCTATAATCCCCACATTCACAAAAGGATTATATATGTTAAAAAAAGAAGACATAGTCGTTTTTGATTTTGATGGGACATTGTCTGGATATGACACCAATGTGCAATTTGCCAAATATTGTTTTCGGCATTCTGTGCGTCCATGGTTGTTTTTACCACTGATGGGTGTGGCGGCAATTGCGCGCATGTTTAACCCGGGCGGAATCTGGTGGCGCCAGGCCATGCGCCGTTTTTTAACCACCGACATGGTAAATAAATTTTCACGTGATTTTATACGCCAACATCGTCGTGAACGCTTTGGCTGGTCCCGCGACCAGGTGGCCAAAGAACGCGCCGACGGCCGCACGGTTATATTGGTCACGGCCAGTCCAGATTATTTAATCCCGCACCTGGTGCATGATATGAAATTCGACGCAGTTCTGTGTTCGCGTATGGACGCAAATAAACCGTGGAAATATGAATTTTTGTGCTGGGGTAAAAACAAAGTCATTGCTATGGACGAATGGGCGAAAAAAAATCATATGATACCGCGTGTTGTCCGCGCATATTCTGACAGCAAACATGATTTGCCGATAATGGAAATTGCCGGCGAACAGGTTTGGGTGGACAGAAACACAGGATTAAGAAAATCCGCCTAGTGCAAAATTAAATTGCGTCCGTTATAATCATCACATGGTTATAACGGACGTTTTATATGATTTAACAGTCGGCGTTGCGGGCGCAGTAATTGGCGCGTTGATAATGTTAATGTTTCATCGCCAAAAAACGCGCCGTCTGTCGAATGAAATTTTGGTCAATCGCCAGGATTTAGAAAAATTACGACTGGAAAACAATCGATTAATTGAAACGATAAAAAATCGCGAGACAAAAATTTTAGAACTGCAGCAAAAAATCCTGCAGAAAAAATCAAAATCATAATTCGGTATTATTTGTTATCGTCCCGTCGCGGAATAAAGTTCCCCTCCATTGGAGGGGTGGGCGAACACCGGGCCCCGCGCGACGTGTCGCGTGGGTGGCTAGGGCGGGGTGGTCAGAGAATTCAAGAAAAAACACTTACTCTCTGAACTTGTCATTCCCGCGCAGGCGGGAATAGGGCTTGGGTTGTTATTAGTTATTTAATTGGGGGAATAATTCTGTATCGCGTTTTTATTATTATGAAATCTGCGATACGAATTTTATAGACCCTATTCCCGCCTTGTCCACCCCACAAACACATTCGTGTTTGCGGGGACCCCGGGCGCGGGAATGACAGGGGAGAGCATGTCCGAACAATAACCAAGCAGAATGCCCACCGCCACACCGGGCCCCGCGCGACGTGTCGCGTGGGTGGCTAGGGCAGGGTGGTCAGAGATTTAAAGAACACGCACTTAGTCCCCATTGTTATCGCGAGCAAAGCGTGGCGATCCAGTAAATAAAAAAGCACTGCGGGCGTACCGCCCGCAGACAACATCTACACTCTATACTCTTCACTCTACACTCTATTATCACGATTCAAAATCCATATCACGCAGTTTTTCTGCGCGGGGCGTGATTTTACCAATTGACGTTTGCAATTGTTCTATGTCGGTTGCCGCCAATGAAAAATGCTGTTGCACTTTGCCGGCGCGATCAGCCAATCGTCCCAAATCCGTCAGCAACAATTCCAATTCGCGTTTGATTTTGTCCGCCACGCGTTTGATTTTTATATCCGACAACACCGCGCGTATGGTGTTCAATGTTGCCCACAATGTCGCAGGCGACACAATAAACACTTTACGTCGCGCGGCATAATCAACAATACCTGGAAAATCCCTGTGCAGCGTTTCAAATATAGATTCCGATGCAATAAACATCATTGCCGATTCCGCAGTTTTTCCCGCGATAATATATTTGTCTGCGATTGCGTCAATATGTTTACGTACGTCCAATTCAAATTGTTTGCGCGCCCCGTCATCGTTTAATTCCGTCATGCGGGTATAACTTTCCAATGGGAATTTGCTGTCGATAATCATATCGCCCGGCGGATATGGCAACCGTATAATACAATCCGGCCGCACGCCCGTATCCAACACAGTTTGAAAAGAATACGTGTCCGGCGGCATAATGTCGGCCACCAAATCAGCCAGTTGCCGTTCGCCAAAAGTCCCGCGTGCCTGTTTATTTCCCATTAAAATATTTTTAAAATTGGCAATATCCGCACTGATATTTTTTAATTCGATGGCGTTTTGGCTCAGTGCGCCCAACCGTTCCGCCAACCGTTCGCGCAGGCGGGCGTTATCTTCGCGTAAACTGGAAATATCCACAGTTGGCCGCCGCAACAACAGCACGATTAACAGTACTATGATAATAAACAATAATACAAAAATATAGGTTGTCATTTCCCAATCCTTTGATAAAATCCATTATAAAAGGATTTATATATGTTGCAAATGAAACTTTGTGGTGATTTGATTTTGCGTGAAAAATGTGAACCTGTCACGGAAATCACGCCCGATGTTTTGGATATTATGAATGAAATGGTCGGCATGATGCGTGATCAAAATGGGGTTGGCCTGGCCGCGCCCCAGGTTGGACATTTAAAACGTTTTCTGGTCATGATGGATCCAGACACCGAAACAGTATTCAAAATGATTAACCCAAAAATCATAACCCGCAGCACAGATACCTGCACTATGGAAGAGGGCTGCTTGTCCGTTCTGGGGCCCGATGATTTGCCGGTGTATGCCAATGTCACGCGGCCTGCCGCGGTTGATGTGGAATGGACGGACGAACATGGCCAGCATTTGGCGGCAAAAATGTCTGGATTGCCGGCGCGTATAGTTCAACATGAAACAGATCATCTGGACGGTGTGTTGTTCATTGATTATCTGTCGCCTGTGCGGCGTGAAATGGTCATGCGAAAGGTTCGGAAACACAAATGAAAATTGTACTGATGGGCACAAATGATTTTGTAGTGCCTATGTTTGACGCGATATTAAATGCAGGTCATGAAATCATGGCGGTGTTTACTCGTGCCCCACGCCCCGCGGGACGCAAACAAATTTTAACCCCGTCGCCTGTGCATGATTGGGCGAACGCCCGCGGGTTGCCTGTGTACACAAATATTAGGGATTATAATTTTTCGCCTGATATGATTGTGGTTGCGTCATACGGGGTGATTTTGCGCGATAATGTTTTGTCGTCTGCACCATGTATAAATATTCACCCCAGTGATTTACCGCGCTATCGCGGGCCATCGCCAATACGTACTGCGATTTATAACGGCGATGAAAAATCAGCGGTCTGTTTAATGCAAGTCACGGCTGAAATGGATGCAGGCGATGTATATATGCGTCGCGAATTTGGTATCGGCGAAAACGATACAAATTCAGATATTGAACGCATTGTATCCAAAATCGGTGCGGAAATGTTGGTGGAATATTTATCGAATCCGTCCGGGTATGCGCCAACACCACAAATCGGCACACCGACATATACGCGTAAATTTACAGGTGCCGACGAAATAATTGATTGGCACCGCAGCGCGCGTGAAATCCACAATCAAATTCGTGCATTGGGGGCGGGGCGTACAAAAATCAACGGGACAGATGTAAAGATTCTGGAAACGCGCGTGGAAAACGATGAACTGAAAATCATCATGATTCAGCCCGCCGGCAAACGCCCCATGGATTGGCGCAGTTTTGTAAATGGTCTGCATGGCGCAGAAATAAAATTCGGGGAATAAAAATGCAGTTTTGTGGATTGTGGCACGCGCATGTAAAATTATCTGTTCATAATGATTTTGGTAAATGCGAATGCTTGGGGTGTTTTGGGTCACATTGTCACAGTTGTAAAACATATGCGCGTATGCAATCATTGATTATGGACACGTTTGAAAAAACTAAATGCGATAAATGTTTGGGGCGATAAATGACGCGGTATAAAATAACTCTTGAATACGATGGTACGGATTTAATTGGTTGGCAACAGAATCACCAGGGGACATCTGTGCAATCTTTGTTATTGGACGCGATTGAAAAATTTTGTGGTGCGCGCCCTGATATTGTGGCGGCCGGCCGCACGGACGCGGGTGTGCATGCGGTTGCGATGACCGCGCATTTTGATTTGGACGTGGCGCGTCCGGCGGATACAGTTATGCGTGCGATAAATTTTTATTTAACAGATACGCCTGTGGTCGTGTTGGATTGTGAAATTGTGTTGGACGATTTTAACGCGCGTTTTTCGTGTGCCGCGCGTCATTATAAATACATTGTTTTAAATCGCAGTTCCGCGCCAACGTTGGATAAAAATCGCGTATGGTGGGTGCCGCGCAAATTGAACGTCACGGCCATGCGGCGTGCGGCAAAAAAATTAGTTGGCCATCATGATTTTACCAGTTTTCGCGCCACCCAGTGCCAGGCCAAAAGTCCGATAAAAACTTTGGACGAATGCAAAATAACCCAGCGTGGTGATTTGATAGTATTTGAATTTTCAGCGCGTTCATTTTTACATCATATGGTTCGCAATATGGTTGGCACTTTGGTCGAAATCGGATTGGGCAAAACATATGACATAGACGAAATTTTCAACGCGCATAATCGCAGCGCGGCCGGACCAACTGCGCCTGCGGCTGGATTATATTTTATTCGCGCGGATTATGCCATGGACGCAACCGTGAAACATAGTTAACACGTCCATTTGGATAAATTACAAAACCACCACGCAAAATTTTGTGATTACATTTTGGTGCGTTGACATTGAAATACGATACTATGTAATCAATGTTTTCGTCATTGCATAAATGTACTATGTTGTTTTGCAGCGGCATATATTTTTGAATGTATGCCACAGTGAAATTTTCTGTTTCATATATCCATATTCCATCAACAGGTTTTCTGCGAATATTTTTGGTGCCCGCATTTTCACCGTTTAATTGTTTCCATGTATCAAAAGTAAAATAATGATTTGACGCGCGTGATTTGCTGAATTCCAGTTTGTTATCTGCATTAACAAAAGCAACCAGTTCATGGTCATATGTTGCATAAAACATTGGTCGCGGATACGTGACGATAATTGCCACACCAATGCCTATAAACAGGCCGCCCAAAATATAATTGATTTTAATTCGCACAGGCCGAATAAACATTACTGATATAAATCCCAAAATAATAAACACCATTGCGACGTTTGGAATATGTGGCAAAGTAATCGTGGCCGCCGGCAGGTTTGCTATCCACCGACCAACATTCAAACAGAACGAATATATGTCATGTGCAAAATCAATCGGAAACGCCCAGCCAAAAATATTTGTAAATACGCCAATCATAATCAGCGGCATAATTGCGATTGAAAACACCGGCAACAGAACCAGATTCCCAATCAGTCCATAAATCGGCAAATCATAAAAATGCATAACCACAAATGGCGCGGTAAATACAGTCGCAACAATTGACGTCAGTACAGCCGTATAAATTACTTTTAAAATTTTATTGTGTGGTAATTTTGGGCGCGCATCATACCACAACCATACCAGTCCGAAAATTGCTGCAAAAGACAATTGAAATCCTGGTTGCATAACAAAATGGGGATTCATGAAAAATATCATACAAAACGCCAAACATACATTGCGCACAGAAATCGCACTGCGCCCGCATATGAATGCCAGAAAAACCAAACTGGTCATGATAAATGCGCGAATGGTTGCGACGTCGCTGCCTGATAAAAACAGATAAAACAGCAGCCCAACCCACGCACAGATTAATGCTGGTATTCGCGCAGGCACGCGTTGCACCAATGGACCAATTGATCGAAATATTAAATAAAATATCGCAAACAACCACCCAGATACCAGTGTGATGTGAAATCCACTGATTGACCAAACATGCCCGACACCAGTTGCGGTCCATATTGGCGCGTCATCATCGGGTACTGCATTTTTATACCCCAACACCAGTGTATCAACCAAAAAGGACTTTGCGCCCCGATGAATATTGTCGCGCAGTGTGGTAATGTCGCTGATGCGATTAGAATGAACGATTTTGATACTGTTGGCATATCCAGTTGCTGTTAATCCATTAAAATATGCCCATCGCGCATAATCGAATGATTCCGGCGCGTCCGCCCCGGCCGGCCGATACAGCCCACCATGAATATTAATTTCGTCGCCTATGTTCGGTACGCGAATGTTGGAATTTACAGATACGCGAACAATTGCGTCGTGTGCGCTGTCGGTGATGTGCGATAAATTTGTTTTTAAATAAATTCTGGTTTTGTCGGCGGTGTAATCGATGTTTTCCACAATGCCGGTTAAATTAACACCATGTAAATCACGCGGTATTTGTGGCGTGTTTATACAGTGCGTAAACACGCACGCCCAACAAAATCCAAACACAAAACATGCCACAGCGCGAATCGGCACAAACGTTTTAATCAATATGAAAATCAAACTGGTGAAAAATCCAATAACGCATAAAATAATATTGGGTTCCGTCCCCAGGTTGAAATACAATCCCGCGCCAAACGCCATTAAAAACGGCACCCACAGGAACAAATTGCCAAATTGATTTTCCCACAATTCCCGCATATCAAAAGTATAGGAATTTATTATTGCGTCGCAACGAAAAATTTCGTATGATGAAAGCCCATAAGAGGAGGCATAATCTTATGGCTAAATACATTTTCATCACCGGTGGTGTTGTTTCCAGTTTGGGCAAGGGCGTCGCAGCGGCAAGTTGTGGCGCCCTTCTTCAATCGCGTGGGTATACTGTGCATGCGCGCAAATTTGACCCGTATTTGAACATAGATCCCGGCACTATGTCGCCGTTTCAACATGGCGAAGTGTACGTGACAAATGACGGATTTGAAACCGATTTGGATTTAGGATATTACGAACGTTTTCTGGGGGCGCACCTGACGCGCAATGATTCGGTGTCTGGCGGGCGCATTTATTGGGACGTATTGAACGCCGAACGTCGTGGCGATTACCTGGGGGCGACGGTTCAAATGATTCCGCACGTCAGTAATAAAATCAAAGAATACATCGCCGCCCCAACAAATACAGATTTTGTTGTGTGCGAAATCGGCGGCACCGTCGGCGATATCGAAGGGAAAATATTCCTGGAATCAATTCGTCAATTTGCCAATGACGTTGGACGTAAAAACGTTATGTTTGTGCATTTGACTTTGGCACCGTATTTGGAAAAAAGTGGTGAATTAAAAACCAAGCCCACACAAATGTCTGTGCGCGAATTGCTGGAAAACGGGATTCAGGCGGACATGTTAATCGTGCGCACCCCGCGCATATTGACGCCTGATGAACGCGCCAAAATCGGAATGTTTTGTAATTTGCCTGCGAAAAATGTAATCAGTGGGATTGATGTGGATAACATTTACAAAATCCCGTTGGCATACGATGCCCAACATGTATTTGACATAATCGCAGACCATTTTGATTTACCAAACGCTGTCGGCAATATGGATAAATTCCAGAAAATAGAACACTATCTGGCCGCGGATTTACCGCATGTAAAAATCGGCATAGTCGGAAAATATTTCGACGTGCCCGACGCATATAAATCTTTGAACGAGGCATTATTCCACGCCGGCATTCAAAACAGTGTGCATGTGGATTTAGTCAAAATAAACGCAGAACATTTCACGCCCGACGCAGCGACGGGTCTGGACGGAATATTGGTGCCTGGCGGATTCGGCACGCGTGGCGTTGCCGGTAAAATCGCCGCCGCAGGATACGCGCGTGAAACAGGCACCCCATACATGGGAATTTGTCTGGGCATGCAGGTGGCGGTTATTGAATTTGCACGCAATGTATTGGGCATTTCGGACGCTGATTCCATCGAATTTGCGAAAAATTGCACGCCGGTGATAAATATCATGCCCGACCACAACGCTGAAAATATGGGCGGTACGTTGCGGTTGGGTGCATATCCATGCGTGATTTCGCCGAATACATTGGCGCACAAAATCTATGGCACAGACAGAATTTCCGAACGTCACCGCCACAGATACGAAATGGATATATCATTCGCCGATAAGTTTGACGCCGCCGGCATGGTGATATCAGGCCGCAGTCCAGATGGTCGTTTGCCTGAAATAATCGAATTGAAAACTCACCCATTTTTCATTGCTGGACAATTTCACCCTGAATTTCAATCCAGCCCATACACCGGCCACCCGATGTTCAACGCATTTATTGCGGCGGCGGCCAAACACGGCACAAATTAAAATCCCGGGAATTCCCGGGATTTTATTTCCCAAAAATAAATGAATTGTCGACGGTCAGTTTTATAATTTCGTCCATATTGTCATTATCAGCGGCATGTTGACGCATTGTTTTGCCGCATGATTCACACCTGTGGGTGATAATAAAACCGTCGCCAGATTTTTCCACGGCAATCGGGCGCATCATACCGCCGCACCCAGCCGCCCGGTCGCCGGGTGTATTGTCCACATGGCGCGACCACAAACAATTGGGGCAATGGTTGGTATACCCATTGCCCTGAACATGTGCACCACAATGCGCACAGACAAAATTTTCAACCCGTTTGGTGAATTGTTTCATCACAACCCCAACGCGTTGCGATACATTTGTGTTAATTCATCGGCTTCGTCCAATTCATCTGGATCCAGTTTGCGCAACCGTATCATTTGACGAATATATTTCGGATCGAAACCCGCGGATTTGGCCTCGCTATAAATCTCTTTGATATCAGCAGCGATAGCGGCAGAATCCTCGTTCAATTTTTCAATTCTTTCGATAATGCTTAACAATTGTTGGTTATCAATTGCACCGTGATTTGCGTTTTTCATTGCTGTTTTCCCCTTGTTTTTTGACGCAACATATGATATATCATAAATCGAAAAAATCAAGTCATAACATATACAGGATTTAATATGAGATTTACAAAAATAACGGCCTCGATTGGCCCCAAATGCGAAGATAAAAAAACATTAAAACAAATGATTGCGGCGGGTGTGAACATGTGTCGCCTGAATTTCAGCCACGACACCGGCGATACCCAGGGTAAAAAAATCGATTTAATTCGGAAAATATCATCGGAATTGCACACGCCTGTGGCGGTCATGATTGATTTGCAGGGCCCAAAACACCGTATCGGCAATTTCGCCACCGAAGATAAATATTCACTAACCCCGGGCCAGAAATTTACATTTGATTCCGACCCAACGCCGGGCGACGGCACACGTGTCCAGTTGCCTGATGCGGACGTAATGAAATCTTTGCATGTCGGCGACAGAATTTTGTTAAACGACGGCAAAATCGAAATGACAGTGGATTCTGTGTCGCCCGATAAAATCGTGGCCACGGTGGTGCGTGGAAATGAAATCTGGTCGCGCCGCGGATTTAATTTGCCGGACACAGAAATCGATACACCTGTATTAACTGCCAAAGACAGGGCGGATTTGGAATACGCAATTACCAAGGAACCCGACTGGGTCGCCATTTCGTTCGTCCAACGCCCCGAAGATATTGCCGAGGTTCGCGATTTCATCACCGCGCGCACATCGCACCCGATAAAGATTATCGCGAAAATAGAACGCCCGCACGCAGTTGAACGTATCACAGACATTGCCGCCGCGGCCGACGGAATAATGATTGCGCGTGGCGACCTGGCCGTAGAGGTTCCGTTTGATCACGTCCCCGCTATTTCGCGCCATATTATTCGTGAATGCCGCAAAATGAATAAACCTGTCATTATGGCGACGCAAATGTTGGGCACCATGGTCAACAGCGAATTCCCAACACGCGCAGAAATCACAGACGTTGCAAATGCGGCATATCTGCGTGCGGATTCCACCATGACGTCCGAAGAAACAACCATCGGTATCAATCCAGTTAATGTGATTGAAACAATGGATAAAATATTATCCTATGCCGACGGCGACGCCATAGCCAACCCGTTTGATTGGTCGCGTGTGGAAAATATTCCTGAAAACGATTGGTCACGCAGTGTGGCGTCCATGGCGTATTTAAATCGTGCGTCTGCAATTGTTGTGTTTGCGCGTGATACAACCGCCGCCATGCAAATTTCATGCCGCAAACCAGACATTCCAATCGTTGCCGTATGCAGCGAACGCGTGATAGCAAATCAACTGTGCCTGTTGCGTGGGGTGTTCCCGGTATATGACACAGATTTATTTGCCCAGCGCGACGCGTTTAATTCTGCGCGCAAATTCGGTGTCACATCTGGGAAACTGGTTATCGTCGACGATGATAAAATCAGTTTACGCACATTGGATTAATCGCACGGGGCGCAATCA
>CALXXY010000012.1 GCA_944392815.1 uncultured Alphaproteobacteria bacterium | reverse complement strand
AAAAACGAAACTTTGCAATTAATCGCATTGTATTGGAAATTACCATCGGACGAGCAGCGCAAATCCATCATGAACACATTGCGCAACATGCACGGTGGCGAAGAATAGTTTTCATTGTCTGTCACACATAATTAATGCGCGCCACTGGCGCGCTGTTTTTTCCTGACAACACCACACCAGAATGCCCACCGCACCCACCGGGCGGGGGTGTCATGCGAAGCATGACGGGGTGGTCAAAGATTTCAAGAAACCGCACTTACTCCCTTAACTTGTCATTCCCGCGCAGGCGGGAATAGGGCTTGGGTTGTTATTAGTTATTTAATTGGGGAAATAATTCTGTGTTGCGTTTTTATTATTACGCAATCCGCGATACAAATTTAATAGACCCTATTCCCGCCTTGTCCACCCCACAAACACATTCGTGTTTGCGGGGACCCCGGGCGCGGGAATGACAGGGGAGAGTATGCACGGGCAATAACCAAGCAGAATGCCCACCGCACCACCGGGCCCCGCGCAAACATAGTTTGCGTGGGTGGTTCCAGGGCGGGGGTGGCGTGCTTTGCACGACGGGGGGGGGGTACAATAACCACCCCGTCCTGCGGACACCCCTCCAATGGAGGGGAACTAGGTACGTTCCGTCGCGGAATAAGTTCCCCTCTACGGAGGGGTGTCGACGTAGTCGACGGGGTGGTCAGAGAGTGCGTAATTATTCACTTACTCCCCATTGTCATCGCGAGCAAAGCGTGGCGATCCAGTAAATAAAAAAGCACTGCGGGCGTACCGCCCGCAGACATATTGCACTGGATTGCCACAGTCGTACGACAACGTTTTCAACGTTGATCGTACTCCTTCGCAATGACAGGGATATATCCCGCGCTGTGGCGCGGGAATAACATAACTTTATCTGATAACACGTGATTGAATGGCGGCCTTGATTATTGTCGCGGGCCGTTGCAGGGCACTTTGGCGTTCCGCCATTTTTGCATCTGATACACCGTTGCGCACACAATCGTCATAGTCATCGGGGTCGGTAATGGTCCAGCATTGCCGTTCCAAATCCACGTTTTTGTTTTGACCGGTGCCATATTGCATTTGTTCCTGGCTGAAACCTGTGGCATCGGCACAATAGCCGGGCGCGCTGGCATTAAATATTTCCCCAATTTCACAGGTCACACACGTACCATTGCTGGGGTTAACCCCGGTACGCATATTTTCGACACATTGTGTACACGTATGATCGGCCACCGACGCAAACGCATACCCCGGTGTTTTGCAACGATATTGCACACCAGCCGTCGTGCCATGTGTGTTAACACATGTCAAACTTAATTCCTTTACCATGGTTTCCGAATCAAATTCAACATTGGCCCAATCGGCGCACATTTCATTTGCAGCGCACTTTTCTTCGTCCAATGGGACACACTCGGTCCCCGCAGAATTCACAGTATAACCATTTTTACATAAAACCTGTGATGTGCCAGCTACATAGGCTATAATCGCTGCCTCCCAGTTTCCTTTATCCCACATATTGGCGCGCACACTCATTGGTTGTACAACCACACCGTGTCCCGATGACAACCAATCAACCACCGCCAGGAACTGATCGTGTTCTTCCCCAAATTTATTTCTCTTAAAAGTACAATTCTTATACTGATTCAACTCAAACATAGGTATGTAATTTTCTATTTCTGGGTCGCGCACCATGGCATATGAATCATATGTACTGCGCGTCACGGGTTCTGTATCACATGCAGTCACGGTGGTGCTTTGACAGTTTTCGCCACTGAATCCCTTTTTACATGCCCAAAAGCAACCCTGACCCTGGGACGAATCCCCATACAATGTCCACGAATCTCCACGACCATGCTTTTCGCCATATACGGTTGTTGGGCAAAAATATGCGCCATTTTCATTGACTTCGCGGGCGATCAACATCAAAACGCCATAATCATCACCTAATCTGCACCAATCGTCCCGATTGTTCCCCTTGCAATTTTTGTTATTGCCGATAACAGCGTTCCTTACATTGGTGTTACCTTCGCATCTGCCCAGTTCGGGATTGCCCCATGATGATTTCAGGTGACTGATATTAATTTTTGCGGCAAACGCAGCGCCGGAAATCAATGGCAATATTAACAACCCAGAAAACAGTTTTAATATATTTTTCATTATCCAATCACCTATTCAGCAACATAACACACCGAATTTTCATAGTATCCGCCCAGTAATTCTTCGCACTGTTGACGATACCATTCGCCGGTAAATGTGCATTCGTCCCGGGCCAGGTCATATGTCGCGACCTCGGTTTCCAACCCATCATTATACGCCAAACAACGTACCATGGTCGTATTTTCATAACACGTTCCCCAATCACGCACCTGATTCCCGCCAAACACAGACGAATAAAAACCGGTCAACAGCGACGCATTATCGCCAATACGACTGCTGGTATTCGTTTGCATGGTGCTGCTTCTGTCCTCGCCGTACAAAACTTCATTATACGACTCATCATACACCCAATAACCGTCTAAACTTTCGCATGTTGCGGCCAACATTTCACCCATTTCTTCGAATACATTTGCCACAGCGTCGTTAATCTGTTCATATACTAAATCTGGGACACGATTTTCCAGTCCTTCACCAGCCGCTGTTGGATCGACACAATTCTGCTCTGCAAAATCTGTTGCTCTCTCCTCCAGTTCTGTTGGTGACATGTTGCGGCAATTCCATGGATAACCCATTTCCCCGCTGTCTGGTGTACAAGTTTCTGTTAAATAATTCTGCAATGCAGTGTCACAGCCCTCGGCCACACGAACTGTATCAACCGTGTCAACAAACGCCAACAAAGCGGTCAATCCACAGGCCTCATTCGCTGCACCACCAACCAAACTCCTTTGAGTATTTTTCATTTGCCCGGTTGTTTCATCAAATTCACACCCGTCTGTGCTTCCATACAATGTGGCACAGGCCATAACTTTATCCGCGCACATTGAACGCGCCGCATATGCACTGACTGCGCCGCTGTATTGCGATGTGGTTGTATCAAAATCCTGTAAAGCGCCAGTTTGAGTATCGTAGCACTCCGCCATAGTGCTGACACAGGACATTTTAACTTCTTCTATTTTTTCGTCCTGGGCCTGGGCGATTTCAATCAACGCCTGGCGTTTAAATTCTGTCCACACAGTATCGGCAATATCGCGACAGGTGTCCAACGCACTTTCGGCAAATATACGTTTATCGTCCAAGAATGTGTTAAAGGGTGCATTTGATGTCAATATATCTTCGCTGCTGTTATAACCAGCACTGACGCCCGGCAAATTAATCATTTGTGCCAATTCGAATAAACGAGTGGAATAAATTGCCTCGCCCGTGGTTTGGTTGATATACGCGCCTGTATAATCCAAACAACGTTCATAGTTCGGACCACACGCAGAATCCGTTTGAATCGCGGTACGCACGGCGGAAATACATTCGTTCACATCGGCCGAATTGTGTGATTGATATTCTTCTAAACGGGCCTCGCGCAGGTATTTTTCTGCGGTGCGCACAGTTTGTTCCAGACCCTCTTTCTGGGTGTTAATATTGCGTTCATACAGGTTGCAATCCTGGGTAATCATAATACTGTATGCACTGCGCGCCATGTTCAGCACGGCGTCATTTTCGCACGAATCTGCGATGATTTCCGTGCACTGGCGACTGGCGGCGGAATACAATTCCTGGCCGGTCAAGGTTGACAAATCCACCCCCGTTGATGAATCGAATATGGACGAACCGCCACCATCGCCCCAAATATCACCAATATCAGATGTAAAATCAATCGTCAAAATCCCCAGCGACGTGGAACTGCCACTGGACGACGATGATGATGACGACGATGATTTCCCAGACAGCAAATCATTAATTTCAGATAACATATTCGCCGCCGCACTGGTATCGCGCTTGATGGCTTCTTCGCCCTCGGTCGCGGTGTACATAGCGGTCACTTCCTCGGCCGACAGGTTAACCGCGGTTAAATTATTGTCCTGGAATTGCGCCAACAGATTTAATGCCTGGTCAATGGCGTTTTCGGTATCGCGAAATTCATTATAGCGGTTGCTGCAAATACATCTGCGATATGTGTCATTTGCATTCGCACAGAATTGATCCATACAGGTGGCATATGCCTCGCGACATTGGGCGTATCCGCCACCGATCGCAGAAATATCACTGAACACGGCCGTCGCACGTGCATTTGATGCGCGCGACCCACCAACAACAGTTTTCGTTGTGCCCGCACGTGCGGTCGACGCAGGTGTATGCGCCGCACGCACAACATTCGATGCCGCTGCGCGTGATACAGTCGCACTGCGTGCCGATGCGGCATTGGCCGATGTTGGCGCGGTTTGACGAATCGTTCCGCTGCGTCCGGTCACAACATTCGTCGATTTTTGTGGTTGCGCGGTCGCCGTACGTGCCACAGTCACACTGGGGCGCGCCGTGGCGGTGCGCGATACAGTTGCCGCATTTCGTGCGGTTGTTGTTTTGCCGGCGTTTTCCGCGGCCACGGAATTAACGCGAACCACGCGCCCACTGTCCGCGCGCGACGTGGCCGATGTTGTTGTGGTCGTTGCCGCACCGCCACCACGCGGGTTTTGTGCAGGTGCCGCAATCGCCACACCGCACGCAAAAACGGCACAAATTGCCAATGAAATCCTGAAAAAATCAACGAACCGTGTTTTCAAAATTACATCTCTCTTGGCTGTATTTTATCACATTCCCGCATTGTTAATCAACAGTCAATTTACTCGATACAGCAATTTACTGCATTTTTTACCCAGTCACCCAAACGACGAACCGCCGAACGTGATTCCGTGACGCTGGGGGTGTTTTCTGGGGTCGGGGTTGCGGTGGCATGACGTTCGCCATCGACCGCACATTTTGCATAAACATCAGGCGCGATTTTTTTAACACCTGTTAAATCAACCAAATCCATGTTTATGCCCCAAAACAGCGAATACAATTCATACGATTTATTAAACAAATCATATGCGTCGCGCGTATTTCCGGCGGACAGTGCTTTGGTGCCAACCTCCATCACGCGCATAGACGCAGCCAACAAATGTTTGGAAATGCACCAAACCTCGCCATTTTCAGCCGTAGATTTTTTAACAATGCGCGCCATTAATTCTTTGCGCATGTCACGCACAGTATTAATCAAATCATAAAAACCTGTTTTTTGTGTTTTTGCGCCGCTAAAGAAAAAGTGTTCTTCCAACGAAATCAAATTCATCAGCGCGATGGACAAATCCTGGTCGGACGACAAATCCAACGGATTGACTTTCTTTGACGCATCGACTTTGGAAATCATTTCCTGCAGCGTCATTTTTTCGGATTTTTTCCCAGGTGTTTTTTTAACGGCTTTCTTTGCGGCCGGTACAGTTTTTGCTTTCATGATTTTCTTTCCTTCCTTTTGCACGAAATTACATTGTTATGAACCAGAATATAATTGTTGCGACAATCAAAAAAGACAATGGGACAACAACCTTTTGAAATGCAAATTTTGCGTGGCCGCCATTATTGCGCTTAATCCGTATATACCATCGCGCGCCCAGATAAAACGCCACGGTTCCCACGATTACCCCCAACAGGAATTTATCAATACCCCACAATGTCGCTGCGCCAAATTCAACCCCAGGCAACGCGTACACCGCGGCCAACAATCCATAATACACGACGAACGGCACAACAATTTGCAGCCAAACGTTTGTCACATTGTGGCGTTTCAGCCACCCGGCCGTCCAGAAAAACAGTGACAACATCAATCCACCGGCCCAAATACCTGTGATAACATCGTCAACACCCAACAGACGCATTCCTTCGAGTCCCGCACCCACCGCCACTGTGCACACCGGACACACGGCCATTGCAGCCGGCACAGCCATCAACATTGCCAATGCGGTCATACATAAAGTGGAACAAATTTTTTTCATATAATTACCCCTGTGATTTTATCTGTTTTTTATCGTACAAAAATTTGTACACGCCGGTCAATATGAATTTATATTTTCATCACCCCACGCATATGCGCACTGCGTGCCCGCGGATTGCGTTCCAATTCGTCCGCGGTTGGGGTGGCCGTGCGCAATGGCGCAAACCCCGCCACCGCCACAGTCGGCATATGCGGGTCGCCGGGCGCCGTTGTCCAATCGCGGAAAGTATTTTTGACTATTCTGTCCTCGATTGAATGGAATGTCACACAAATGCACTTGCCCCCGGATTGCAACAAATTCGGCACAACGTCCAACGCATGCCTTAATTGTCCCATTTCATCATTGACCGCTATGCGTAATGCCTGAAATACGGGTGCGACATCGCGTGGATTATGAATCAAATCCCGCAATGCAAATGTGGTTTGTGGGGCGGCATCATGAATTGCGCGCGCCATCGCGCCCGCGCGTTTCACATCGCCATAGTCACGCAAAATTTGCGCCAATGCGTCAACCGATGAATTTGCTATTAATTCAGCCGCACTGGCACCGGCCCCCGACATGCGCATATCCAGCGGCCCATCACCACGAAAAGAAAATCCACGTTCAGCATTATCAATCTGCATGGACGAAATGCCCAAATCAAAAACAATCGCGTCATATACGCCGGGCAGGGTATCTATATCAGAAAAAGGCCCAGGCACAAATTCAAATCGTGCGCCAAATTCATCATGCACGGCCCGTGCGTCTGCGATAACATTGGGGTCGCGATCAAACGCGATAACATTTGCGCCTGCATTTAAAAACGCACGTGAATAACCGCCTGCGCCAAATGTAGCATCAACAATTCGTGCGCCATTTATGTCGCCCAACGCACGCATAACAGAATCCAATAACACAGGTATATGTTTCATTATTCTATTTCAACCCTTATCCCCAGATTAATAAAATCAGTCGCCGTTGTCGCACCCAATTCCACACCCCCAGGCAACGCCATGGCCGCGACTTTGTCCCCCGCATGCAGGTTCAACACAACATGCGTATGCCCGGGACGCAACGCCAATATCGCTTTTTTGACATCGGGCAACACGGCGCCATCATAAATATCCAGGGTGATTTTTTTTGCTATTTTTGCCACCCATTGCGTCAGCGGAATAATAGAATCCACAAACACCGAAACCCTGTCGTCACGACACGACGTTTTGCCGGAAATTAATACCAATGATTCGGTGGACAAAATCTGGGCAAAATCAGCGGCCGATTGACCGAATGCCACCGCGTCAATATTCCCAAAACTGTCAGACGCGTTTATTGTAATCATGTCTTTGCCCGTTTTGGTGCGCCGCCGTGAAAACGATCCGACGGTGGCGGCAATCTGCACGGGCTTTCTGTCCCCCAGTGACGCCAACGTTGTACTGGTTGCCAATCTGGCGCGGGCGATTAAATGTTTGTATTGATCCAACGGGTGCGCAGAAATATAAAATCCCAACGCAGACAATTCATTTTCCAAACGCTGGGCAAACGTCCACATTGGCGTGTTTGGTAAATTTTTTGTTAATCTGTCTTCGGCCACATCATCTTCGACTGTGTTTGCAAACAGCGACAGTGAATTCGCCCCATCGCGGGACTTGGACGCATATGACAATATCGCGTCGGCATTCATAAATATTGATGCACGGTTGGGTTCCAACGAATCCAACACGCCGACTTTGGCAAACGCCTCTAGTATACGTTTATTCATAATCGGTGCACAGCGTTTTGCAAAATCGGTCAGATTTTTAAATTTTCCATGCGCATTACGTTCCGCAACAATCGCGTCAGTCGCTGCCGTTCCGACGCCCTTTATCGCGGCCAACGCATATATGATTTTTCCGCCGCGCACAGTAAACAAAGATTCACTTTCGTTAATATCTGGGGCGACAATTTGTATTCCAAAATTTGATTTCGCATCATCGACAAACAACGCCAATTGATCGGTATCATTCAGATTACTGGACATAGACGCTGCCAAAAATTCTGGGGTATAGTTCGCCTTCAGATACGCGCATTGATTTGCGACAATGGAATACGCAATCGCGTGCGATTTGTTAAACGCGTATTTTGCAAATTCTTTGAATTTTTCCCACAGTTCTTTGGCCTGTTCACGGTTCAGCGTTTGTTCTTTTTCGCATCCATCGTAAAATTTGCCCTCCAGTTCGTCCAACATTTTGGCGATTTTTTTACCCATGGCTTTACGCACGTTGTCCGATTGACCGCGTGTAAACCCGGCCAGCGCGCGCGTCAATTGCATAACCTGTTCCTGGTACACGATAATACCATACGTTTCTTTTAAAATAGGTTCGGCCCGCGGGTGGACATATTCTACTTTTTCTTCGCCATGCATACGGGCAATAAACTGCGGAATAAACGCAATGGGGCCGGGACGATTCAGCGCATTTAATGCAGATATTTCCAAAAAACTCGTCGGGTGCATTTTGCGCAAAGTTTGCTGAACAAACGGGGCATCGAACTGGAATATGCCTTCGGTCATTCCAGATTGCCATAATTTCATAGTTTTTTCATCGTCAGTTGGAATTTTATCCAAATCGATATTTATTCCGCGCGTCTGCTGAATCAGTTTTATGGCATATTTTAAAATCGCCAACGTTTCCAATCCCAAAAAATCGAACTTGATTAACCCAGACGATTCCAAATAATGTCCATCAAATTGGCACGATGGCAACGGGTTGGCCGGATCACGATACACAGGCGCAATTTTCGTTGTGGGTCTGTCACCAATAACGACGCCACACGCATGCTGCCCCAGATTCCGCAACGAACCTTCTAATTCCTCGGCAACGGACACAACCTTGTTCATATCTTCGTCGGTTTGCAAAATATATTGAATTTCAGGCGACGCATCAACCGCGTCTTTTAATGTTTTCGCGTCCTGGGGAATTAATTTAGACAATCTGTCTGATTTAGAATACGGAATCCCATACACACGCCCAATATCACGAATTGCACCACGTGCCTGCAAACTGCCAAACGTGATAATACGACACACAGAATCATGACCATATTTATCGCAAATATACGCCAGCACGCGTTCTATGCCGGTGGGTTCGAAATCCACGTCGAAATCGGGCATAGAAATACGATCAGGATTCAAAAATCTTTCGAACAGCAATCCATATTTCAACGGATTAACATGCGTAATTCCCAACGCCCACGCTACAATTGACCCGGCACCCGAACCACGCCCAGGGCCGGTTAAAATATCATTATGCCGACACCAATCAATATAATCCGCCACAATCAGAAAATATCCCGGAAATCCCATATTGATAATAACGCCCAATTCAAATTCGGCCTGTTCATAATATGGTTTTGTGTCGGTTATACCATGTTGAGCCAAATTTTTCGCCAGCCCCGTCATCGTATGATCGCGCAGCATTTGGCATTCCTGTTCCAGGTCATTTCCGAAACGTGGCAACAATGGCTTTTCGTGAACGTTCACCATAAAACCGCACCGATTGGCAATGGCGATGGTGTTTTCAATTGCCTCAGGCAGGTCGGAAAACAAATCAGCCATTTCGTCCGCAGTTTTAAAATATTGTTCCGATGATTTGCGCGGCCGGTCTGGATCAATAACCTTGGTCTGGCCCAAAACACAGGTCAGGGCATCTTCGGCCTCGTAATTTTGCGCAGCGGCAAATTCCACATCATTGGTCGCCACAATTGGAATATTTAAATCCAGCGCGATTTTCAAAAATTCTGGTTCTGTTTTGATTTCGTCCGCCAAACCATGACGCTGGATTTCCATATAAAACCTGTCGCCAAAAATATCCAATAATAGTTGCGCATATTGGCGCGCCTGACCGTCCTGGGCATTTAAAATCGCCATGCCGATTGGCCCAGTATGCGCGCCCGACAAACAAATCAGCCCCACGCTGTGCGACGCCAATTCATCAAACGTAATATACGGCCCCAAATGGTGATTTTCCGTACGCATATACATAATACGACTTAATTCACACAGATTTAAATATCCATCGTGATTTTGCGCCAATAACACAATGCGGCTCAGGGCATTCGCGCGCAAAATTTTCGGGTCCGCATTATGCTGATTCAGTGTGATTTCAACCCCGATTATGGGCTGGATTTTGTTCTTTGGCATAACATCGGAAAATTCCGCACACCCAGACATCAAATTAGTGTCCGTCAACGCACACGCCAACATTCCATATTTAATACATAATTCGGGAATATCCTTGATTTTCAGGGTGCCCGCCCCAATAGAAATACGTGAATGAGTACGAAGATGAACAAATTGATTTTCCATGCCACGACAATAGCAAAATTTGCCACATCAATTCAACCGCAAAAATAAAAATATTTTCACAATAAATTTCACGGCTACACTGCGTAAAAAAATCCGCCAATTGGCGGATTTTTATTTTACCACAACGTGTATCCTGGGGCGCACGTGCGCACACACTTTTTGCGACCTTCGTCCCAAACCATGGTGCCGGTGCCTTCGGGGTCAGTATATTCCTCGAACGGGCAAATCTGAACACATTCGCCATTTTCCAGGTTATACAATTCGCCCTGATGCATGCACGATGCGATTTCGCATTCCTGGGCATAACTGCTGACGACCTGTCTGCCCAATGCACCGTATTTGTTCCGGCATTCACCGCACGGCTTGGTCGGCTCGTTCGACTGTGTCGGATCACTGGTATATCCAGGATTACATGTCATGGCCACGCATTCACCCCAATCATTGGTATCGTGATTCCATTCTTTTAATCCAGTACCATGTTCAACATTGCACGGCTGGACATCGGTCACACATGCGTTGTTCGCGACATGGAATCCAGATTCGCATTCCTGCGGCACACATGCGCCGAACTTGTTTTCGCGATAATTCCATTCGCGTTCGGCATAGACCGCATTCGGCAATTCGCATTCCTGGATATCATATTCACACTGGTCACCATTCGGGTGATATCCATACGTGCACGAAGCAACCTGGCAAACACCTGTATCCTTGTACGTTATGGCGTTTTCGCGTTCGCATGGTTCACATACGCCATCAATCATTTCGTACCCACCGCTGCACGAAGTTTCGATACATACCCCGTCGATAATTTCGCACGGATTTCCGTTGGTCGATTCACCTTTGTACTCGCACTCACTCGGCCAGTATGCTTTTTCTTCGACCGGCACAGCCGTTCCATTAACAACTTTGTACGGTTCGCACATCTGATAGCAATCCCCGGCGTCTGCGGCATTCGGTGCGGATTCAGTCCATGATCCATCGCCCAAATCAGCGCACGATTGCACATCATCGCCCGGAACGACCGGATCAATTGTCCCGTCACAGAAACTGCCGGCCGGACATTCAACACAACGTCCATTTTCCAACGTATACCCCGCCAGACAGCGTGTGATTTCACATGTATCCGGCACATCTGGACCGAAATAGTCACGTCCGCCCACTGTCGCCGCGTTTGGCGAAACCGCACAGTCACGATAGCACATCGCAACGTCCGTGGTACCCGGGTCAGATTTAGTATATGTGCCACGGGTCAGGTTATAACATGTTTCCTGTTTGCCGTCTGTGCATACATTGTCGGCCGGGCAGTTAATGCATGTATTGTCAACCTGTGAAAATCCTTCGTCACACATTGTCACATAACATGTCTGGCAATCCAGCGAGTAATCCCCACCAGATTCATTGTAATTACATGTCTGTTGCCCCGAACCATTTTCAATGTCGCACGCCATATCAGTGCGATAGCATTCGGACGCAGCCGCGCTGGTTGTGCCCTCTGTCACACCACCCAACGGACATTCATGGCGACTCATCTCCACAGCAGGGCTGTAATAATTCTTGCCAACTTCCACGCAGTCCGTTGTTGTTTGTTGTGCGTCATACCAATATCCGGCCTCGCAACTGGTCATGGTAATGTTTTCGCATTCAGACGAATATATCGCGTCATCACCCGTACCGCTGGTATAGAAACACGTACGTTCACCGGCACCATGCAACGCATCGGTATACGGCTGGCCATCTTTGTTGCAGCGTGTAATGGATCCAGCATTATCCTCGTACGTCGTACCGCCGGCCGGGCACGCATGACGTTCAGTATCGTCCACGTCGCTGTAATAACCCTTGGTCACGACGCTGCAGTCGATATCAGTCGGCGACGCCAGATAATATCCAGCCCAACATGTTTCAATCACCTGGGTATCGCATTCGCGTTCGTATACCGCGGACGCACCGTCCCCACGGCTATAGAAACACCGCTGTGTTCCTGCACCAAATTCGGCCCTGTATTCCAAACCTGTGCGGAAACATTCCTGAACAGTTTTTGCAACATCGGTATCAGTTGTACCATTGTTCGGGCACGCCGTTCTGGTTATCACATCGGCGCCACTGTAAAATCCAGTCCCAACCACTGCGCAATCAACCGCATCGTCAGATTCGCGCCAATATCCGGCGTCACACTGCACCACATCAATATCGCGGCATTTCGCACTGTACGATTTGGCACTGTCGTCCCAATCGCATGTCTGGGTGCCGGAACCATGTGTTGTGGTGTATTCCAATTTAGTTTTATAACACGCCGTTATGGAATCAGAACCGCCCACCGACAGACCACCATCTGGGCACGCATTCAGCCCTTCGGCAGAACCGCTGTCCGTTCCGAAATTACCGCCCGGGCAGTAATGATTTGCATCGCACGGCTCGCATGTTATGCCGGAACCAGTGTAATACGTTCCCGCATCACAGTGTGTTGTGCCCGCAGACCATCTGGCGTACACAGTCGTCGGTTCCGTCGTCGTGAACGTCAGCACTTCATCGGTCACACGGAACGCACCGTCCGCATTAACCACCTGGACCCCACCATCAGATTGGCTGTAATACCCAATGAATTCATAGCCGTCTTTGGTTGGCGATGCAGTCAATGTTCCAATCGGTGTTGTTGCCCCGGCATTACTGAACCACCCATTGGCGTATTTCAGATATACTGTCGTCGGCGCGCCTGCAACATCGGCACCGTTGCTGTCCAACGTTATGGTGTACACATTCGGCGTCCACACCGCATACAATGTCATATCAGTACCATTGGCGGATATATTGCCGTCAACATTCTGACCCGCGTCATAGCATGTGCCACTGCCATCGGCGCGTGTGCACCATTTGTTTTCACCGGTATATCCGGGGCGATTCAACCCACTGTTGGCGGGCAACGCACACACACCACTGTCAAACACGCATTCAATGCTGTCTGTCACAGACCCCGCACCACCATTTTTGTTCAGCGTAATGGTGTATTCGTTGGCCTGGCACGATGGCGCGGCAGAATTATTGCCATTCACAGTGTACCCAGTATTACACGTCACCGCAAAAGAGCACGCCTCGTATTCATCGGCACTGGTGCCATACACGGTATTTTTATCCGCGGACACAGACGACGCATTATCAACGTCAATCGCGCACGTCATATAGCAATCCGCATAACTGTCGGCATTTGCAGTTGACGCCACCGCACCGCCGGTCGGATTGCGCGGACACGCCGTTTGGCTGACATCACCCGCCGGGCTGTAATATCCACTGTCGGTATTTGAACAGCCCATACCATTTTGATAGTAATACCCAGCATCACAACTCTTTACCGGCTGTATGACATTGCAATAGTCATACTTGCTGGTTGCTGTTTGGTAATTACATTTTGCGTCGGCTTTACCATGGCTGAACCCAACATAGTCCGTAAACACCTTATAACATTGTGTGACAGACGTTGCGCCGCCATCTGTTGTACCACCGTCTGGACACGCAATCGGCGCGTCTGATTCAGGCGGGCAATACGAACCCACAGGGCAGGCATTCGGATCGTCCCACACGCATGACGGTTGGGTCGAATTGTTGTTTTGTACAACAAACCCATCGGCACATGTGACGTTATATGTACATTCATTGTACCCGGCGTCGGCCGAACCACCCTTGTGCATGGCGTTGCCATTGGAATCTACCTTAATTGCGTTTGCAACGTCAATCGTCGTCGGACATGTTTTATAGCAATCCGTCAATTCATCTGACCCAGCGGCCGACAGACCACCATCTGGGCATGTCTGGGGACCTTTGCCTTGTTCGCAATATGAACCCACTGGACAGTCGCCCGGTTCTGTATCGTCCGTACCACCCGGGCAATTTTCACCAGCCGCGCACATTTCGCACGTTGCAGTCGCCGAATTCTGGTTCACAGCCACATACCCAGGATTGCAATTCGCCGTATATAAACAGGCCGTATATCCGCTGCCGTTCCAGTACGATTTATCCCCGGTCGACGCAGCATTCGAAGTCAATTCGCCACCTGTGATATCGCCGGCACGATTACATGGGACATAGCAATCTGTGGCCTCGGTTGCGCCGGCATCGACCGTCACACCATCAACGTCGCCAAACATCGGGCACTGTTGTGGTTCGCCACCACCGGTCGGACAATAATGGCCCGCCGGACAATCGCCACTGAACAAGCACGACGGATTTTCAGTTCCATTGCCATTGGCCGTGTAATCCGTTTCGCATACCACTGTATATGTACAGGCGGGATATTTCGCGCCATCGTAATTCTTTTTTCCGTCGGACTTCACAGACGTTGCGTGATCAACAGATATCGTTTCTGTACACGGATTATAACAATCTGTTATTGTACCTGCGCCCGCATCAGACGTACCACCGACCGGGCATTCGTGTGCAATGCCGTCCACGCAATAATCGCCGGCCGCGCACTGTTCAGGCGTACTGTCGTCCGTGCCACCCGGGCATACTACGCCGTCACTACATGGTTCACATGTTGGATTTGCGCTGCCCTGGTTGGTGGCCAAATACCCAGCATCACAATTCACAGTATATGTGCATGTCGGATAATCTTCGCCATCGAAATTCACAGTGCTGCTGTCTGCGGTAATTGTACCATTGTTAATCGATTTAACGGGGCAGGCGACAAAACACTGCGTGTTGCTGGTCGCGCCGCCATTGGTTTTCCCGTCATCTGGACAGGTTGTACCACACCCGGCCGTGCCCATCGGGACACTGCCGCTGCCCGGACAGAACATACCATCTGGGCATGTCACATGTTCAAAACCGTCATAGTATTTACCGGCCTGGCACTGTGTCACCGTCTGTGACCAACACGCATAGCGGGTTGCCTCGGCTGTGAATGTTTCCTGGAATGTCCCAGATTCACAATCCGGCGTTGTTCCCCAACCAGTAAATTCATAATTCATGCGGGTCAATCCGGCGCCATCTGGCAATGTACACGGCGCACCATATTTACATACAAACGTTGCGTTCGCTGTGCCACCGGTGCCGTTCACAGTCCCGGTACCGCCGTTTTTATCCAATGTTATGGTTATATCGTTGCGTTCGCATGACGTACCATCATCAGACAAATGGAACCCAGTATCGCATGTGAACGGTTCGTCGCCACCCGGACAGGTTGCGTTCGGTACACATGCCGCGCACCCACGTCCCGACAGATAGAAATTTTCTTTACATGCTGTGGCCTCGCAATCAACAGTGCCGTTTTTGAATACGCCGGTACCACTGACCGCGGACGAATTTGCGACATCAGACGTAGCGCACGCACGATAGCACAATCCGTCGGTTTCACTTTCGCAAACATTATACGACCCCAGCGTGTACCCAGTCACCCCAGTACACTGCACAACGCAATTCGAACAGCCCGAACCATTCGGATAATTACCGTCGCCGCAATCACATGTTCCCGCACCAGTTGTCGGATTCGCCGCGCAGGCGTTCCACTGCGCCGTCAACGTGGTGTTGGACGTTTCGTTATATTGATATTGGCTGTTCGGATTCGGGAACGGATCGCCCCACGATTTGAACGTGTACCCCGGACGCACGAACGTATTTGCCGGTTTGGTCGTAAACTGTGCCAAATATGTCACATTCTGACTTTCGTCGGCACCAGTACCGCCACCATTTTTATATGTAATGGTATAGGTTTCCGCCTCGCACCCGGTGCCGGACGAATTCTTTTTATACCCGGCGTTGCAGGTGAACTCCAAAGTACATGTGGACGCCGCCGCATTACATGTATCACCATAGTATTGCCGCCCAGACGTTGTCTGTGTACCATGCGTACATGTCGCATTGGCAGGGCATTGCTGCTGGTCACATTGACGTGTGCATGTTTTATAGCACTTTGTATTGCCGCCCTCATTATCCACGTCGGACAACGTATATGTACCATCACCAACCGATGAACATGCCGTACAGGTTGTCCCCGCATCATAATATCCGGAATTTGCGGTCACAGTCGACACAACACGCGTACATGTTTTGTTGTTCGTGCTGCATCCAGATTTAATCGCGCCATCACCCGTGCCGGCCTCGTTGGCATATGCAACATATGTGCACGATTCCATTTCATCGGCCGGGCAATCACCCCATGTTGCACCACTGCAGTTCGCAGGCACACTGCCGTTTACCTTGCTGCCATTCCAGTCACGTGTTTTGCTGTCGCTATAACACTGGGTCACGCCACCTGTGCCACCATCAGAATTTGGATATCCAGCCGGGCATGCAGGACATGATGTCACACCATTCACATAATATTTTGCACCCGCAGTCAATTGTGTAATTGGTTTTGTGCAACTTAATTCCTCGACAGATTCACAGTCGCTTACAATCGCACCATTGCCGTCCGTACCATATTTTTTGGTATATTGGCATGATTCTGGTGAACATGTTCC
>CALXXY010000011.1 GCA_944392815.1 uncultured Alphaproteobacteria bacterium | reverse complement strand
TGGTTGGGGCAGCTGGATTCGAACCAACACTGACGGAGTCAGAGTCCGGAGTTCTACCGTTAAACTATGCCCCAATGTGCGGGCTATTATATATTGTATCTGGGGCGTTTGCAATCTATTTTTTTTATTTGCCTTTTGTTGGTGGGACGCGTATAATTTGTCATGAATCCAAAGGGATTTGGGTTCGGGGACGTCAAAAATCCCGCATAACAGTGGTACGCGATGTGGCGTATCAAAATCCGCACACAATAATGTTGTGGCGCACGTGCGCCTTTTATTGTGTGATTCCCCGCCGTATGGTCGGGGGGCCGCCAGTGATAAAACAGGGCCTGGCCCGAAAGCTGGCGGGGTCATACTGTTATGTGATTTTTTGAACCCACCCGACCGCCATTTCCATTTGGATTGGCGGTATCGTTTTTGGGAAATTGTTCAAATTAATTTTTGTTGCAAGTATTACCAACTGTGATACCGTAAAAGAACAGAAGGGTTTTGTATACTTAAACAAAGGAGAAAGTATGTCAGCATACAAACGTTTGACAGATTTGGTGAAAATCTGTTCTGTGTTGCCGGCGTTGGCGATTATGCCCGCATTTGCGGACGATATACAATGGTCTGGCAATAAACCTTTTACCGTCGAGACAGACAAATCAAGGGGCGGCGGGGTATTGCATGTTCCTGTTAATAACGACGAGTATACGTTAATTGATGTTCCCGGTGGAATTTCTGGCAATAAAATTGTTATAACAAAAAGTGATAATGACGCGAACAAAGAAAATGACGTATATGGCCAGGGCGCAGCGATTTATAACCTGGGGTTAATTGGTACGATAAACGCTGACTTTACAAACAATGGTGTGGAAAATACATCGAATATAGCCGGTAAAGCAACGGCAAATGGTGGTGCCATAGCCGCATATTCTGGCAGCCAGATTGATGAAATCAATGGCGATTTTATTGGCAATTATGTTTCTGCTGTGTTGGACGAAAAGGTTGAATCACGCGAGTATGCTAATACAGATAAAATGGTATCGGCCGGTGGTGGTGCGATTCATATAGAAGGCAAATGGGTCGAAGAAAACCAGGCGTCAAGCGATATTACCAAAATCGGGACAATTAACGGCAATTTTGAATCCAATTCGGCAACTGGTGACGCATATGCCAATGGTGGCGCCATTTATGTCAAAGGTGGCACAAAAACACCCGTGGAAATTGGGACCATTAATGGCGGATTCAAATCGAATACGGTGACGGCCCTGACAGAACAAGCTGTTGGCAAAGCGTCAACCGGTGGTGCGATTTCTATCAAGGTTGACGGCGACAAGGATGCCACGGTGACGGTTAATGGCGATTTTGAAACAAACTCGGTGACGACAAATGCAACGGACGCACTGGGTGGTGCAATTTATAACGAAGGTACGTTGACTGTAAATGGCGCGTTCAAAGGTAATAAAGTGGTGTCTGAAACTGGAAATGCCTGGGGTGGTGCATTGTATAACGCCGGGACAACCACTTTGGGGGCCGATACATCGTTTACCATGAACGAGGCGGGTTTTGCTGGTGCCATTTGGAACGAAGGCGAATTGGTATTCAATAATGGTACATCGCAAATGACATTTGGCGATAACAAAGCCACAGGATCATCTGGCGGTGGCGGTGCCATTTATAACAAGGGCAATATTGATGAAATTGCGCATACATTGTTCGTGAAAAACGAGGGTTATAATGGTGGCGCTATCAATAATACCAGTCAGGGTGATGGCGGAACCATCGGAACCATACGTAATACATCGTTTATGAATAATATCGGTGGCAACGGTGGTGCTGTGCGTAATCAAAATACGATTACTAAATTGGACACCGTGTTGTTCGAAGGCAATGTTTCTGGAAATGGTGGCGCGTTTTGGAACGGGTCGCTGGGCAGCGTGGTTGAATCCATGACCAATGTGCGGTTCGTGAATAATATGGCGATCACAGAAAATGTTAACCAACAGGGTGGTGCAATTACCAATGCCGGAAAAATTGGTTTGATTGATAAATCCGAATTTACTGGCAATCAGGCCGGCAAGCAGGGTGGTGCAATTGCGAATGTTGGTAATCAGGCAAATGATTTTGCAGAGATTAAGTTAAACGACACCACATTCGAGGCCAATGTTGCTGGTGAATTTGGTGGCGCCATTTATAATGAAAAATCGGGCGTAATCACCATGTCTGGGGATAATGTGTTTTCAAATAACTATGCCGGTGGCCAGGCCAACGACATTCATAATTTGGGAACTGTGACCATTAATGGTGGTACAACCAAACTGACCGGCGGTATTACTGGTGACACAGGCAAATTGACTGTATCAGGTGGTGCCGTGCTGGATATTGGTACGTCGACCATCGTCCAGAATTCTGTCACGTTTGATGGCAGCACTTTGGTTGCGTCGTTGTTGAATTCCGACAATTATGGCAAAATTGACGCGGACAGCATTTCTGTGTCGGACAGCACGTTGAAATTGAACATCGGCGGCGTTGGTACGTACAATATCTTTGGCACAGATGATGTTGATTTCACCACGGTTGATTTTGGTGATATTTATAATGTCACGGGCGGTACCGAGGCCGGCGAATTCATTGTGACAACAAAATCTGTTGATGAAATTGCCAAAAACACAGGGCTGTCCACCCAGGGCGCTGCAAGTGTTGCGGGGTTGGCAAATTCCAACAATGCGGTACTGAATGCGATTTCACTGCGTTCGCAACAGGAGTTGGCCGCGGGGAATGTTGGGTATGTCGAACAGGAAATAGCCAAACTGAACCCGGACGATACACCTGTGGCGCAATCTGTTGCGTCGTCTGTCCAGAACCAGGTGTTATCACTGGCGGCGGGTCGTATGGCGGGTGGTGCCGTTGGCCGCAGCGGTGGTGACAGTGCCAATATGGATTATGGTATCTGGGCCCAGGGACTGTACAATCATGCGAAATATTCCGACAAGTTTACCGGTGATACCATGGGTATTTCCGTTGGTGCAGATGCGCTGATTAACGGTAAATACACAATCGGTGTCGGGTATGCGTACAATGATACTGATGTCGATTCGAATTCGCGTGATACAACAATCGATTCCAGCAGTTTGTTTGTGTATGGCCAATACAAACCATCACAATGGTTCGTGAACGGCACATTGAATTACACAATGTCGAATTATACAGAAAAATCCAATCTGTATGGTGCGTTTGCGTTGGAATCTGAATACGATGTCGATTCGTTTGGTGGACAAATCATGACTGGATATGATTTTGCGTCTGGGTTGACACCGATGGTTGGTGCACGTTATTTGCACATCACCCAGGACGAACACGAAAGTGCAATCGGTACAGTCAAAGCCGTGGACACAGATTATCTGACCGGGGTTGCCGGCGTGAAATATGCGTTCGATATCGAATCGCAGGCACGTTTGAAATTCCGTCCGGAAATCAGTGCTGCGGCAACGTATGATTTCCTGTCTGATGCGGTGGTGTCAACTGTTGTCGCACCGGGTAATGTGTCATACGTGATTGACGCAGATCGCCTGTCGCGGTTCGGTGGTGAATTCGGTATCGGGTTGACCGCCATGTACGAGGGCTGGGAATTTTCTGTAAACTATGAATTGGATTTACACGAAGATTACACGTCCCAGACAGGTATGTTGAAATTCAGATATGATTTCTGATAATCGGCATGTAAAGAAAAATCCCCCGAATGGGGGATTTTTTATTTGATAAAAAATTTATTTTTTAATCAAAATAAATATTACGCTGTTCGGCGGATTTTGATTCCATCGCGTCAAACAATTTGTTTGCGGCGTTTTTATCGGCCGGTGCGTTTGATGATGTCGTATAATCAGCACCGTTTAATAAAACCAGGCGGCTGGGCAAAATATCATTGCCATCGCACTGAATGTGATATTTTGCGGTGTCATAATATTTGCCATAGCATTTGCCGTTTAATGTTGCGACCAATCCCATGTCCGCCAATTCAGAACAGGTGGGCTGATTTTCCGGTGATGTATACGCGCCGAATTCAGTGTATTCAACGTCGCCGTCCAATATGCCTGCGTCGCACCATACGCGTACGTATTCGTCGCCATACATTACCATTGCGCCGTTATCCATTGTTTTGCGCATGCCGAAACAATCGCCATTTAAAACGTTTGTGTCAAAATCCGATTTGATTCCGGTGCCGCGTTCAATATCACGCAGCCCCATTGCCACAGGGTCATCGCCGCCGGCGGTCAATGCGTCGGGACAAATTATTTTCATGCCCCAACAACCGGAATCAGCGTCCCATTGTTCTGTGTCATAACCAATGCCCATAGATGTATAGCATTTTGTTGGATCCAATTTGCAAACTGTTGGGCGTTCCCACCATGGAATTGACGCCGCCACCGCGGGCGCGAACGATAAACATAAAAACGATACAATGAATGCTTTTTTCATTTTTCTCTCTTGCTTAATCAAATTTTAACAAATTTTTGATACCAAGGCAAACACAGTTTTACTATGGCGACGATGTGGAAGTATCCGTTATTTCCGCACAATATCCCCATTTGGTATTTGACCCCGTTTCGTCATAGAAATATTTGTATTGTTTGTCGCCTGTGACGTCGTGGGCACCTGGATCTTCATCTTCGTCCACCCATTGGGTGTCAACCCATATGCCGCCCAATCGTTCACATTCGGCCGACAGCGCAGTGGACATGTCAACCTTGATCGAATCCATGACAATGTTGACGTCCTGTAATACGTTGGCTGGAATGTTCATGGTGCCCGCGGTAATCTGGTCGTATTCAGATGGGCGGGTGCATACCTGGGTTGCGTATCTGACTATGCGCTGATACAAACTGCCGGCATAGTCCACACCGCAATCTTTGTCCATTTCACCGTTTTCTTCCGTGCCAACGGGTGGAATGGGTTTGTCTGTGCCACCGGGGCATGTATAATGCAGTAAACATGGTTGGCATGAATTGCCGACGGTTGGGGTGCCGTTATATTTCCATGTGCCTTCGTCATTTTTTGTTGCCATGAAATAGCCAGTGGTGCATGATATGTATTTTTTATATGGTGGGCATGAATATCCGGGACCCGTGGGGGTGGGGTCGTCATCATCGCCACCCAGGCCACCGCCTGTGTTGGACCATTGCAATTGATTACAATATGGTTTGGACGCATATATTGCGTCGCCCGGTGCGTATACACGGCAACCGTATGGATATGCATGCAAACTGTCGTTGCTGGGGACGGTGCAGGTATCCTGGGCAAAGGCCTGCAACAATTCCTGGCAATTGGCGGCGATTTTTTGGTCTGTGATATCACGCATAGCGGACAGCAATAAATCCAATCCGTCGCCGTCCGGGTCGCCGTACAGGTTGCTGCAGGCGTATAATTTTTCCTGGCATAATTCTTCGGATAATTCCAGACGGGAACCCAATAATAATTCTTCTTTGATATTACTAAAGTCCTTTAACGATTCGCTTTGTTCGTCATAACATGCGTTCACCACGTCCAGGCATTCGTTTTTAACCGTGCGGATTTTTTCCTGTTGACCCTGGTATATTTCGACGATGGCCTGGCGGACGAATTCGTCCCAAACCTCGTCCGCGATGTCGCGGCATGTTTCCAGACCGCGTTCGGCATATATACGTTTGCTGTTTAATTCGGCGACAATTAAACGGTTGGTTGCGTTGGTTAATACGTCGCCGTCCAATGATATTTGATGTTCCAATTCATAGAATTCTGGGGAATAAATCGGTTCGCCTGTGTCGCGATTTAAATAACGCCCTGTTATGTCCAGGCAATGAACATAATCCGCACCACATGCCGTGTCGGCGGTGATGTCTGTGCGAACCTGGGCGATACATTCGTTGATGGCGGTGGAATTATGGGCGTTATAATTTTCCAGGCGCGCCATGTTCATTTCGCGTTCTGTGTCGCGAATTGTGCTGTTGGCCTGGACCAATTGGGTGTCCAATGCGTTCAGCAATGCAGAACAATCGTTTTCTATGTACATGCCGTATGCGGATACAACCATGTTCAGTGTTGATTGGTTGGCGCATTGTTCGCTGACCAAATCCACGCATTGGGCGTGTACAGCGTTGTATAATGATTCACCGGTTAAATTCGCAATGTTTTGGCCAGACGCCAAATCCGTTGTTGCCCAAATTTGATTTATGTCGCCCGCAATGTCCAATGTGCCCAGTGTTGACAGTGCCTGGGATTTAGATGTGTTTAAAACCTCGCGTATGCCGGCCAGTTGTTGCGATGATTCCGAATCGTCCTCGGTAATGGCCAGTTCGCCTTCGCTGGCGGACAGCATGGCGTTAACCTCGGCCGCGGTTTTGGGAATAACTTCTATGTTTAAATCGTGAAAATCCTGTAATTGTCCGGCCGCCTGGGACAGGGCGCGTTCGCGTTCCTGGATATCTGTCAATCTGGACGAACAGACGCAACGGCGATAACTGTCGTTGGCGGTCGCACAGAATTGATCCATGCATGTGAAATATGCGTCACGACAAACATTGTATTCTGTGCCGAATGTGTTCGTGACACTGGACGGCGCCACAGTTGTTGCGCGTGCGGCGCGTGCGCTGCGGGCCGCGGTTGAGGTGCCGCGTGATTGCTGGGGGGTGGCGCTGCGTACGACGGTGTTGGTGCGCGCGCTGCGGGCGGTGGTTTGGGTGGCGTTCGCGCTGCGTGGATTGGTTGCGGTGCGGGCGACCGTTTGGGACGTGGTTGCGCCGCGTGCGGTTGATGACGCGCGGGATACCGTATTTGTTGCGCCGCCACGGGCGGTGGCTGTGCGTGTTGTGGATACGGCCGCGGGTGTGCGCGTTGTTGTGCGCGCGATTACCGTTTGGGAATTTGTGTTCGATGTCGCGGCGGATTGGGCGCGGTCAACCGAGTTTGTTCCACGAACAGCAGCACCAGCATTCGCGATGCTGATGCAACACGCCATGACAAAGAATAAAAACCTTTTCATTCCCGTTGTGTATAATATGTATATAAATGATAACAAAAATATATTTTATTGAAAAGTAATAATTATTCACACAGGCAACAAAAATGACCGCATTTTGCGGTCATGTCTGTTTTATTTGTTTTCAGTGTTGTCCGATGCGGGACGATTACGTTCGACAAATGTTATGCGGCCCTTGTCCAAATCGTATGGGGTCATTTCAACACGAACGTGTTCACCAACGTTGACCCAGATGCGTGCCTTGCGCATTTTGCCGCAAACGGTTGCCAAAATTTCGTGCCCGTTTTCCAAACGTACGCGGAACATGGTGTTGGGTAATTTATCCTCTACCGTGCCGTTGAATACAATTACATCATCTTTTGCCATAAGTTATCCTATGTATTTACTGAAATTTTTTTCGGCATATATGATATTATTTTGCAAAAATAAATGCAAGTTGTTTTTATGTGCTTGCACATGGGCGGTGCTTTTGATAAAATTACTATAAATTATGTATGGGGTGGGAATGATGAAATTATTACCTGTTTTCACATTGTTATGTGTGTTGCCTGGGATTGCAAATGCCGCGACACGCGCGGATTCTGCGGCGGTGCGCGTGGGGGTCAGCCGCATGGCCCAGGCGGGGGCACGTGCGCCAAACATGTCGGTTGATTTATCAAATACCGGTACAACAACGGCCGGGACGTTTATGCCGACGCTGTCGGACAGTGTTGGTGCCGTCACAAATACCACAACAACAAATACAACAACGGGTTCAACGAACACAACCCCATCGGTCAGCGGCGGTGCGACCAATACCACCCCAACGGTAAGTGCAACGCCTGTGGCGAACAGTGAATCGTGTCGTGATGCGTATCGTGCGTGTATGGACGAATTTTGTTTGCTGGACGAATCCGAGGGCAGTCGTTGCGCATGTTCATCAAATATAAATCAATCGAAATCTTTGATTCAGGAAATTCAAGAAATTCAGGAAGAGGCGGATTTACTGTATACCGAGGGTGTCGAACGTGAACAAATGGGTGCCCAGGCACGTTTGGTGTTCGGTGAAAGCGAGGCCGCACAAAAAAGTTCCCGTGTGTCGGGGATAAATTTTGCCGACTGGATAAGCAGTGGTACCGATGACGATGTCAGTTTGGGTACTGATTATGATATTGGTGACAATTTGTATGCGATGGCGTCTGAATATTGCGCCAGCAGATTGGATGCGTGTGGCGATGATGCCGAAATGGAAGAAATGCTGTATTCGCGCATGATTGTCCAGGATTGTAAAACATTTGAATCATATTTGAATGACCAAAAACGTATTGCTGAATCCAACAAGCGCACGGCCGAGGCCGCGGTTCGCCAGGCGCGTTTGGAAATGCTGGATACGACAAACAAATATAACCGTGGTGAATGTTTGTTGGCGTATCGGTCCTGTATCGCGGACAAGGGCGGTTGTGGTGTGAATTTTGAAAACTGTTTGGATGCGGATTTGCTGCAGCGTCGTGCCAATGCATGCGAAAATGTTTTGGATCAGTGTATGGCTGTGCGTGAATACGTATTACAGGATTGGCAGGACGAAGCCGTAAGCATTTTGGCCGATGCCGCAAAGTATGCAGATCGTAATGCGCGTGGAACATGTTTGGCGCGAATTCAATTGTGTCTGGAGGACAGCTGTTCCACAGAAACGAATTCTGCGTGTTTGACTGATGTTAATGTCGCAGCGGGAATTTGCCCGGTTATTGACGAATGCGAAGAAATGATTCCGGGGATTAAAACTGTTGTAAATGACAAATTGGGATATTTGCGGACGCAGTTCTGTCAAAACGATGTGGACGCATGTTTGCGTGACAGATGTGGCGAAAATTTCACTGCGCCTGAATGCGTGGGCAAAAGTGCGCTGGAAATTGCCGAAATGTGTCCCCAGGATATGTTCCCGTCATGCAAAAATGAAACGCAATTTGATATTATTGTCCAGGCCGCTATGTTGCAGATGGATTATCAAATGTTGCAGGGCTGTTTGAATTATTTCAGCGAACAATTGGGGGCTGTGTGCGGAACGGATATGTCCTGTTTGCCGACAGATACCCAGATTGCGTCACTGGTCGAGGTTCCAGAAACCCAGGAAGAATTGGCGACGTTGCGTGAAAGTGTTCGCGCCAATACCGAGGCCGCCGTGGACGAATTTTTCGAACAGTTCGAGCAGGATAAAACTGTGGCCGCGTGTCAGGACAGTCAAAAACCGTCTGACCGCAACAGTTTGGGTGACAGCGTGTTTAACAGTGCGAAAATGATTGCGCAAATTAATGCGGAAAATCGTTCTATGCGTGAATTGGAAACGAAAATTGCCGAATTGTCACGCCAACAGGATTTAGAGGCAGCCGAACAAAACTGCTATAATACGTACAAGGTTGAAACACCGGACGAA
Organism: uncultured Alphaproteobacteria bacterium; assembly: GCA_944392815.1. GTDB lineage: Bacteria > Pseudomonadota > Alphaproteobacteria > Rs-D84 > Rs-D84 > Enterousia. The sequence goes on along the minus strand of CALXXY010000011.1, from coordinate 7,420 downwards.
TCCAGCAAAAATTACAGTTATATCCGCAGTGTATCGTGGGAACCTGCGTTGCGTAATTGCCATGTGTGCCGTATGCAGCAGGTATGCGAAACAGGTGGTCAGTCCAAAGGCGCAGCGGGTCTGCAGGCCGCGGCCGGTGGATTGGCGGCGGGGGCTTCGGCCGGTACGATGGTATCGCCCGGGTGGGGAACCGCAATCGGTGCAGTTGTTGGCGGTGTCGGTGGATATTTCGCGGGACGCAGTGCTGGCGGTGAACAAGAGTTCTGTCAGGAAATTGAAAGTTGCGAAGATATTAATATGTGACGCATAGTCATACAGGTCAGAGAGAGAAGTCATGAAAATAAAAACTGTATCGTGTGCTGTGATTTCTGTGGTTGCGTTGTGCGCGGGGGGCGCGGCGTTGGCTGTGGCCCGGTCGGGGACACAATCTGCCATACAACAGGGCACAACCGTTCGAACCAAGATAGAGGCGACCGGTCTGTATGACCAGGCGTGCTATGACGCGTATTTTGGCTGTATGGATCAGTTTTGTATAACTGATAACGCCAGTGGTGGCGCATGCAATTGCAGCGATGATATAGTTGGATATAACGACGAATTAGCCGCTATCCAGGACATTTTGGACGAGGCCAATCGCCTGAACACCGAAGAAGTCGAACGTGTCAAGGCGGGTGCTGATGCCGATATTATTTTTACCGGGGAACGTCGTTATGACGAAGATGGCAATATCCTGGACGAGGGCGAGATAAGCGAGGCCGAAGAAAAAGAAAAAAAGCGTGCCGATTTGTTGTCACTGTGGAATACGTCGATTGATGATTCAGATGATGATTTGTGGGGAACGTCGACGGGTGCCAATATTGCCGATATGGTGGGGCGGGAATTATATGATGCCGCCAATCAGTTGTGCGTGAACCAGGTGCCTGAATCATGTTCTGGGGATATTGCGTTTTTGCAACAATTGTATTCGCGGCAAATAACGTCTGATTGTTTGGGGTATAAAAATTCGTTGGCCCAGCAACGTGCCAAGGCCGAAAATGAATTGGCGTCGGCGGAATCTGCGGTGCGTAATGCGTTGCAGGAAAGTTTCGAAAGCGCGAATAAATACGACCTGGGGCAATGTATGGTTGAATTTAAAAAGTGCATGCAGACAGCGGATGCGTGTGGCGAAAACTGGGAAAACTGCGTTGCAACCATTGCCATGGAAAATATGCAAAATAATGCCGCGGTCAGCACGGCCGGCACAACTGTGGATACGGTTGATACGTATGATATAACTGCGTCGACCATGGAAATGTTAAGTGCCAAACGACCAATTTGCGAAAATGTTTTGGATCAATGCGTGGCCGTGCGTGACCAGGTGTGGCCGAATTTCCTGCGTGAATCTGCACCGACGATAAAGGTCGCGGAAAGCCAGGCGGAATCTAAATTCCGTCAGTCATGTTTGACCAGCATTTCCGAGTGCATTCAAACCGCGTGTCGCGACGATATCGCGGGCAAAGGCGTCGCAACAATGGACGCATGTTTGTCACGGCCGGAAATGGCGCGCAGTTTCTGCAAGGTTGAAATTGACCCGTGCGAACGTATGGAACCACTGATTTGGGGATATGTAGAAGATAAATTGGCGGCAATGCGTGTCGATGCCTGTACCCAAGAGGTCAAAGATTGCTTTACCGCGGATACACGCTGTGGGCCGAATTTCGAAAACTGTATCGGTATGGATTACGATTACATCCACGATATCTGTCCGATTGATTCGCTGGTCGTGTGCAAGGCGAATAATCCAGGATTTTCTATGGACGATTTGGACGATATGCTGATGGGATTGTATTTGAATATCGACAATTCTATGATGGATCAATGCCAGAATTTGGTCGACCAAAAAATGGCTGAAATTTGCGGCAGTACAACTGATTGTAATCGTTTCGCGTCTGATGATACGATTGGGACCGGTTCTTTGCGCAGCCAAAAAGACGGCACAACATATCGTGTGACTGGTATGATTTCGTTCGGCAGTATCGTCATGGGCGATATGGACGGCGAAACTGTCGGTGATGGCGAAGGCGGCACAGTTAAACTGGGGCCGGGTGATATTGGCGTTGGCGATTATATAACCAAAATACGTGAACGTAATGCCAATGTTGAAAATTCCGAGGGTATTATTTCCGCGATAGAAGAAGAATTGAACAATATCGCCGGGACTATTAACCGCACCATCGATTTAATCGAAAGTGATCCGGAAATTCAGTACTGCATTAATGGGCGTGATTTGTCGCAAATCACCGGGAACGAAGGCGACATGACCAGTGGGCGTTTCCCGAACCTGTTGAATCAGGTAAAAATGCAGATTGCGGCATCGGCACTGCGCCAGGCACAGGATAATTATAACAATAAATTAAATACAGCCATTGCCGAGGCCACACGTGATGCGTCCGCCGATTTGGCACAGTATATGTGTCAGAAAATCGCTGAGAACGGCGGTTCGGGCGGCGGCAATGTAGAAGCGTCAACACCGTTGACCCCGCCATATTCAATCAGTTATGACGTTGGTTCTGGTTTGACGACCGAAGATTTGGCCAAGGGCGGCGCTGGGGTACTGCAGGCAGATGGCGTGACGTTTACAAACAGCGGCTATCTGGGCGGGTCCAGTTTGAATGGTGGCGGTATGACCAAAACTGTGCGTGCTATATTCAGCCGCGATACCAGAACATGTCATATCTGTACACAAACTGTCACCCAGAATTGCAAAACAACGGGCAGCAGCAGTTGGTTCCACAACAACAGAAATACAAGTTGTACAACTGAAACGTCCGAAGAGGTTTGTGAAGATATTGTAATGTAATAAAAAATCCCGCGTTATGCGGGATTTTTTGTAATAAATTCCCCTGGACATTTTGAAAAATAAATGAGATATTTATTATACGTAAATGAACAAAAGGGGTGATAAATGAAAAAAATTTTCACTATGGCGGCTGTGGTTGCCATGACATCGGGCGCGGCATTGGCTGGTTTTAAATCAGATATGCCACAGGGACAGATGCCTCGTGGTGGTTTCGTCGGCGGGGAAGAGGTTATTTCCACCGTTAAACAGGTCAAAGAAATGCGCGATGATGTGCCTGTGATTGTCCAGGGACATATTGTACAGCGTATGGGCGGTGAAAAATATTTGTTCGAAGATGCAACTGATTCGGTGACCGTCGAAATTGATGATGACGATTGGCGCGGCCAGACAGTGACCCCATCTGATAAAGTTAAACTGTATGGCGAGGTTGACGCCGGCCTGTTCAAAACAGAAATCGACGTCGATTATGTCGAAAAATTATAATCGTGTAAAAAATCCGCCAACGGCGGATTTTTTATTATATATGAAATCCCCACATGTGTGGGGATTTTTGGTTTTTATCTGTTGGTTAATTGTAATTCTATGCGGCGGTTTTGTTGCAAACTTTGTGCGTCTGTGCCCAGTACGACCGGGTGCAAATCGCCAAAGCCACTGGGGACCAGGCGACGACGCGATACGCCATCGGCCACCAATTCATTTACAACCGCGTTTGCACGCAATAATGACAGTTCCATATTGTTGGAATACCCACGTGTGCCGGCAATGACCTGTTTGCGATCTGTGTGGCCATCGACGCGAATAATCCAATCGATATTGGTTGGGATTTTGTTTTCCAGATTTTTAATGACATTCGCAATCAGACGCAGTTGATTTTTACCCTCGGGCGAAATGGTATATGAACCACTGCCGAATAAAATGTCGCTGGAAATAATGAATCTGTCGCCCTGAGTTTCGATAAAACTGTCGTCGCCCAGTGCGTCTTTTATCGCTTTGTAAAACACAGATTGATATTGCGCAACATCGTTTAATTCAGCAACTTTGTCAGCCAAAGCCTTGTTCAGGCGGGTGGACATTTCAACGTATTGAATATCCTTTTGATGGGACGCTTCTTCGGCGGCGTCCAGGGCGGCCTGTAATTTATTCAATTGTTCGGCCAAATCCGCGCGTTGGGCGGCCATTTGTTCCTGTAATGCACGACGTTCCTGTTCCAGTTCGGCTGTGCGCTGTTTATCCAGTGTTGCCTGGTTCAGTTGTGTGGTCAGGGTCGCAACCTGGGCCTGTAAATCAGTGCCCTGGGCCTGCAGTTCGGCAACGCGTGCCTCGTAATCGGCGATTAATTCGTCCATGCTGGCGTCGACCTGAGTCAATTCGTTTGACAGCGCGTCATTGTTTGCGGACAGATTTTCCAATTCGGCGCGCGCCAGCACCAACAGGCGTTTGGCTTCTTCTTCGTCTGCGGTCATTTGAACAATGCGTTCGGCCTGTTCGGCGTTTGTTTTTTTCAAATCGGCCACAGTTTTTGCGCCGCTGTCGCGGTTAAATACGCTGGTGGTTGTCCATAAAAACACAAATACTATCAGTAAAAAGATAAGTATAATCACCAGGTTCGAAAATAAATCCACGAACGCCGGCCAGGTATTTGTTTTTTCCCGAAATCTGATGTTTAACATGGTTTTCTCTCTCTTTCGTTTGGTTTATTCGGTAAATGTTTGTCTGATTGCGGTCAGATTTTCATTTATCTGGGGCAATACAGTTGAAACTGTGTCTGTTGTTGCGACGCTGGTGTGGGCGGACAGGTAATCTTCGACCTCGCGAAAAATGGCGTTTTGTGCCAATTGAACCTGCAGCCCCAGGAATCCGACGGCCAAACTGCCCGCCAGACCCATAAGCGAACTGGTGAATGCCGTTGCCATGCCAGACAGCGGGCGTGTCAGGCCGGCCTGCATGTTTTGCAGAACTGATTCATCGGCAAAATTCAAATTGCCAATTAAATCCGCAAATCCGCCGACCGTTAAAATCAATCCCCAAAATGTGCCCAGTAATCCCAAAAATACCAATGTGTTTGTTATATAGCGGGTGGATTCACGGGAATCTTCGAATCGGGTTAAAATCATGTCCAGCATGCCGTTCAATGTGGTGGCCGATATGCGTACCGGGCGTGCGCGCAATATCAACGCAATTGGACGCAACAGACGCGGGGGCAGGGGGGCATTTTTTTTGCCCGCAAAATATGCGCGTGCCCATTTATATTCCGGCAATAATTTGAACATTTCCACAAAGCATAACCCAATGCCGAATATCGTTGTGCCGATAATAATGCCATTCAGAAAAATATTTGCCGATGCCACACGCAGAAATGCGTCATAAAACAAAATCAATCCCGCAACCAACAAAGCGGTGAAAAACGCCATACGATTTAATGCACGGTGAAATTGATGTGTCATAAATCTCTCTTCTTTTATATATCTTTATAATGATATTAGTAAAAATTCCAGATTTAAGTCAATAGGGATTGTAATAAAAAGTACATTTATATTTTTACTTGATTTTATTGGAATTTTCTGCATAATGTGTGGGATTCCTGCTGATGACGTGGTGTCGTCGGCTGTATAAACCAAAGGAAAATATAATATGGCTTACTATGAAAGCGTCCTGGTTTTCCGCCAGGATTTGACCGAACCGCAGGTCAAAGAAAAAGCGGCAAAATACGCAGATATCATCAAAGAATTGGGTGGTGATGTTAAATCCACAGAATTCTGGGGTTTGAAAAATTTGGCGTATATCATTCGTAAAAATCGCAAGGCACATTATGTCATGCTGAATGTTGAATTGCCGGGTGACAAATTGGCTGAATTCGAACGTCGCGCACGTATTGACGAAGACGTCATTCGTTTCCTGAATGTTCGTGTTTCTGCATTGTCAACCACGCCGTCAATCATGATGAAAAAGAATACCGAGGAGGTAGAATAATGGCAGTTCGTGCAGCAATTTATCGTAAAAAATCTAACCCATTAAAGGGCAAGGTTATTGATTACAAAGATATTAAAACTTTGTCACATTATATCACTGAACGTGGCAAAATCGTTCCGTCGCGTATCAGCGGTGTATCCCAGAAAGATCAGCGTCAATTGGCAACCGCCATTAAACGCGCACGTCATTTGGGGTTGTTGCCATTTGTTCGCAATAACCTGGGGTAATATTGAATTACTGGGAATATTTGGGTGGTTAACCCTAACTTGAAATAAAGGACAGATAAAATGAAAGTTATTTTAACGGAAAAAATTACCAAACTGGGTAATATCGGCGATACAGTAGAGGTTAAGACCGGTTTCGCGCGCAATTATTTGTTGCCGTTGGGCAAAGCCATGCGCTGGTCCCGCGAAAACGTCGCTTTGTTCGAGGCCAAAAAGGCCGAATTACAGGCACGCCAGGAAGCGGCACGTAAATCTGCTGAATCCAATGTTGATGCGGTAAAGAACGCGAAACTGTACATGATTCGCCAGGCCGGTGATACGGGCCAATTGTATGGGTCTGTGTCCACACGCGATGTTGCGCGCATGTTAAAGGAAGTCGCCAATGTTGCCGTTGAATCAGCCCAGGTTTTGTTGGGCGCGCCAATTAAATCAGTTGGTGTGTTTGATACAAAAATCGCGTTGCACCCTGATGTGATTGTGCCGGTTAAAATCTATGTCGCACAAACTCAGGACGAAATTGACGCGTTGGTTGCGGGCAAAGTTCTGACATTCGGCACCAAAAAGGTTGACGAAGAAGAACCTGTCGCCGAAGCCCCAGTGGCCGAGACAGAAAAGTCAGAAGAAAAATCCGAGGAAAAACCAGTTGAAGAATAAAAAACGGGGCATCGCCCCGTTTTTTATTATTCCCGCGTGTGCGCGGGAATAATAGAGTGAAGAGTGAAGAGTATAGAGTGTAGATAATGTCTGCGGGCGATATGCCCGCAGTACTTTTTTAATTTACTGGATCGCCACGCTGTGCTCGCGATGACAATGGGGAGTAAGGGTGTTTTTTTTGCTCTCTGACCACCCCGGCGCTTCGCGCCACCCCTCCGTAGAGGGGAACTTGGTATTCGTTCTGTCGCGGGGCAAAGTTCCCCTCTACGGAGGGGTGCCCCAACACCGGACCCCGCGCGACGTGTCGCGTGGGTGGCTAGGGCGGGGTGGTTTATTCCATGGCACACGCCTGTTCAAATTCATACGTACCGGTGCTGTCTGTATATGATACACCCACCGGGGCGTACATAATACATGACCCGCCGGGGTTGGACGCGATACAACTTGTCGCTGTGCCGGCGGACGTATGGCCCGATGGGCATGAACTGCTGGCGATATCCATATATTCCTCGACCACCGCAGTATAGCCCGACGGGCATGAAGTGGACGGTTCGGCGGCAATTGCGCACACCGGCGCAATTGCCAATATCACAAAAATGATTCGTTTCATCGTCGCCCCCATTAGTCAGAAAGTGAACCGAACATCGCAGACCGAAAGGCCGCAGAGTTCCGGACGGCGGACGCACAGGTGGACGCGCACTGCATGGCACAAACATCGGCCGGCGTGTACGAG
>CALXXY010000010.1 GCA_944392815.1 uncultured Alphaproteobacteria bacterium | reverse complement strand
CCCAATTAAATAACTTATAACAACCCAAGCCCTATTCCCGCCTGCGCGGGAATGACAGAATGTTTATTGTGTGGGACTCCGGGCGCGGGAATGACAGAGTATAAGGACTAAGTGCGTTTTTTTTGAACTCTCTGACCACCCTGGCCTAGCCACCCACGCGACACGTCGCGCGGGGCCCGGTGTGGCGGTGGGTATTATCTACACTCTACACTCTAATAAAAAACGGGGCGGGGCCCCGTTTTTTATTCCATGCTGACGCTTATGATGTCGCCATATTGGCCGGCTGCATCCAGGCCGATATAGCATTTGATGTGATTACCAACATCATTCATAAATTTGTCATAGGCCTCTTGTTCGGCTTTGCTCAGGTTTGCCTTTTGAATATCGCGCGTGGCTCTGTTCACCAGGACGCCCCCGGCCGCAGCAGTCACCACACTGCCAACCAATGCGCCACCACTGCGGCTCCACCATGTGTCACCATCGTTGGAATCGGACGAGTTTTCGCATTCGGTTTTCAACGAATTCAACCGATTAACAGCGGTGTTTCTTAAGGACTCGGCCTGGTTGTATTTTTCATTTTTCCTCGTGGTATTCGTCTCGCTTTCATATGCACGATATGCGTTTGCCCATTCCGTGACAGCATCAGAAGCAGCGGTAATAATACCGTCAGGCACGCCCAATTCCTTGGCCGAAGAGGCCGCCGATGTCATATAGGTCTGCGCCTGCTGATAATCGCCCGTGTTCATCAAACTTTTTGTACTTTCGATACGATTCACGGCCAACGTGCGGCTGTTTTTGGTGTCTTTCTTGTTGCCTGTCAGGCCACCCAGGATAGTGCCCTTTTGTATACCATTGCCCAAGAATGCGCCGCCAACACCACTGCCCAATGCGCCCAGCGCTGTCAGCCAGCGTGCTGTTGTGAGCTGACGTTCCTCCATGCCCGCTGTTTCATCGGCAGCATGTTGATTGGCCAAATCCTCCAATACATTAGACGGTATCCAGCTGCCGCAGGTGAATGCGTCGCCAACCGCAAAGTATGTGGTTGCCCAATCTGCACCGTTCATGACATTCTGGATATCCGCATCATCGGATTGCAGGCGAACTTGCACGCTGCAGAACGAACCATACAATTCGTTGCTGGCGGCGAAATCATTACGACCCAATCCCATTATTGTATAATCGTTTGGAACGTTTTTGCCGCGCAATTTCACCCACATATATGTACCCCCAGTATCACCAGACGCCATGATACCGCCACTGTTCGCAGCCAGGCACATATTTTGTTCCTGGGTTAATTTGCTGTTATAGATTGCCTGGGCTTCTTTTTCCAAATCGTATATCAAATCACGGAACAGGGTCGACGCTGCCTGGTTCTGGACATATGTCGAATATGACATATATACCGGCGTGTCGTACACACGGCCACTGGCGTCCACTGAATAGCATACGCCCTGGCTGCCGTCGCTGGCTGTGCACAGCAGATTGCCGTTATCGTCGGTTGCCTGGACCTGGTTTTCAGTAATGTTGGTCGCGGCACCGGCGTCTATCCAGCCCTGGCGAACACTGTTTGTGCCCGCGCCCCAGGACGATGTGGAATTATTCGCGATTTTCAATTTGTTTTGTTCAATCGCCAAGTGTTCCTGGCATACGTCGGCGTTTTTAACTGTATCCAGGCACAATCCCAACACAACTGTGTAATCCAATACACCGCCGACTTTGTTCATGCTGTTGTCGAACGATGATGAACCCGTGTTGGTCAATGACGAATACACGTCTGTACGGTTGCGATAGCAATTCATGAAATCTTCACCGCACATGGAACGTACGCAACTTTTCGCCACAGATTCGCACTGGGTGCGCATTTGCGCGATGGCCGCGTCACTGTAACTGGTGGCCAAAGACGCATTCAATGCCGCAATTACACCAATTGGGTCGCCACTGCTGGAACTGTATTCCGGGAACAGTGTGTCAAATGCGTTATTATTAATATATGTGTATGTATAACCACCGACATCGTTCGGATTTGCGGCCGCATATTTGCAATATGGGTCGGTATTCACAATATCCTGGCACCCGGTTTTGATTTCATTGTATGACACAGAATTATTAATTGTTTTATCCGTGGCACCAAACACCTGGGAATAGCACGCAGCCCCCGAACCACCACCGCAAACACGCATTGCGCATGACTGAATGGTGTTGGCGCAGTTGGATTTGGCATCGGTGTCAAAATCCTGGATTAATTCGGTGATACGCGCCTTCATAGAAGAATTCATGCGGGCGGAATATGCCTCGGCAAAAGTGTCTTCTTGGTTATCGGCGTCACTTAATTGCGAAGCGGTTGGCATTACGCCATTGCCCAAGAACGTCGCATAGCAATATTTATTCGAACCGATTGTGTCCAGGCACGCATTTCTGATGTACGATTGCACAGCAGAACTGGAATTGGTGTCAACCGTGATTTCAGTTGTTGCCGCGTCAACCGCAGAACCGGAATTAATCGCATCAACCAGGTTGATTGTGCTGACGGTTGCGTCCTCGTAACATTTATATGGGTTTTGGGCACATGCGTTCAGGATACATTGGTCTGCAACCTTGTAGCAGGTGGACACAGCGTTAACCGCGGCCAGGGCTGCGCCCTCGGCAATCATGACGCCAACACGGCTGTCGGCGGCGGGGTTAACCGTTGTATTTGTTGACCCAAACAATTCGATTTTGCCATCGGACTGGCAACGTGCCAGGGTGGAATCGCAATATACTTTCTGTTTTCTGAATTCTGTGTTTGTTGTGCACAATTCGAAATCCGCACCGCAAACATTGTCGCGCTGCAAACATGTTGTATAGCGACGCACACAGTCAGATGTGCTGTACATATTCGAAATTGCGGCACCGGCAATCATTTGCCCCAAAACACTGCCGTCGGTTGGATATACATAGTCGGTGATTTCGTCATACGAATTACGCGCGGCAACATTTCCCAACGCCGTTGTGTTTGATGTTCCAAACAACGCATTAATACCAGATGCAGAACACTGGGCCAGCGTGCTTAAACATTTTGGCATTTGACCGTGGAATAAAACGTCTGTGGTGCATTCCTCGAAATTAGGGCCACAAACGTCCGCGCCATGCAGGCACGATGTGTATGCATCGATACATTCGGCGTTATCCAACAGGTTCGACGTTGAACCGGTTGTTGTGCCAGAACTCGTTAAATAAGCCGTCATTGTTGGCAGTCGACGCGACGCGGTTGTCACCGTGTTTATAACACTGGGACGCGCAGTCAATGCATATGCCGCGGGCACAATACTGCAAACAGCCAGAAAACCAAGCGTTTTTTTCAGAAAGTTCATTCGACTCACTCCATACTTATTGATTAAGTATAACATAAAATCACAATCTGACAAAGGAAAAATACATTTAAATACAGAAATTTAATAAAAAAATTCGGGGCGAAATACCCCGATTATCCAATATCGTCCAATATCGATTTTAATTCGGCCATGTCGGGCGGCATGTGCGCTTTGAAATGCAGTTTTTCGCCCGTCACAGGGTGCGTGAAATCCAAAATTTCCGCGTGCAGCATTTGTCCGTTGTGTGTTTTTAAAAATTCCAATAATTCCCCGTCGCGCACAGACGCCATGCGATTTGACGCACGACCATACAGCGGGTCGCACAAAACTGGAAATCCATGCGCCGATAAATGCACACGAATTTGATGGGTGCGCCCAGTCATTAATGTACAGCGAAATTCCGACACGCCCGCGCGCGGCCAAACGTCCGCCACGTTTACAATTGTGTGCGCAGGTTTGCCACCTGATTTCACCATGCTCATTTTTTGGCGATTGCGTGATGAACGCGCAATGTTCCCTGTAATGTCCGCACCGTCCCAATTCGGCACGCCCCAAACAAACGCGATATATTTTCTGGTCAAATCGTGCGCAGAAAATATTTTTACCAATCCGCGAAATGCTGCGTCCGATTTGGCGAACACCATAACGCCACTGGTATCCCTGTCCAGGCGATGAACAACCCCTGGGCGCACGTCGCCCCCCAGCGCAGACAAATGCGTATGCGCCAATATGTTTTGCACCAGTGTGCCCGTATTATTGCCGGCCGATGGGTACATAACCACGCCACGCGGTTTGTTGATGACGATTATATCATCGTCTTCGAATAAAATATCCAGATCAAAATCGGACGCGATATTGGCCGCCGCCACAAAAGTTTTTTGTTCGGGTATTGTCACGGCAATTTTATCCCCAACCCGCAAACGTGCGCCAAATTTGGCCGGCGCGTCATTCAGTGTGACTGTGCAACGTTGGATTTCACTGCGGGTCAATTCAGGAATTTGCGCGACCAAAAATTTATCCAGACGCACAGACGCGAATTCATCAGAAACAACAAAATGGCGTGTATCTGTCATTATTTGTATTCGTCCCAATCGGGGCCCTTTTCACAATCGGATAAATCTATGGTTAATTCACGGCCAGACGATTCAACCGGGCATGTTAAAATGCCGGTACTTTGTGCCTGGTCTGCGTCACGGGCGGCGTTGCGCCATGTAAATTTTATTTCGGTTGGGGCGTATATGCACGCCAGGCGCAGTTCGCCTTCGTGTTTATTATTGGGGCCAATCCAGACACGGACCCCTTCGCCCAGGCCATAACATGGAAATCCGTCCAGATAATACAGCACCAATCCACGTCCGACAATTCCAGATGATGGAATGAATTCGCCACGATATTCCGAATAACGCAGGCCGGTTAATGCCTGCCAATCGGTGCTGGTGGAAAAAATGCTGATGCGTGGTTGTGGGGCGGGCGCGTCACCACCGCCACCCTGGGTTGGGGCGTCGGCTGCATATGCGCCGGCAATAAACATAACGCCACAAATCACAGCAGTAAATATGCGTTTCATATCAGTCCCCCTGGGTTTCCAATTCGACGGCTATTTTTTCAACATTGTCGACCGGCACGGACAAAGTGTGCATAAATCCAGCATTGTCGCCCGCGTCCAACAAAGTTGCCGGCGGTAAAAATCGCTGTTTATCGATAACCGCACCATTTGCGTCATATGAAATCACAACCAGTCCGGGCACACCATAAATCTGGTCTGAACGATTAACCACGCGGCCACTGACCACAAAGTGCATTGTACCGCTGTCGTCAACGTCCGTTGTTATATCGCCAATTTCCGCAATTAACGGGTGGGTTTGAATTTCCGTCACCCTGTGTTTGTACATAACCGCCACCGCAAACACACACGCCGCCATTAACGCGCACAGTGCCGCAATGAATACCAATATTGAATTACGACGCTGGGGACGTGGCACAACCCAGGTATGACCACACACTGCGCATTTCACCGGTCCGGTCGGAATCGCGTCCAATGAATATTCTGTTTTGCAAAAATCACATACTGTTTTCATATGATGTTTTATACCACAAATTATTCCAAATTCAACAACCGATATTTTGCGCGCACGCGCGCCTGGATTTCCGATATGGCGTTCATGTAATCAGACACTGTGGCGTTATTGTTTGCGGCAACCGCGCCGAATATTTTGCCTGATTCTGTGTTGGACGCGTTTTCATAGGCAACCGCCAACTGGGCCAAATCGGTTAAATTTTGCAAAGTAATGTCGAACATGTTGGCAACTGATGCATTCAGGTCCCAAAAATATGCGGGGTTATTGGAATCTTCGATTCTGTCGTACACAACCAGGCGTGGTGTTATTGACCCTGCAAATCCAACCGTCACGAACATTGCGTCAATTGTGCCGCCCGTCATATCAACAGATCGATTCACATTCAACAATGCTGGGCCGTCCAAATCCGAATTGATTGATAATCCCCCCAATGTCATATTTGATACATACAGGTCACCTGTTGTTAAACTGGTGAATTTTCCTGTATCCGCCAGAGAGAAATTACGCGCAACCTCCATCGTTCTGGAATCTGATGATAAAATGCCCGATACAGTTGCACTGGCCACGTTCAGCAAATTGTCCAATGTTGTACGATTTTGAAAAATTACGTCGTCCGCAACCGCAACGCCCATGGTCAATGTTTCACCAAATTCCGCAGATGACGCGTCAAAAAACGCTGCGTTCGTTATATCGTGCCCGCCCAGGTTCAATCCCGACAACATCATCGCATCAGATGCATTATCCGTTGGCACGCGATATAAATACAACGCATTATCACGATTGACCGATGTGGTTTCAACAATGCCGTCCGTCACGTCCAGCCCCATATCCAAAGTATCTGCACGCCATGCACCGAATGTGCCGTATGCACGGTTGCCTTCGATAAAACCCATTTCGTCGCCGCCCATTGCCACAATTTCGCGTGTGCGCATAGGATTAATTTCATCAGACGAAAAAACTATGACACCCTGTAAAGTGGCCCTGTCGTCGATATCGTTTGATTTCAATACGCGCAATTGATAATCGTCATTATCTGATAAATCAGGGTTCAATCCGTATTCAATCAAATCAGACATATTAACACGCGTGATATTACGGCCGACTGTGTTCAGCAACAATTCGCGGTTATCCAAAATATAGCGTTCCAATGCGTCCTGGATTTCCGACATGTCGCGCGTGATTGCGATGTTTTCGGCACGGACAGCAATGCTTTGCTGATATCGGAAAATAAACGGCATTATGATTGCGGCCAACGCAACACTCATCAGCAATTCAACCAGCATTGCGCCACGCTGATTCGATTTGTGACCTGTAAAAATTCTGTTCCATTTTTTCATTGCGTTATTTCCACTGGTCTGGCCGTTTCCCAATCAGATGACATAATCGCATCAAATTCAGACGCAGACGGGGCGGGTGGCACCGTTGCCCTGTCCAGGTGCAATTCAGCAAACTGGGGCGGCGTGTATGACGGGAATGACCAACGCCCTATTCTGATTGGAACAGTTGTCGAATACAGCAATTCGCCCGATACGGTCAGGCCGAAATTATCATAGAATATAATTTCTTCGGTTGACAGATACGATGTTAATACCGTGTGTGCCGTGATACCAGTAAATCCACTGATGGTGCGCGCAGAATCCGATTTTAATTCCAAATTATTCCCCACGTTCACGGAATTTAATACCGTGGCACGATCGGTTATTATTCGACCCTGGGTTGTATATGTGCGGCCGTTTAATGTATCGGCGTAAATATTACGAAATCCTGATATATCACCCGTCACACGCATAGAACCAAAATTCGCCACATCGCCGTCCAAATTCGCGCCAGATGAAAAATACAGTGTGTCCGCCGTCAGGCGGGGCGTGTCAACAAACTGGGCGGCCGCACCACGTATTTCGGCGGAATCCGCCAACACGCCACCAACATCATACACGCGATTATTGTTCATATTCAAATCACGCAGCATCATGTTCAGGTTTTCTTCGCCTGTTTCAGTTCTGTGCAGGTATTGGGTTTTATCCTGGCCCGATATGTCGCGCGATATTCTGTATATCAAATCACCGGGTTTAAAATCAGGCGCCGCCACCGCCCATGCACGCCCGTATGCAATGCCGTCCGCACCAACAACGGCCGCGTCCGCACCAATGTGGCGCGCGATTTGATTGGTGCGCAATTCTGTGTCATCAATATCAAATGCCAAATATACGTCCGTCATAGTAGCACCACGCACTGTATATTTATCTATGAATCCGGCGGTTGGCATTTCGGATATTTCATTCAATTCGTCGTCTGATAATTTTATCTGCGCAGTGGCCGGCCAATCGCCCTGATTCAAACGGACAAAATTCAACACCGGGTCGCGCAAATCTGTAATTTCATTCGCGACAGCCATATCGCGCAATGTATCATTGGTATCTGCAATTTGACTGTATAAAAACGGGGTTGCCATGGCAACAATCGCCATGGCCAGCAAAACTTCCAACATGCTGGCGCCACGTTCAGAATTTGAAAAAAATTTCATTTTATTTACAGTCACTGCGCCCGTCCAACAAACATTGTTTTATATCTATGCGTTGTTCCAACCGTTGCCAAAACACATATTGGCACACCAAATACTGTGCCAAAGAACGCGCGTTGTACCGCGTGTGATTATCCATTTCGGCAATGATATCACGACAATTTACCGTTTTATCGCCCGAATCCGACGGGTCGTCCAGAATTTTAAATCCGTCATTGCTGATTGTGTCCAACAAAACATCGGGCAACACAGATGTCCCAGCGGGGCGAATGTCCAAAATCACCAAACCTGTTTCGCCATTATTTAATGCGTCGGACGTTTGGTCGCGCATGGTGACATTTGACGCAATTAATGTGCCTGTTTCAATACCGGTACGTGACGACACAGATAATTCGTCGGGGTCAATGTATACGTCCTGGCCACGGGACGCGTCAATATATGATTCGATATCCAAACGTTCAACGCTGAAATTTATATTTTCACTGATAACGTCACCGCCAACAGTCCATTCCAGGGGACCTGAAAAACTCGTGCGGCCGGCCGTCATTGCAAAATCATATGCTGCGGCCGCATTTGATGTAAAATTCCCCGTGTCGCCAAACATAGACAATGTACGCGCCGAAATATTACCAACATATAACGAACCGCGCGTTAATGACAACGCCGATTCACCCAGTCCACTTTGAAACACGGCCATGTTTGCGGCCATATCTTCGATATTACTGCGCGTTTTGCGGCCATCTTCGGTACCAAAGATTGATAAAGTTCCAAATTGCGCCGTATCAAATTCGCCGCGACGTGCGAATATTTGTCCGCCCCTGGTAAAAGAAAAACCACCCATGTCCAAATCCGTTAAAAACGCACTGTTATCCAAATCTGTTTCGTTGCGGCGAACAACATCTGAATACCCGGCGTCCAACGCCAACCCAACATTTATTTCAGACCCCGACACAGTCGCATAAAAACCAACGCGACGCGCCAATTCCGCCAACTGGACAGCCGACAAATCGCCGCCCGATATCCGCAAATATGCCGTGACTGCAATTGGTGTTTTGTTTATAACCAGGGAAATATCCTGGCCCAGTGCGGTACGCGGAATAAACCCCAACGGCAATCCGTATGATTCCAGTAAATCAGAAAAATTATTGCCGGACACGACCGTTGTGTTATATGGCAAATCGTTCGCACGTTCACGGATAAAAATGCGCGCTGCTGTTTGGGCAACCTCGATTTTTTGGGTGGACGCATACATTTGCGAATCCATATCACGCGCAGCCAATCGTCCGGCAAAAAACGGGATAAATGAAAATATCAGCGTCAGCGCCAATAATGCCTGCAGTAAAAAGTTTCCATTTTGACGCGACAAATTTCAATCACCCTCCTACACTGAAGGATAATAGCAATTGAAAAAAAATATTGCAATCAGTTTTAAGATGCTTTATCATTCGCGATGTTGAATGGGAACGAATTAAAAATCGTTGCCGAATTATTTCCTGATTATAAAAACAAATAAAACGAATATGCAAAACAAGAAAAACCAATCGTCCGTAGGACAGATGATTCAGCGCTGTCATAAATGGCGTCAGAAAAGAAAACAATACATGGACCAGGCGCGCCAAACGTCCGACGAAATTGAACGCGAACGTTTAATGCAGGCCGCCGAACATTATGGCCGCATTGTTAATGCCGAACAGGGCAAAATAGATTCCACCCGTGGGGGCGGCGACAAAACACCAAATATAGAGGAAATTGTCGATACGGCTGACGCAGTGGACACAACTGATGAAGACGACGCAACACTGCCTGATTTCATCATGAATGAAAAATAATTTTTCCGTGCGGGGGCGCAACTTTAACCCTTGAATTTTTACTGTGTTTTGCTATGCTGTGGCCAAAAGGAAGTTTACACCATGGACAGCAATTACACAGTTTTAGCACGCAAGTATCGCAGCCAGGATTTTAATTCTTTGATTGGCCAGGACGTGTTGGTCAAAACTTTGACCACCGCAATCAATACCGGCCGCATTGCACACGCGTATATTTTTACCGGCATTCGTGGAACTGGGAAAACCAGTACCGCCCGCATATTGGCCAAGGCATTAAACTGTTTATCGTCCGATGGCCCAACGGCAACGCCATGCGGCGTGTGCGAAAACTGTCGCGCAATTGCAGCCGGCCAACATATTGACGTTATGGAAATCGACGCTGCGTCACATACGGGCGTGGATAATATGCGTGATATTTTGGATACTGCGCAATATCGCCCGACAAATGGACGTTATAAAATTTACATTATCGACGAAGCGCACATGTTATCCGTGCCGGCGTTTAATGCGTTGCTGAAAACACTCGAGGAACCACCAGAACACGTCGTGTTCATTTTGGCGACAACCGAAATACGCAAAGTACCGGTCACTATTTTATCTCGGTGCCAACGTTTTGATTTGGTGCGTGTGCCTGTGGAAACACTGAAAAAGCATTTCGCATGGATTGCCGAACAGGAAAAAATTGAATTAACCGATGGCGCAAATGAATTGCTGGCGCGGGCGGCCGATGGGTCTGTGCGTGACGGATTGTCTTTGTTGGACCAGGCAATTGCGCAAACGGGCGGGCATGTTGACGAAGCGGCGGTGTTGGCCATGTTAAAGCGCGCCGACCGCGGGGTTGTTGTTGGCTTTATGGAAACTTTATTGTCCGGGGATACGGCCGCGGCATTGGCCAAAGTGGACGAAATTTACAATAATGGTGCCGATTTGTCCATGCTGTTGACCGATATGATGGAATGGACACATTGGGCAACGCGTATGCACCCGGCCATTCGCGCCGGCCAGGTGACTAATTCCCCATATACCGCGGATCAACGTGAACAAATTGCAAAAATCGATGCACGTGTGTCACTGAATACTCTGTCACGCATATGGCAGGTTATGGTGGCGGCCGTGCCTGAAATGCAGGCGTCTGGAAATCAAAAGCAATGCTTTGATATGTTGGTTATACGTTTGATGCATATTGCCGATATGCCATCTGTGGCGGATATATTAAAACAACAGCAATCAAATGCGCCACAATCTGCGCCAGCCCCAGTCGCTGCGCCCGCGGCAGCAACACAGCAAAACACGCAAATGTTGGAAATCAACAACGCAAATGATTTGGCAAACGCGTTGCAACATTCCAAAGAAATTTTGCTGTATTCGTACTATACCAGCAATCTGGAGGTTGTCGAAATTTCCAACAACACCATTAAATATTATGACAGACGGGGCGATGCCGATTTTGCGCATAAATTGTCGGTGTGGCTGGAAAATAAAACTGGGCATGCATGGACATTGGAACGCATGACGGAATCACCGCATGCGCACACCATTACTGAACAGAAAAAAGAAGAATTAGAATCTGATCCATTGGTGGCCAGCGCAATGGATTTGTTTGCGGACGCGGAAATTGTTGGCGTAAAATAAAAATATGGGGGAATGATATGATTCATGAACGCGGGGCTTCGATGATTGAAATTATCGGCGTGTTGGCCATTGCTGGGATTATGAGTGCCGCCGCCATCAGCATGTACAATGTTATTCGTAATAATCAAATGCGCAAAATTGCGTCAACTGAAATGGAACAAATTGTACGCAACACTAAATTATTGATGGATATGCGCGGTGATTATACTGGGTTGTCTGTGCAATATTTGGTTGATGCGGGGGCGTTGGCAAATGCAAACGCACCAATTGGCGGCGACGATTGGTCGGTGGCCGCTGTTGATGATGGGGCCGCGTTCGCGATTAATCTGGTGAATTTAACCCAGGGCGAATGTCAATATTTTACCGCCACACCACCACAATGGGCCACGCGCATGATTGTGAATAATGTTGAATTAACATCGAATGACCCGAATTGTTTTTCAACGAACACAAACAATATATCTTTTGTCATAGAATAATGGGGACGTATGAAATCGTATAATATCGCGATTTTATCAACTGTAATATTATTGACCGGGTGCATACGGTATCACAGCCCTGCACGAAACACATGGTCACACTATCTGCGCGGCGCCAGTTTTACTGATATGACGGAAACAGCGCGTATTGCAAAGCGGCCTGTATTTTTGGGTGCAGGTGGGAAATTAATATCATCTGTGGATACGCCGGCGGCGGCCCAATACGGGGACAAGGTTCAAAACGATACCGCCACCAGTGTCAATTACATGGCGAATTTGGAATATGAATTATATGACGCATTGCGCAAGCCCGGAATTTCTGTCCAGCGCGCAGGCACTGATGTTGTTGTGATTTTGGTGCGTGACGCAATTATGGAATTAAACGTTGCCGATATTTCCGCAGATGGTGCAGATACGTTGAAAACTATTTCCAAAATTTTGAAAAAATATGACGCAACATTTTTGGAAATCGCTGGATATACAGACGCAATGTCTGCGGCGGCGGCCGACGCATTATCATTGGACATGGCACAAAGGGTCGGCGTGTATTTGTCCCAGCACGGCATTAACACCGCACGCATGTTCATTGTTGGACGCGGGGCCACACGCCCCATCGCCGCCCAGGACGACATAGGGCGACTGACCAACAGGCGCGTGGAAATTCGTTTGGTGCCTGCGCGATAAAATCGGAATAACTTTCACTTTTATTTTTAAAAATTTATTGTTATACTGCCCGTGTATAAAATAAAAAAAGGGGAAATTATGGCAAACAAAAATCAATCCAGTTCGGCTGGGAAAAAATACGTAAAATATGGCATTATTGCCGTTGCTGTTGTCGTGGTTGCGGCACTGGGCATTTGGGGGCTGTCTGCGTTGCGCGGTGAAAAAACTGTTTCCGCAGAAGAAGCACTGCAGGTTGTCACAACTGACGCCGCGAATGCCGCCGATTTGCGCATCGCAGTTATCCGTATGGACGCAATTCAAACCCAGGCCGCTGTGTTAAAAGATTTATCCGCACAGCGCGCCAAATACGAGGACAAACTGCGCGATGAATTGGAATCCAGACAAAAAGAATTAGAAGAAGAAAAAACTGAAATCGAAGAATCCCAGGACGTTTTGTCCCGTGACGCATTGCAACGTCGTATCGTTGATTATCAAAATCGCGTGACTGAATTGCAACGCGATTTGACAGAACGCGCACAAAGCATCGAAGTGTCGTTCCAAAAAGCATTGAACGAAGTCCAGGAAAAACATCTGGATCCAATTATCGAGGGTGTGATTGCTAAGAAAGATCTGTCCATGGTTATTGACGGTCGTTTCACACGCTTGGGTCAAAATGCAGCCAATTTGGATATCACAAACGAAGTGATTTCTGCGTTGGATAAAAAAGTATCCAAAGTAAAAATGGACACACCACAGGGTTTTTAATCTGACCCGATTATTACACCGCCCGATTTGGGCGGTGTTTTTTATGCTTTTAATTTCAAAAAAAACGGATATAATCCCGGTATGTTAAACAAAATTAAATCTTGGTTCATGCCGGCGGCCACACAAACAACAGCCGGCCAGTTGGCCGAAAAATTCGGTCTGGAATTACGTGGAAATGCGGATACTGTTATCCGCGGCGTCGCCCCGATTGCGGACGCACGCCCGGGTCAGTTGGCATTTTATTCGACTGAACAAAACAGTTCTGCGTTTAAAATTCTGCCAATCGCGGTATTAAAAAACACGCGCGCGTCTGTGATATTGGTGCAACCGGAACAGGCACAAAATGCGCCACGTGGCGCAACGCTGTTGATTACGGACAGCCCGCGCGGAAACATTGTAAAAATACTGGGCGAAATTTACCGCGAACCACCGCGTTTCGGTATCAGCCGGCGCGCGACTGTGGAACGGGGTGTGTTTTTCCGGCGACGCACAACCGTGTATGTTGGACAATACGCAACCATCGAACGTGGTGCAGTTATCGAAGAAAACGTGAAAATTTATCCGGGTGCATTTATTGGGCGCAATGTGACGATTGGTGCAAATACAATTATTCAAACGGGCGCACATATTGAAAACGCAACCATTGGCGCGGACTGTGTGATAAATGCCGGCGCTGTTATTGGCAAAGACGGATTTGGATACACCCGGCAAAACGGGCACAACGTGTTTATTCCGCACGTTGGGCGCGTGGTGATTGGCAATCGCGTATCTGTTGGTGCAAACACATGCATTGATCGCGGCGCGATGACAGACACACGCATTGGCGACGGGACTAAAATAGATAACTTGTGTCAAATTGCGCACGGCGTCGTGGTGGGTTCGGAATGCTTTTTGGCGTCTGGCGTTGGTTTGGCCGGCGGGACTGTTATTGGCGACCGCGCGTTATTGGCGGGCCAGGTTGGAATTGCAAACGGCGTTCATATCGGCAATGATGCCGAGGTTGGCGCCCACAGCGGTGTATTCAGAAATGTGCCAGACGGTGCACGCCACATGGGATATCCGGCGGGGCCTGGGACTGAATTTATGCGCCATTACGCTTGGTTGCGCAAAAATGCAAAAAATTAAGGAGAGTATAAATGATAGACGCAAAAGGTATTGAAAAAGTCATACCTCATCGTGGGGCTATGCGATTGGTTGATGAAATTCGCGAATACAATGAAACAAGTGGTGTTGGTATCAAATACGTTCGCGATGATGAATTTTGGTGTGCCGGGCATTTCCCGGGTAATCCAATTATGCCCGGCGTATTGACTATCGAGGCCCTGGCCCAAACTGCATGTTTTATCGCGTTGGCGCGTATGGGTGTGAACGATGGGAAAACGCTGGGGTATTTTACAACAATGGAAAAAATCAAATTTTCACATTTTGTAAAGCCAGGCGACGTTTTGGAATTGCATGTTGAATTAATCATGTCCAAAATGCGTTTGTATAAGTTCCACGGTATCGCTATGGTCAGTGGCAAAAAAGTATCCGAGGCCACATTCACAGCCATTATGGATTCACACAATCCGTTGGATAAACAGGTATAAAAAAAATCCCGCATCGCGGGATTTTTTATTATCGTTTTTTATTCTTAACTTAATTCATTAATCATGTTTTGAATTCTGTCCATGCTGGCGGTGTCCATTAACGCGGCCGCAATTGTGTACGCAGAATCCAAATCGCTGCGGGCGGCGACCGTGTTGCCGTTGGCCAGGTTCAGCGCCGCTGATTTTTCAAAATATGTCATGGCACTGCTGGATAAATTTTCACGCGCGGAGTCGGTTGTTGCACCCTGAATCTGTTCGGAAATAATCCGAATGGCCGTGGCGTAATCATTTATTGCGTCGGCGTAATTACCCATTTGGGTGTATGCCTCGGCCCGGTTGGCGTATGCGGAGTGGTCGACTGTACCCTCGGGTCGGGCAAGTGAATTTGTATAGTCCGCAACCGCGCCCTGCCAATTTTTCAGCCACAGGTTTAATTGACCGCGTTTTGCATACAAATCACGCATTTGCAACACGTCCGATGGTTTTGCCGTTTGCGCCGCCAACGCATTGTTTATATCGGACAATGCTGTGTTATAATCTTCTAATCTGATATTTAACAGTGCGCGGTCATAATATGCGACTGCATTAACCTGGTCTATTTCCAGGGCGGAATTGAAATCCATCAGTGCGTTGCGATAATCCGCGTTTTGCATGTATGCCTCGCCCCGCAGGACGTACATGTCGGCCGTGGCATTGCCCGCGTCAATCGCCGTTGTTAAATCTGCGATTGCGTCAGTGGTATTGCCCGCCAACAATTTATCACGTGCATTTGTGTAATAATCGACGGGTTGTAATAATGCCTCTTCTGTTATTTCGACATTGTTGGTGGCGGTATCAATACATGTGCTGTGGCTGCGCCCCAGGATATAAAACGTTGCCGCGATAAAGAACAAAATTATGAACCAATAAACATAAATAGATATTGACCACGGACTGTACGATGATTTCGCAGATGCGTTTTTTGTTGCACGCACAGCGGGCGCGGCCCGTTTGGACGTGGTTGAATTCTTTTTGGCGGTTTGTTTTTTCATGATAAATCTCCCTCGGTGATATTTGAATATTAGAGAGTTTTTAACAATGCGTCAATTGTTTTCTGATTAATTTCACGAATTTTTCCAACAGATAAATTTCCCAACTGGATTGGGCCGAACGATATGCGGTGTAATTTCGTCACAGGACAACCACACGCCCGCAGGACTATGCGGATTTCATTCTTTTTACCCTCGGTCACGGTGACGCGCAAAACATTTTTTTGAATCACGTCAATTTGCATAGGTCTGTATTTTATGCCGCGAACCGTCACGCCACGACGCGCACGATTTAATCCGTTGTCATCTGTGCGTGATACAGTCGCGATATATGTGCGTGAAATATTTGATGATGGCAAAGTCAATTTGCGTGCCAAATCGCCGTCATTCGTCATCAGCAACAATCCAGATGTATTATAATCCAACCGGCCAACATATTTTAAATTTTTGTACTGCGCGTCCAATACATCATAAACAGTTTTTCTGTGTTCTGGGTCGCGCGACGTTGTCATTGTGCCGACTGGTTTATGAAATGCGTATAATTTTATTTTTTCGTGTGCATGCAGCGGCACGCCGTCTACAGCGATTTCATCATTTTCATTTACAAACGTGACTGGGGTATCCACACGCGCGCCATTAATCGTCACGCGGCCGGCGGCAATTAACCTTTCCGCGTCACGGCGCGACGCAAATCCAGTGCCCGCTATGAATTTTGCAATACGTTCAGTCATTTTTCACCCGGCTGATTGCAATTGCGGCGGCCAATTCCGCACGCAAAATTGTTTTGCCCAATGAAATGCCCGTGGCACCGGCCGCGTCAAATGCGGCAAATTCGGTGTCGGTGAATCCGCCCTCGGGCCCGATGAATATATATTTCGCACCGCGGGCGGCGGTTGGCAATTCTGCACCATATGCGGCGCGTTCATCGGCAAAGACGATGTGCGATAAATCAATTTCATCAAATTTTTTTATTGGCAAAATTTTTGGCACACTGTTGCGGTTGGACTGTTCGGCACTTTCCGTCACTATTTTTTCCATACGCGCCCAATTTATATGTTGCGCAACGGTGCGACCCGTTATTACCGGCTGAAATGCAGCAACACCCAATTGGGTTGCCATGTTTAATAAATCATCTGTTTTTTTAATCGGTGAAAACAGCAATGTAATATCGTTTGACGGGTCAGCATGGGGCGTTTTGTCACCGATTAATATTGTTTTGCCGTCATCTGATACAGACGCGTTATATTCAGCCCCGCCACCAAACGCCAAAAAATCGTGCCGGCGCATAACGTGCGTTAAATAATGCGCCACATCACGTGGTGCCGGCATTGATATACCAGACACAATACTGTCGCCCAAAAATACACGCGGGATATTTTTCATAAACTTTTTTAATTCTGATTTATAATCGTGTAAATTTCTGATATAATCATAACACAATGGTCGAAAAGTTCAAGATTTTATCCGCAGGTGGCAAAGGCAAAGGTTTAAATATCTTTAAATCCACCGCATACAAAGAAAGTTTGCGCACCCCCATGGCGTCGCTGTTTTGGTCGCTGCGATGGGCGGTGGGTATTTGGTTGGTGTGCGCGGCTGCGTTTGGTTTATCGTTCTGGATTGAACACATTTGGCGCGCGGGGTGGTCACCGGCAACCCAGCAATGGACTGTGCTGTATTTCCAAAATATGTTAACCAGTGGTGGCATGTCCATATTGGCCGAGGTTCCGGCCTGGTTCATGCGCACGTTGTTGCGGACTGATATCATGTGCATGGTGCCATTGTTGCCGATTATCGCGTATTTCTTTATGGCTGACAGCACGTTAATCAAGGAATTCAACCCGTACGGCAACGATAAATTCGATGACAAATCGTCCAACAAGGCGTCCAAGGAAGACATCGAAAAAATGGGTCTGTTAAAGGGTTTCATGATGGTTTTGGGGTATTTCAAGAAAAAGCCATTAATGATGAACGAATGTTTGTCTGCGTTATGCGTTGCGCCCCCGGGGACTGGTAAAACATATGGCGTCGTGTTGCCAACAATATTCGAATGCAACAATGTATCGATGATTATAAATGACCCAAAGCCCGAATTGTACCAATCATCGTCCGCATATCGTTCGACTGTGGGGCCGGTGTTTATTATGAACTGGGCGGGTCAGGACGACCCAGAACGCGGGATTTATTATCCATCGTGGAATCCGCTGTCGCCGGAACATGTGCCGTTTAACCCCGAACAGCGCGATTTGTATATCGATTCCATGTGCAACGTGTTAATTCCGGACAAAGAATCATCGTCTGCGGATCCGCACTGGACAATATCTGGGCGCGCGGCGTTGTCTGGGTTGGTGCAATTTATTGTGTCCAAAGTGGAACGTGCCAAGGCCGACGATTATTTTTATGCACGAATTTCGTCCGGCGCATTTGATGCCGAAGATGCCGCCGTGCTGGGGGATTATTACCTGTCTATGATGAATGACCCGAATGCGTATGCGGCGTATTCCATGTTGCAACGCGGCGAATTAAACGCGATGAATTATGTGCACATTGGTACATGGGATAAAATTCCAGACGCATGGATTGGACACGAAGCATCACTGTCCATGATTTTGGATTGGATTACCACCAGCCAGGTATCTATGGCCCAGGAAATGGAGGAACGCCGTCGCGCCGGTGATCAAATGGTGGCGTTGGCCGACCCAATGCATGATTTGTTCATCGCCGCCGTGGACGAAGCGCGCCAATATTCATATTCCCACAGATGTGTTTCTGAATTGACGCAATTGGCAAACACGCCCGACAAAGAACGCGGTTCCATTATTTCCACCGTGATGGAGGGTCTGTCCATTTTCCGCAATGCGGCTGTGCGCAATCGTACCAGTCATTCTGATTTTCATTTTGCTGATTTGCGCGGTATGGTTGACCCACGCGATGGGAAAATTAAACCTGTGACGGT
>CALXXY010000009.1 GCA_944392815.1 uncultured Alphaproteobacteria bacterium | reverse complement strand
GTATGGCGCATGTGAATAAAAACAGTTAAAGGTGTTCGAACAAAAACGGGGCGTTGCCCCGTTTTTATTATTCCCGCGCAGGCGGGAATAGGGCTGTGGTTGTTATTAGTTATTTAATTGAGGGAATAATTCTGCGTTGTGTTTTTATTTGTCTGAAATCTGCGATACGAATTTTATAGACCCTATTCCCGCCTTGTCCACCCCACAAACACATTCGTGTTTGCGGGGACCCCGGGCGCGGGAATGACAGGTTATGGGAGTAAGTGTGTTTTCTTGAACTCTCTGACCACCCCGGGCTGCGCCCACCCCTCCAATGGAGGGGAACTGGCTACGTACCGTCGCGGGCTAAAGTTCCCCCTGCGGAGGGGAGGCGCGCTTTGCGTGGTGGGGCGCGTGGGGGCAGCCCGTGAATGTTGCGGGGATATTTATAAGAAAAAATGCCCACCGTCTGTGGGCATTTCGTGTTATTATACGATATCAAGAAAACGGCGTTTTGGGTTATTGGGCGTTGCAATATTCGCCCGATACAGGCAGGGCTTCGCCGTCGAATGCGACGTATACCGCAACTTTTCTGTACAGCGCCTTTTGCTTGGCATCGGTTGTGTTTTTTGCGCATTGTTCGCCAGCGGTGTCAACACTTATGGCGTTTGTCGACAGGTCAGGCCATTGCGATTTTATGTAATCTGCAACAGTTTGTGCACGGGCACGACCCAATGCGTTGTTGTCGCAAATTTTGTCTTTGGTGCAAATATCTTTCCAGGTTAAAATTCTGTCTGTATCTGTGTATCCAACAAGTAGCAATTTGAAGTTTGTTTCACCAGATGTAGCGGTGCGCAGTTCCTGGATTGATTTGTTTAATTCGGTTGTTGATTTTAATGTGGTTTTTCCGCTGTCAAACAATGAATCTGCAAAGAATACTGCCACGGGCGTTTTGGATTCATTTGATGTGGTTATGTTCAAATTTGTACCCGAATTATTTGGTTCAACACATTCGTCGTTGATAAAATCCCACCAAGCATTGCCTGGGCAAATGCATGTTATGTTCAGTGCGTCCCAGGTGCCGTCCTGTTGTGCACAGGACGATTGCCATTCGGATACGGTGGTTTGGAACAAGTTGTCAATGTTTGAATTGCTGGTGGCTGATGTGTCTTGTTCCTTGCCTTCTTCTACGGCTGGGGCATTGGTAATCGCTTCGCGCATGGATTCTTCTTGGGTCGAGCTTAAATTTTTGGACAACAGTGTGCGTTTCGCATCATATTTTGCGCGGATTTCTGCGGATTGTTCGCGGGGTTGGTCGCCGACATAATTGGTCAAAACATTGCCAACGATTCCAACCAAAGCACCCGCGCCGGCGGTTATCGCACCAGTTTTTAATTGCTGTTGCGTGTCGGCACGCTGGGTCGCCCATTCGGCTGCGTCGGCACTGTTCGGATCGGACAGGGCGCGCGCCAACGATGTGTATGCGCCGTCGGTTTTGCCCAATGATTCATTGTCATACAGGCCGGACGTGGCCGCGTCCAGGATAACCTCGGATTCCAGACCAGGGGCCATGCCCAGGGCCGTTTTGCGGGTTTTTAAATCCGCGGCCAATGTTGTATATTCGTTATACAGCGGCAACAACGTATTTGCACCGGGCAGTTGGATGTTAACCTCGCCCCCCGATATGTTGCGGCCCGCACCATAATCGCAACGGAATGTGGCCAGGTATGCCGTCATGTCCTGTTCGGCCGCGTCATCGGCGCGCTGTTCAGCCAGGGCGGACGCCAGTTGCATGCCGCCAATACCGGTCGCACCAATTGCCGCAGCGCCAATCGTTCTGTTTGCCAGTGATTGTTCGCGTTCGCGCATTGCGTCGGCGTTTTTACGCAGTTCGTCGATTTGTTTTTGAGCGTCTTCCTTGGATAATTGTGGTTTCAGGCACTGATTATTTGTCAGTGTGTAATCCGATTTACATTCGTCAATTATACAGGTTTCAGTGTTGGTTTCCGCGTTCCATTCACGATGTGCGCGACGCGCGTTTTCGGGCATGGGGTCACATTTGCCGGATATTTCCACACACTTTTTGCCATCTGGTTCAAATCCAGCCGCGCAATCCGTTGGACGGCATTTGCCACGTTTTAATTCACCGGCGGTTGCATGTTCAATTTCTGCAAGTTGTTCTGTTGTACAGTCGCCTTCGCTTTTTACGCATGTTTGGCCGTCGTCGCTGGGCAAATATTCTGTTGTGCATTCTGTGATTTCACAACGCAGGGCGCCGTTTTTCCACTTCATTTCAAATGCAGTTGCATTTGCATCGGTTGGTTTTTCATCATCTGGGCATGCGGTTCCTTTTTTATCAACGCATGCATTGTTTTCGATTGCATATCTGTCGCTGTCACATGTTTTTACTATACATGCCATTGTGCCATCTGTTTGCTGTTCCCAAACGGCTGATTTTACGTGCCGATTATTATCGGGTTTGCATTTGGCGCCAACGTTAGATATGCATTTACCATCTTTTTTAGTAAAATTGGGTTTACATTCTGTGACTATGCACGTATCGCCGCGGAATTTACCGGACGCAGCGTTCGGATCGTCTGGGGTACATGGACCGCTGCTTTGTGTACATGCGTCGCCCGCATCGTTTGGTACATAATCTTTTACGCAATCAACAACTTTACACACATGCGCATTTTGTATTGTGTCCCATTCCCATTCACCTTTTGTTGCGTTTTGAATGCCACTTACACTACAGTCGCCAGATTTGGCCTCGATACAAGTATTAGAATCTTTGTCCAGAGTATAGCGCGCCCTGGGTACAACACACGTTTTTGCCTCGCAATACCATTCGTTGTCCGATCCCAATGTCCATTCGGCTGTCGCCACGTTTGCGCGTGCAGGCAGGGTGTCGGCGCAATTTGTGCCGGTTTTTAAGTCACATTTATTATTTTTTCTGTTGAGAACATAGTCAGGTTTACAGTCGATGATTTTGCACACTCCGTTTTTTAATTCCCCGTTTTCGGCGTTCGGATCTGTTGGTGTACATTCGCCAGCCGATTGTTCACACGCGGTACCAGCGGCATTTGGCGTATATTCATCGATGCATTTATCAATACGGCATTCCAATTTTCCGTTTACCAGGTGCAATGAGGCAGTATCGATTAAATTGTCTGGGTTGGGTGTATATGTACAATCTTTGCCAGTTTGTTTGACGCATTTGTTGTTTTCAACGGCGTATTCTGGGGAATCACATGTTTTGATTTCGCAAATTAATTCGCTGTTCGATGAATCCAACACCCATTTAGCGGTCAAATAATGGCTTTTGTACTTTGGGGTACAATCCGTCCCTGTTTTTTGAAGGCATCGTGTGCCAGCGTCGTGTGGTTCATAGCCGAGTACGCAATCTGTTATATAGCATATACCGTCGCGCATGACCCCAGCGGTGGCATTTTTGTCACGATTTTTTGCTATTTGTGTGCAGTCACCCTGACTTTGAATACATTGTGTTTTTGCATCATTGGGTGTATAGTCAGAACTGTCACACTTTTTTATTTCGCAACGTAGCGTATCTGTTGATGCGTCGTATGTATATTTGGCTTCTTTAACATGATCGGTTTTTTCCGGAGTACACGATTCACCCTGTTGATCAATACACTTATTGGATGTTGTATCGTATTGATAACGATTGTTTTCACATGCACTGATTTTGCAAACAAGATTGTTAGATTCGTCAAGTTGCCATGTGGCTGTTTTTGCATGGTGATTGCCGCGAAGTTCACTTAAACAATTTTGACCAATTTGATATTCGCACGTGTTGTTGGCAGTATTATGGCGGTACCCCGGGTCACAAGATTGTATTTCACACGTTCTTGTGCTGCCGTTCCAAGCGTAAATTGCTGAACTGAATCCAGTTGGATTTGTTGGGGTGCATTCTTGACCGATTACGTAATCACATGAATCGTATACTGTTATGGATTGACAATTGCCACCCGCACAAAAATTTGCACATGGCCCACCCGAGTCGGCGGAACCGATACATATCGAGTTGCCACCAGTATACCAGGCGACCGAGTTGCCGCTGGGCTCGTATTGGGCATCGCGACAAGCATATGGATAGCATTTATCTGAATTAATCTCGTGGTATAATTTGTCGCTGCCTGTGGTGAATCGGCATGCGGTTGTTCTCGAATCTTCAAGTACTTCGGTATCTGGTTGCATGCGGATTGAACCGATATTAGGGTTGTTGGGGTTTACAGCAACAGTTTGTGTTTCATAGCCCAACATGGAAATTTGCAGGCTGGTTATGTTATCTGAAAATGGAATGTCCGATGGAATTGTGCCGTCTGATTCCACATAGCCGCCCACGCCACTCATGTTCGGGTCCATAACGAATGCCCCCGTAAGTGGTGCGCCACGTTCATCAAGTATACGACCTGTAATAGAGATGTTGGCCATTGCAGGAACGGCGAACATAATGGTAAAGATGCTGACCAGATATTTTTTCATGGACTATTTACTGTTTTTTTTTGCCTGACGTTCTGCTTTCTTTTCGTCACGTTTGGCTTGGCGTTCTTCTTTGGCGCTTGCTTTTTCTTCGTCGTCAGATGAATTTGTGGCGGCGGGCTTTTCGCCAAATGTTTCCTCGTATTCTTTTTCTGCGTCTTTTAGGGCTTTGTCCGCTGTGGATCTGTCGATTGCGCGGTCGATTGCCCCAGATGTGATTGCGCCGGTCGCAACACCCAGGCCAGAGCCCAACATTGCCGCAGATGCAGACGTTTGCGAACGGGTCAAACGGTACGCGTTTTCCATAAATGTTGTGATGTCAATCCCGAACCAGTTCGGGGTGCAATCAAATGACGCGCCGGCGTATGCCTTTTTCGAGGCGTATAATGTGCCATCGTCGCCGGCATAGAAATTCACTGTGTACACGCAACTGAATGTGCGTTCGTCAAACGTTGCGCCCAATGTTTGGCACTGGGCAATCATTTCATCGCGTAATTCGTACAGGCGTTCTTCGTCGCGTTGGACCTGTTCTTCGGCGTCAACGCGCAGGTTGGCAAAAACCTGCATTGCGCGGGACGCCAGGCCGCTGTCCTGTTCTGTGCAATTTTTTGCAATTGTTTCACATTTTGCGATTGCGGCGTCGCCAGCAGATTTGCCCAAACATTTTGAAAATGTTGTGCCACATTCGGTGACGATACAGTCATTATACTGATTGCCGCAATTTATTATTGCGTTATATGCCGCCAATTGGGCGTTCAGGTCACGGTCGGCCTTGATTTCCGAGGCAAACAGCCGGTATTGTTCGCCCGTACAGGTTGCGTCAATATCGTTGCGGCACGCGTCCATTTTGTTGCCCCATATGGTGTCTGTGTCGCCGGCGCATTCGGTAAAATCATCGCCGCATTTTTCACGCATACACCCGCGCAGACCCGTATCACATGCACTGCTGTTGCCGGTGGTGGTTGCCGCGGTGGCCGTGGTTATTGCGGATTGTGAATCCAACTCGGCACGCTGGGCCGCGACCAATTCGGCCAGTGCACTGGCAGATGTGTCCGAATTTGATGAAGTGCTGGATTGAGACAAAACATCGTCGAATTGGGACGTTTTATTTTCTATGACAACGGGTTCTGGTTCCGGTTCTGGTTCTGTATCGGCGGCGGCCGTTGTGGTTGTTGTAGTCGTCGTTGTATTTGTTGCAGTGGCGGTTGTGGTTGATACAGACGCACTGGGCATACGGGCGGCGACATTTCCGCGTGCAGACGCGCGCGCCGTGGTGCCGCCACGTGATACAACCGCCGCATTTGTCGCGGTCGCAAACAGTGCAATCACCGCCATACATATCACGCCGCCAAATGCGTATTTATGTTGATAAAAATTTTTTTGTTTCTGTGCCATTGCCCATTAATCCAATAGTTCGCATGCCAAATCATAAAACTCGCACAATAATTCGGCGTTTACGCGTTCGGACGCGTATCCTTCGCCACATTTGTTTGGCATATTGCGTTCGCACACCGTTTCAATACATGATGTGCGGCCCGCGTTATCCGTGCATGTTGCAAGTGCTGTATTTAATTTCTGTTCGCGCGCGTTTTGATAGCCCGCGATGATGTTTTCAATTAATGCGTCTGCGTTTGCGATTGCGGTGTCGCGTGCGTCGGTCATGGCGACGCGAATGTCCGCGATGTAATCGTCACAGCCACTGGCCGTCACGCTGCATGCAGAAAAGAAATTGTTAAATGATGCGTCGTCTGCACAGGCACTGAAATCCGCACCACAGCGGTTCGCCGCAACCATACATGCGCGGATTGTGGATTGGCAACTGGACGCACTGGTCGTTTGGCGATTCGCATTTGCGATTGTTTCAGACATTTGTGCGCTGATGCCCGCCGCGCGGCATGATTGTTCAATTAATTCGTCATATACATCGGACACATCGTCCACGGTGCAACCGTCGACCAATTTAATACACTGTGCCGTGGCCCAGGCATAACGCTGGCCGGGGTCGGTCGGCGCATCCTCGAGTGTATCTTCGTCCACGGTATAGCGGGCGGACGAGCCCAACGATAAACTGCGCATGCCAGTACGTTCAGATGGTGGTTCGCCCGCACTGGCCGTGCCGCAATACTGGCACCGCGCAGCGGGATTCGATGATACGTTTATTGCGCAAACTGAATCCAAACATCGGGTCAAATTCATTTGTGAACACGTTGCCGCCGCGGCCACAGTCGGGCACGCCAATACGGCCAATGCAAAAAATATGATGTTGTGTTTCATTTCTCTCTTAACCAACAGTATATCAAAAAAGATTTTTACTGGAAAGCAAAAAAAAGCGTATAAAAAATAAATTCTATTTTTATAGTTGACAAAAGTTTTCTTTTGTCCTATATTATCAACGTATAAAACAAAGGATACAAAATGAATTGGAAACGGATTGTTGGGGCCAGTGCGGCTGTTGTTGCGGCGGTGGCTGTTGTGTTTTTCGTGAAATCATGCAATGACCAGCGTGTAAGTGATGCTGTGGTGGACGCACATGCTAAATTGGCCGAGGCCAAAGAACTGATTGCCAAAACAGCAAAACAAATGGATTCATTACAGAATGCTGCGAATACATATCGTGATTCTGCTGACTTTTATAAACGTGGGTTGGACGAATGCGAAAAAAGCAAAGAGAAAACTAATCCTGGGCGTCGCACGCCGGAACGTAAACCTGTGGTGACGAAACCAGTGGCAACAAAACCAGTGGTTAAACACGATACTGTTTATGTTGTCGCAACAGACCCGGTTAAACAGAACTCGGCTGATAACGGCAGTTTTACCAGCATTCGTATGCAGGACGACGCACGCAATAACCAAAACATTGTTGTGCAAAATGGCAAAAGCCAGGGCAATGATACCGAAATCATTTTGGGCAATGGTGCCGTGAATGATGGCAATATCGTTGTAAACAATGGCGGAAACGTGACCGTGTATGATAATGATGCGGCGGTTGATTCTTTGCGCCAGGCGGTTGATTCACTGAAGGCCAATGCCGCACAGAAAAAAGTTGCGGCTGCGTCCAGTGTGGTTATTTTGAAAACAACAAAAACATACAGACGTGTTCGTTAATACATATATAAATGTATGAAAAAATCCCGGTATATTTGGCCGGGATTTTTTTTGTGGCAAATTTTTTCTGGACATATAATTTGATTGTGTGTTAGGATATTTTGTGTACAGAGAGAATTGTTAATGAAATACATCAGATTATTACTGTTTGCGTTGTTTTTAATTCCCGCTGGGGGGGCTGTGGCGGCGACCGCGATACCCAATAATGAATTTATGATTGCGGCACAATTGTTGGCTGCGGCGAAAAATGCCGATATTCAACAGGTGCAAAACCTGATAAACGCTGGTGCGAATGTCAATTATGTGGACAGCACTGGGTTGTCGCTGGTGTGTACTGCGTTGATGAATAATGACGTGCGGGCGGCACAGATTCTGCAGATGTATGGGGCGGATGCGTCGCAATGCGACAGGCAGATAAAGCAATACGAATCGCGAACGCAGCCAACGGAAAGTGGGGGACTGTTCAGCGGATTATCCTCCGCCCAGACGATTTCTTTGGCGGCGGCGGGGGCCGCCGTTGTTGTAGGGGGGCTGTTTTTATTAACTGATTGGCTGGATCCGGGCAATGAAAATGGTGGTGGCACGTCCGGTGGTGGCAATCGTCCGGGCCAGGGCGAGGGTGGCGGCGACAGTGGCGGGACAACCACGTCCACGGCTGCGATTCCTGTGGGGCCTGCGTATTTTACGTCCACTGGTGATATTGCGTACAGCACCGCTGCGTATCAAAATAATTTGACGCAATGGAATCCGTCGGTTGGCGGAATTCGTGCGGCTGATTTTAATTATTTTCGCCCGGGGGTAAAGGCAGAGCCCGATGATGATGACAATGAAGATGTGCCGCAAATTCAACAGACCAGTTATTTGACAGATGGAATTACTGTGCCGTTGCAAAATTATTTGCTGATGATGCATGGGTATTCGTCGTTCGCCAACGGATATATGGGGCAGATGACATTGCGTGACGCCACCAGTCATGACCCGCAAAAAATATCAAATTTGACGGGTGGGGGTAAACCTATACGAACCGCATTAATTACCGCCAATGGTGTGAACCCGGCCGGGTCGATTGGGCGTACGACGGACGGTATTTTGTGGGGTGCGACCAGTGCGCAGGAAACCGCGTCTGGGAAAATGGATAAATTTGCAAATTATGATAATCCGACCACTGTGCTGGGGACAGAATTGTCCGGATTGGGCGGCAGTGATGTGTTTGATTGGTCGGGCAGTGGTACGGCAATGAATCCGTTTGCAACGGCAACAGAAAGTGCGCTGGGCAAAATTGTTGCCGGGTGGGAACAATCAAATCGTGCCTATGGCGATTTATATGGTTTTGCGCCAAACAGTCAATTGGCTGTTTACAGAACGGGTAATGGGGCCGGCTGGGTTGATGTTGAAAATCCGACCGATGGCGCGGCTGCGGGTTCGTTGACTGATTTGGCGGCGGCCGGGACGGCCGGCAAAATTGATGTTGGTGATACCATCGTGCTGAATGGCAAAACGTATATGATTTCGTCCGCGTTGGAGGATGCTGATTCTGTCACCAATCCGACTATTACCGTTGGGGATACCACGTATAAAATTGGTAATGGCAGTAATTTGTTAAAGGGTACGTGTACCGCGGGCTGTGATGACGCAGATGATAACAAAGACGAAGTAATCGCGCTGTATATGGGGCTGGACGGGAATTATTATGTGAATACGTCGGGCGGTAATCGGCCAGATGCGGTGTATATGATCAGTGAAGGGCAAATTTATACCGCAAAAAATTGGGACGAAAATCAGGATATAAAAACGTTCGAAGTAATTGCCAATATGTCTAAATATTATCAATTAAGCCAGTCAGATACCACCAATGGTTTGTCGTCGATTGCGGTGACGACGTTGAATCCTGAATCACGTAAATTGTCGTATGTGAATACTGGGGGGGTGGAATCGGCCATTGCGTTAAATAATAACAACGCGGCACAGACATTTATGGCGTTAATCAATCAATATTATGACAAGGACGAAAGTGGCGCAACCAACCAGGGTTCGTATGCGAATTCTGCGTTGCAAAATTATATAAGCACACAAATGCCGATTTTAATTATGCCGGCGGGTGAATTCGAATATGGATTGGGTGATGGGAAAACATATACCGTCCAGGAGGCCACGTTCGAAAACTATGCGCCGTTGATTTATAATAATTTGAATCATTTGTTTATGACGGTTGTCGCGGTTCAGCATTCTGTTGGGACGTCAAATGCCGATAGCATAGAAGATTATGGTAATGGTATTGGTGACGAGTTTGGGCGCCTGTATTTATCGGCCTGGACCGATACCAAGGGAACTGAAGCAAAGGACGATGATGTCACATATATGTCGCGTAAATGTGGTATTGCTGGGTTGGGATTAAATGGTATTGACCCATGGTGTTTTTCGGCCGCAGGTCCAACGGCCGAGATTGCAACGGCATCTGCGGCGGGGGCTGTGGCCGCGTTAAAGGGTGCGTTTGCATATATGAACAGTGGTGAAATATTTACATTGATGGCACTGACCGCAGATGGGCCATATCTGGGCACGGACAGTGCGGGTAATGCGTTCACTGTTGATGGTTTGGTGACGTATTTGAAATCTATGTATGCTTTGCCGCCTGATTATCACGAAGATGAATTGTTGGGCCAGGATTATCTGGACGCCTTTGCCGAGGTGTATGGTTATGGGTTGATTAACCTGGAACGCGCCATGACGCCGGGAAAGAAAATTTATTTCTATGACGGGAATAAAATTGTGTCTGGCAATGGCAACGCGTATTGGCGGGCGGCGTCGAATACTGTATTCCGGGCGTCGTCTGCGTTTGGTGGACGCAGTGCGACAATCAGTGCGCCGTTCTTTGACGTGTTGGAAAGTGTTGATGGTAATATGTCTATGCCGCGCGTTTGGAAAAATGAATTTGCGTTGGGGGTGACGGACGCGCGCGGGTTGTATATGGGCGACGTGTTGGGCGAATTTAAAACGCGTAATGCGGACGCACCGCGTGTTCAGGTTGGAAATTTTGGTTTTTCAATGGCTGTGTCTGAAAAACAATATATTGATAATCTGAATGGATTGGACAATCTGCGTTTGGATTATGCGTCTGGTGATTGGAATTTTGCGGCAGAATATCAGCGGCACTTTACAGACGGTGCGTCGCGGTTTGATGGTATGTCTAATCCGATTTTGGGATTGGCGTCAAATGCGATTACCACGGACGCATGGTATAACATGGGGCGTTGGTCGTTTGGTGCGCGCGCGTTTTCGGGTGCGATAACAGACGAAACTATGTTGGATAATGATCCCACGATTTCGTCGCAATATGTGCCGGCGCGGTTGGGTTTAATGCAGGGCGCACAATCCAGCGTTGCATGGAACAGTGATGCGTTCGGATTTACCGCGTCCGTTGGTGCCGCGTTCGAATCGGATACTTTGTTGGGGGCGGTGTCGGGCGGCCTGTTGGATATGGGCAGTGGTGATACCGTGTATGTTGATTCTGAATTCCGGTTCAGTCCGGCCGATGATGTGACGTTTAAATTGCGGTCAACTTTTGCGCGGACAACGTCTGATGCGGCGGGGCAGTTTATATTGGGATTAACCGATATTGATTCAAATGCGTTTGCGTTTGGTGTGGACGCTGGGAATTTCAGTTTCAGTGTGTCCCAGCCGTTGACTGTGGCAAATGGTGCGGTTATGTATCCGTATGCTGAATACGAGATTGTAGATATGGGAAATGGAAAATATGATTTGAATATTTCAAATACTCATATTGAAAATATGTCGCTGCGGCCCGATGTGCGCGAGGTTCGATTCACCGGGGCATATCGTCATAACTTTGGTGAATTTACCGACGGGGCGATTGGGTTTATTTATCGCGTGCACCCGAATAATACCGATGAATTCGGAAATGAATCTATTTTCATGATGAAAATGACACACAGGTTGGGAATTTAAATTTAGAAATTCGTCCGGCAACCACCCCGTGGATTTTTCCGCGGGGTGTTTTATTACTTGATAAACATATTTTTTGATGTATTATAAGTTGACAAAAAATAAAAAGGTAAATTATGACAATTTTTGAAAGTATTAAAAATTATTTTGCGCCGGCGTATGATAAACGGTTGGTAAATCCGGTCAAAGATGCTGAATTATTGTCTGCGTTGGGACGGGAATCTGTATTTATTACCGCCAGCGATTGCAAAGAATATTATTATTATTTCCCAATCGATAGCAAAGATGTGAATATCGCAAAATATTTGTTGCGGCGCAATGGGGTGCCTGTGCGCACGCATGTCAGCACGTATCATTACCACCCGCGCAAGGCGTTGCGTGCCCCCATCAAATTGGTGACTGGTAATGCCGCAGCCCAGAACTTTGTTGATTCGATTGATGTTGAAAATTCAAAAATGTTGGCTGATGAAGTTAACGCACAGCGGGCAATCATATTGCGACAGATGAGTGGACATGTAAAATAAAAATCGCCCCAACGGGGCGTTTTTATTTGCAAACGGTGACCATTGCCGTGCGCAGGACTGTGTCGCCGAACATATATCCTGTTTGTAATTCGGACATAATTGTGTTTGGCGCAGGTTTTGGATTTGCGTCCGCGGGTGCGTCAACAACCTGGATAGCGTTGTGAAATTGTGGGTTCAAAATTTGTCCCACCGATTCGATTTTTGTTATGCCGATTTGGGCAAAGGCGTCGTTCATTGCGGCGGCCATAGATTGTATGCCCGCGTCATCGGGGGCGTGCGATTGTGCCGCCTGGATAGCGTCCATTACCGGTAAAAATTTTTTTGCAACGGACATTGCGCGGTTGCGGGCAGCGGATTCTATGTCCAGTGTTGCGCGCCGGCGTGTGTTTTCCAATTCCGCCGCCAGACGCAGGAATTTATCTGTCAATTCCGCAATTTGCGCGTTCAGTTTATCTGTTTCAGATTCTGTGTCTGGGGTTGCGTTATCCGGTTGTGGTGTTTGTTCGGTTTGTTCCGCGTCAGATACAGAAACGCTGTCTATTTTTACCTGTTTTGATTTTTCGTTATCCATTTTTCATACCTGCCTGTGTGGTTTTTGAATGTGGGGGCGGCGGACGGATGCGCCCCCACGTTCAATATACATTTATTTAACACTGGTTATTATAGGTATGAAATCGTCAGGTTTCAAGGACGCGCCCCCAACCAAAACGCCATCGACGTTCGGTATGGACATAATTTGGGCGGCGTTTGTGCCCTTGACACTGGCGCCGTACAGAACAGGGGTGCCGGCCAACCCCATATCGGCCAGGGTGTCTGCGATTAATTTGTGGGCGGTGGCGATTTCTGTGTCTGTTGGGGTCAGGCCCGCGCCAATTGCCCAGCGTGGTTCATATGCGACAATTATTTTTCCGTCTGGGTCGTTTGGTACGGATTCACGCACGCCAGATTCAATGATGTCCATTGTTTTGCCGGCCTGTTTTTCGTCCATTGTTTCGCCAACACATATAATGGGGGTTAATCCCGCGGCCAGGGCGATAGTGGCCTTTTGCCGGACGATGTCGTTTGTTTCACCGTGATATTGGCGGCGTTCGCTGTGGCCGACGATGACGTATTTCGCGCCAGTTGCCGCAATCATTTGGGCAGACACTTCGCCGGTATATGCACCGTGGTCGTGTGTGCTGACGTCCTGGGCGCCGATGGATACGCGGCCAGATGGCACGGCCAGCATTGTATACGGTACGCACAAAATTATGTTGTTTTCTGTTTCAATATTTTGCAGTGCGGCCACCATGTCGACCAGTGCGTCACGTGAACCGTTCATTTTCCAATTTCCTGCAATAACTTTCATTGATTTTCCCCTTTTTTTCGTTGATTTTTCTGATATCGTTTTGCTATGGTATCGCAAAAGGGGATTAAATGCTAGAATATTTACGTAATGCGGCGGATAAACCGTTGGCCAAGATTTTAATTGGAATTTTGGCGTTTTCATTTGTTGGTTGGGGCGTGGCTGAATGGATTTTCAGTAATGTTGCCGGTGATACCGCGTTGGTGCGTGTCGGTGACGTGGACATTGATATGCAACAATTCAGTTTG
This sequence comes from uncultured Alphaproteobacteria bacterium, assembly GCA_944392815.1. Lineage (GTDB taxonomy): Bacteria > Pseudomonadota > Alphaproteobacteria > Rs-D84 > Rs-D84 > Enterousia. Next base: position 8,047 of record CALXXY010000009.1, on the reverse strand, counting down.
GAAAAATCGCGTGCGCTGGCCGCTATGGACAGGGATACCCAGCGTGAAACATATGCCAATCCTGAATTGATGGACGCGTTGAATGCGCGCGTGATGTCGACGCTGACGACCCAGGCGATGGCCGATAATCGTGCGGCCGATTTGGGATTTGTCGTGTCTGATGCGCAAATTGCGCGTGAAATTCGGTCGTTCCCGGAATTTCAGATTAATGGCGAATTTTCAACATATGCGTTCGACAGCGTTTTGGCAAACAGCGGATATAGCGAGGCATCATTTGCAGATGTCCTGCGTCGCCAGGTTTTGCGTGGATATACGTTGGGCGCAATGTCGGTGCCTGTGCGTGTGCCGGAATTCGCGGTGCGGGCGGAATATGATGCGCGATACAGCCAACGTCAGATTGACTATGCAACGGTGAATTTTTCTGAATTCGATGTTGGCACACCCAGCCAGGACGAACTGCGTGCGTTTTATGATCAAAATCCACATACTGTGCCAGAACAGCGGACTGTTTCATATGTGTTGATTCCGGCGGAAATGGATCAGCCCGATGAATATGACGCGGCGTATGAAATTGCCATCGCAGTCGAAGACGATATTATCGCGGGTGACGCCATGGCCGACGCGGCCAAGGCACACGGTGCAAAATATATTTCGCTGGGGACGTTTGACATGGCGTCGCGCCCAGTGGACGATTTGCTGACCGATAATATGATGGCACGCATTTTTGATATGGAAGAGGGATTAGAAAGCGAATTAATCGAAACTAAAAAGGGTTTTGTCATCGTTCGTGTTGATAAAATTGCGCCGGCGCATAATGCTGAATTCGAATCGATCAAAGATGAATTGGTGGCCGATTGGCGCCGCAGTCAGCAGCGCAAGCAGGCGTACGTTCGTGCGAATGAATTGTTGGTTGATTTAAACGATGGTGGTGCGCTGGGTGGGAAAAAAACTGTGACGGTGACACGTGCAAATGGGGCGCCGTTGGACGTGCTGTCGGCCGCGTTTAATTCCGAGGTGGGCAGTAATTCAATCGTGAATGGTACAGATGCGTTCTATGTTTTGCATGTGGAAAAAGAAATCATGCCAACGGTTGATACCAAAAAAATGGCTGATATTCGCAAAGAATTGGAAACAATGTCTGTGACGGAAATTACGGACGATTATAATGCGTTTCTGATTCGTGAATATCCGATAAAGATTAACGAAAAAGTTTATAATCGTTTCTTTGCCAAATAAAAACACCGCCCAAATGGGCGGTGTTTTTGACGGTATGATTATAAATGTGCGAGATGTTGGTGAAATCTGCTTGATTTTATTATGTAAAAACTAATACAATTTGTGCTGAACAAAGAGGCCGAAAATAAACCACCGTTTGGATTCGGCCGGGGGGAATGTAATGTTTCGGAAAATATTATCAGCGGTATTTGCGTTATTTATGTTTGTGCCATTCGCACACTCGGCGGAAATGGTAAACGTGGAATACGTGCACAAGGTGTTGCTGAACCGCTGGGGTATAGATTTACCATATAATCCCGCATTGAAAAATCCCCAGGTTGCGGCGAACATGAAATATCTGTTGACGGTTGTCGATATAGCGAATGCATATTTAAACGGTAAAAAAACAACAGATTACGGCAATGGTGAATACGCCACATTGGCGGCGGCGGATACAATTGCCACAAATACCGCGATGGATAATTTAATACGTGGTCAACCTTTTTACATCACCACCACGCCGGATACAACATCATTTATGCTGATGATTGGTGCGTCGGGCAATTTTGTTATTGATTGGGGTGATGGAAACACAGAAAAAATATTAAACAAAACGATTGGCATGGGTGTGTATGAACACACATATGCCACGGCGGGTACATATGAAATAAAATTATCCGGCCGTGCAACTGGTTATCCGACATTAAACATGGAAACGGGTGATGGTATTGTGTTTTCTGTGATGAACAGTGGGCCGAATGTTGCCAAAATATCCGGGAAATTGGGGCAAATATTTTCTACATTGCCGGACGGAACAAATCCGAATTTTGCGGCGGCGTTTGGCAATACCACAAATTTAACCGAAATACCGGCGGATTTGTTTGATGGTGTATCGGGTGCCCCGGTGCCGGGTATGTTTGTGAGTACGTTTACCTACGCCGGCATAACCAGCATACCCGACGGATTATTTGATGGGATAGTTGGTGCCCCGGCGGCGAGTATGTTTGCCAGCACGTTTGAGGACACACCGATAACCAGCATACCCGATGGTTTGTTTGCGGGTATATCCGGTGCCCCGGCGGAGAATATGTTTGACCGCACGTTTGCCAACACACGAATAACCAGCATTCCCGACGGTTTGTTTGCGGGTATATCCGGTGCCCCGGCGCTGGGTATGTTTGCGGGTACGTTTTATAGTACACCGATAACCAGCATTCCCGATGGATTGTTTGATGGGATAGTTGGTGCCCCGGCGAGTAGAATGTTTTACCGCACGTTTTATAACACCCAAATAACCAGTATACCCGATGGTTTGTTTGCGGGTATATCCGGTGCCCCGGCGGAGTATATGTTTAACTCAACCTTTTTCAACACCCAAATAACCAGTGTTCCGACAAATGTGTTTGGCAACCTGACGGGTGATGGTGCGCCAAATATGTTTGCCGATGCGTTTAGGAACTGTTCTGACCTGACCACTATCGAGGGGCCGTTGTTCGCCGGCACAATAACCCCGGCGGAGAATATGTTTAACTCAACCTTTCGCAACACACAAATAACCAGTATTCCCGACGGTTTATTTGATGGGGTAGTTGGCGCCCCGGCGAGGAGTATGTTTTACGGCACCTTTGCCCACACCCAAATAACCAGTATACCCGATGGTTTGTTTGCGGGTATATCCGGTGCCCCGGCGGAGAGTATGTTTGCCAGCACGTTTTATAACACACCGATAACCAGCATTACCGATGGTTTGTTTGCGGGTATATCCGGTGCCCCGGCGGGGAGTATGTTTAACTCAACCTTTTCCAACACACAAATAACCAGTATCCCCGAAAATTTATTCGGTGATATATCAGGGGCAGAAAAGTATGGCATGTTTGGAGGAACGTTTTCCAACTGTACATCACTTACCGGGCCATCGGCACGGATAGGTGGCAAATATCTGTATGAAATTTGGCCGGATTACACTGGAGGGACGTACCGGAATGCAACTGGCCTGTCGGATTATGATCAAATGCCATCTGGGTGGAGATAATATCATGAGATAGACAATAAAAATACCGCCCAAATGGGCGGTGTTTTTTATGACAATTTATGTATTACCAATCCACTGCGCAGTTTGGGTTCGAACCATGTCGTTTTGGGCGGCATGATGTTGCCTGTGTCTGCGATGTTGATAATTTGCTGCATGGTGACGGGGTACAATGCAAACGCCGCCGCCATTTCGCCGGAATCAACACGACGCTGTAATTCGCCCAGGCCACGAATGCCGCCAACAAAATCAATGCGTTGACTGGTGCGTAAATCCCCCAGGTTTAATATTTTATCAAATACCTGGTTGGACAGTACAGTCACGTCCAATACGCCAATTGGGTCGTCGTCGTTATATGTGCCCGGACGCGCCGTTAATGAATACCATTTGCCGTCCAGGTACATGCCAAAGTTATGCAATTTGTTCGGTTTGTATATTTCCGGCCCCATTTCAACCACATCGAACGCGTCGCGCAATTTATCCAAAAATTCCGCCGGCGTCAGGCCGTTTAAATCACGCACCACACGATTGTAATCAATGACGTTTAATTGACTGGCCGGGAAAATTACCGCCAGAAAATAATTGTATTCTTCGTCGCCTGTGTGATTGGGATTGTGTTCGCGCTGTTCCGCACCAACGCGTGCGGCGGCGGCTGTTCTGTGGTGGCCGTCGGCAACGTACATGGCGGGTACATCGTGGAATATTTCTGTGATGCGATTGATGATGGCATCGTCGTCTATTTTCCAAAATGTATGGCCGAAACCATCGGGGGCAACAAAATCATATTCGGGCGCGTGCGTGGAAACATAGTCGGAAATAATCCGGTTCATTTCGGCAACGTCGTTGTATGCAAAAAATACAGGTTCGATGTTCGCGTTTTGTATGCGGACATGAATCATACGATCGTCTTCTTTGTCGCGACGGGTTAATTCGTGTTTTTTAATTTTCCCGGACATATAATCGTCCACGTTCGCCGCCGCAACCAATCCGTATTGTGTGTGGCCGTTCATGGTTTGGGCGTATATGTAATACATTTCTTTGGCGTCCTGGATTAACCAGCCACGTTCCTGCCACAGTTTAAAATTTTCGACGGCTTTGTCGTACACAGGTTGGCTGTGTTCGTCGGCAATGGGGTCAAAATCTATTTCTGGTTTGATGATGTGCAGCAATGATTTTTCGGTGGCTTCGGATTTGGCCTCGGCTGAATTCAGAACGTCGTATGGGCGTGACGCAACGTCGGCGGCGTATTCGCGCGGTGGGCGGACGCCTGCAAATGGTTTGATTTTCATGTGTGTTCCCCTTGGTTGTTTTATCTGTTTTTGTGTAAGTGTAATTATACAACGTTTTTTATGATTTCGCTTGATTATTTTTTCCTTTGGCTGTACAACAATTATCTGCGACGTTGGAATGGAGATTGATTTACCGTATATTATCAGTCAGATTTTTATCACCTGTGCGCTGGTGCTGCAGGGCAGTACTTATTTTTTCAATAATCGGCACAGGCAACTCGTCGCGATTATTTTAAGTAATTTATTGTCTGCGTTATGTTTTTTTATGCTGGGTGGGTATGTCGCTGTGGCGATGAACGCAATCGCAATCGCGCGTGATGTCACCAGCAATATCATTTATTCGCATCGGCCCCCAGGGGCAGGGGATAAAATTACACGCACCGATTGTTGGCTGTTGGCGCTGTGGGTGACGTTGCTGACGGTCGGCAGTGCGTTTACGGCGCACGGGGTGTTGTCTATGTTGCCGTATTTTTCAACGATGATTTTTACAATCGCGATTTGGCAAAAAAGTGTTTTGGTTTATCGATTCGCTGGGTTGCTGACGAATTCTTTGTTAATAGTGTATAATATTTTTATGCACAATTTTATGGGCATAATTTTACAAAGCGGTTTGTTGGTGTTCGCTGTTATCGGATTTGTCACTTATTTTGTCGAAAAAAATCCGACACATCACAGGGCTGAATACCACTGATTTATTTTACCGCTGGATTTGCACCGGGATAATGGTTTCTGATTTTGTTGTATCCAATGGATATGATTGGAATTTTATATTCGCAAAATCAATGCCGTTTAAATCAATCGAACGCAATGTGCGATTATACATAGTGTTATAATACACAATGCGGTCGTGCATGTCCGTTGCAATTGTCCACTGGGTGGCGGACGGCATATTAACAGGCGCGCGTCCAACCGGATATTCCGTGCCCAGGGGGACATCGAAATTATTCAGAATATGAAATGCCTGCATCGCGGCGTTGTATGATGTATCCTGGGGGATAGAATAATTTTGCAAAAATGCCGCGCGAACGAATCGCGATGGCGGGGTGAAATCACCCGGCAACCCCAGAAATCCCGACCCCGCACCAAATGCACGCAATGTAATTGGGCCGAATTGCACCGGGCCCGCGGTGCCAGGGATTAAATTGACGTAATTATTCAGATTTTTTAATTGCCATGGGTATTCCGGCGAATTGGTTAAAACGCCCAGTTCGCTGTCGTATACGTTTGGTTTGCCGTCCACGATTTCGATGATGATTTGTTTGCCGGACGGTTCTGTCACGCGCCAGTGCGCCGTGGACGCACGGGGATCTATGCTGGTGACGCGAATGTTGCCGATGGCGTTTTTAACCTGGTCAACGGTTGAAAATCGCGACAATATCCATGACACCAATTGAAAATCTGAAATGGTGTTTGCTTTATCCGCAGGATTGTATTCCGGGTATTCACCATAGCCCGGGAAATAAAACAGACCCGCGGTCAGGCCCGCTTCGTTCATGCCGTCAACCACCCATTCCGGACGCACCACCGCCAGGCCGACATAGCCGTACATGCTGGAAAATGCCATGCCACCAATTTCGCCGCCGGGCAACATGGATTGCTGGATATAATCGCGCGGAACAATGGTGTACATGTTTTCCATTTCCGATTCGCCCCACTCGATCGTGCGCGCCGTGACAACACCACCATCGTTGGATTTCAGGGTAATACCCGTACAGGCATTTGCCCCGTTCGTGCCCATGATGCCGATTATCGCGGCCAGGGCGTAAAAAATCTCTCGTTTTCCCATGTGGATATTATGCGATGTTTTTAAATTTTATTCCACAGGAAAGATGTCGGGAATTTTTAATCGGATAATTTGCGCCATATGTTGTGCACTGTGTCATAATCTGCACATGATGAAATTGTTTCGATGGCGTCGCGAATGAATTTAGTTTGACGGGGCGTCCAATCCAATGGCGCCATTTTTCTGTCGAAAAATTCCATAACGTTCGCGTAAGTGTTGGTGTGAACAATGGCGTTTTCTTCGAAATTAGCACTGAACCAATCGCACACCATTTCGATAATGCGGACGTCGGGTACATCGACCATCGTTGCATAGTGGCGCACGTGGTGCGGCTGCATAGTGTGATGTTCGTCGTGCGCAGATTGAAACGCGGCCAATTGCTGGGGCGATACTGTGCAATTTGGGTGGTGGCGGGCGTAATTGATATATGCGTATCCTGTGCGGTATGGTTCCAGATTTTTATCGTTGTCGTGTTCTGGAAATTGATAGCCAATTAATTGCGCGAAATAATTCAGGGTGTCTATGTGGCAACCTGTGCGCGCCGCGTGAAATGCAAAAATTTCGTCCATTGGTATATTCATGACCCGCGCAGTATATCATAAAATTGGATTGTGAACAAGTGGGCGGGTTTAATTTTTGGTTGTGCTGTCTGTGCAATTCGCGAGCCGAGTTATTGGAAATCGGGCAAGAAATAATAGATTTTAAACACAGATTTATGGTATAATTACAAACATGGAAAACAAAGTAAAAACTCTTTATCATGGTTCACAACATAAAATAACAAATGGTGTTATTCATGCCCGCGATGCATATTTACCAACAACAAACACGCCTATAACAGCTGTATTTGCAACGCCTGATTTTGCTCGTGCAAGAAATTATGCGTGTATGCGACTGATAGCAGACGGATGGAAATCCCCAAGAACAAGTGATATCTTGTATGTTCAAAAATTAAGCCAAGATATTTCTGGCAAAAAAGCATATATATACGAATTAGACTCTGACGGTTTTGAGTGCGACATCGATGGGACTTATTATTCCTTGACGGACAAACCAATTAAAAGAGTTATTGAAATTGATGTTATGCAGGAAATAACAAGTGGAAACATAAAAGTATATGTTCTAAAACCGGGTATAGATTGTCCACAAGACCGTAGCGATATATGGACAGAACTTGTTAATAACAAGGATAATTTTGAATTGTATAAGCCTGTTTCAAAAAATCTTGATATGTCGCTTTTATCACAAATGAAAGATTTAGGGATTAATAAATAATCTAAAAAAGTTCGAAAGTGGTAGGAAAATAGCAATCTTGAAAACAAACTTTCGAACTCGCTGTAAACATTAGAAAACAAATTAAAAACCGCCTTTATCGGCGGGTTTGTCTATCTTGGTTGGGGCAGCTGATTCCCTCGGCGCCGTTGCGCCTGCGGGGAAACCGTGACGATTTGACTGCGCAGGTGCTTGTCAAATCTACTTGTTTTCGAACCAGCAACCGCTGGTTGCATGATTGAACCATCGTCACCGACCAAAAATTAAACCCGCCATTCGGCGGGATAGTGAATATAAAGTGCGTCTGCCACACTTCGTTAAAACTTCGTGTGGCACTCCTTCGCGTGAACTGTTCCGCTTCGGCTTGCCACCCGAAGCGTCACAGACGCGAAGGAAGCGGAATGTAAACAAAACCCCGCCAAATGGCGGAGTAAATATAAAGTGCGTCTGCCACACTTC
>CALXXY010000008.1 GCA_944392815.1 uncultured Alphaproteobacteria bacterium | reverse complement strand
AACATGTTCCTTGATCACAGGAAAAACATACAAAAACTATTTCCAAAAGGCAAATAAAAAATCGTGATTCGGCGGCAAACAAGCATATTTTCTTGAACTCTCTGACCACCCCCGTCGCGCAAAGCGCACGCGCCCCCGCCCGGTGGGCGGTGGACATTGTACTGGCGGGGGATAATAAAAAATCCGCCGTGTGGCGGATTATTATTTCGCAGGTGCGATAATGATTGATTTTGTTCGTTCGTCCGGCTTGGATTTAGATTCCAATGTGCCGCGTTCGCCCACTATTTCCATAATGCGCGCAAACAATTCTGGAACAGCGTCTTTGCCCCGGGCCAGAACCTTTTTCGAACCGCGGGTCATGACCGCGATTTTGACTTTGTTCCCCTGGTCCAGGAATTCAAATACCTTTTTCATTTTGATATTCAGGTCGTTTTCCTCGATAAATGGTTTGACCCAAACTTCCTTCATCTCGACTGTTTTTTGGTTTTTGCGGGCCTCGGACGCGCGTTTTTTCTGTTCGTATTTATATTTGCCATAGTCCATTATTTTGGTGATTGGCGTTGTGCCATTGGAACTGATTTCCACCAAATCCAACCCCGCGTCCGCCGCCATACGCAGCGCGTCCGCAATTGGCAACACGCCCATATTTTGGCCGTTTTCGTTAATTACCTGGACTGATTTTGCAAAAATCCGATTGTTTATGCGCGGGCCCGTATCCCGACGATTATCACGGTTAAAAGACGGTTTAATTGTATGCTCCTTTTGATTTTTCTGTGTAATTATTATCTATTTATCTGCTGAATTCAACAAATTTTGCACCGTTTGCAATGCAGTCCATGCATCGCGTTTGGCGGCTGGTTTTAACATTAAATAATTCGGGTGATAAATTGGCATGGCCGTCACCCCATTTTCCAATGCAACTGTTGCGCCGTGTGCACGCGGCAACGTGGCGTTCGCCACACGCATGGCCGCCAACGTTCCCAAAGTCAAAATAAATCGCGGTTTTAACATTTCAAAAATTCTGTTAACAAATGGGCGCGCCAATTCCAATTCCCCGTCTGTGGGTGTGCGGCCGCCCGGCGTACGCCAAAACAGCAATGGCACAATTGATACTGTGTCGCGCGACATGCCAATCGCCGCCAACATTTTATCCAGCAATTCCCCGGCCGCACCAGACAACAGTCGCCCAGACGCGTCATCATCGCCAGACGGAATATCCGTCACCACAACCAGCCCATTTGGGCGCGGGGCAACATGCGGCAAAACTACGTTCGTCACGCCCGCACGCAGTGGGTGATTAAATTCTGATATCATACGGCACAGTGCGTCCATATCCGCCGGGCGCGCCGCCATGGCGGTGGCCGTTTCAACCGATATTGATTGCTGGGGCGCGATTGGCGGCACAATAGATGTTTGTGTGCGTGCGGGCTGGTGCGACGGCGCGTCATTTTGCACAGTCGCCGCACGTGCCGCCGCCGCCATAACCAATGGCACATCGGTCAATTCCCAATGAATGCCGGCCAATACTAAATCGCGTAAGTCACTGTTGCACATATGCCTTTTTCCTTGCTTTTACAAACCTTTTAATCTAAAATAGAACACGAGTAACAGAAACTCAAGGGAGTATTTTCATGAAAATAAAAAACTTTGCTATGTTGGCTGGCGTCGCGGGCATGTTGGCCGCCTGCGGTGGTTCGACAATTGTTGAACCGGCTGATTTGAACGAACAGCGCGTGTTCTTTGCGTTCAATTCGTCTGAAATTTCTGACGAGGCACGCGACAATCTGTTGGGCCAATCGCTGTATATGAAAAATCACGCGGATACAAAAATCCAAATCGCGGGCAACTGCGACGAACGTGGTTCCACAGAATACAACTTGGCATTGGGCGCACGTCGTGCAAATGCAGCCAAAGCAGTTTTGGTTGATGACGGTATCGACGCGTCCCGTATTTCCACAATTTCATACGGCAAAGAACGCCCATTGGTCAAGGGCACCGGCGAAGAAGTTTGGAAATGGAATCGTAATGCCACAACAACAGTTAAATAATTGTTGTTCAAAATATGTAAAAAATACCGGCAAATGCCGGTATTTTTTATGATTTATTAACAATCCGTCGTTTTTAATAAAAAAGGCCGGTATTTGCCGGCCTTTGCTCACTTATTTTGCGAAACAAGTTTATCGACCAAATCCTGCATTTGTGTGCGGGTGGCGAATTCCAAAATTATCTGCCCTGCCCCGCCACGGCGTTCACGCAATTTGGCCGGCACGCCCAATGCACCATGCAATTTCGATTCAATTTCACGCACTGTGGCCGAATCGATGGTTTTCGGCGAATATGTTCGACCCGTGGATTTTCGCGCGGCACTGCGTACCATTTTTTCTGTATCGGCCACAGACATTTTATTATCAATAATCTGATGCGCCAATTGTGTTGGGTTTTCGGCCACTGCAATCGTGCGCGCGTGCGATGCGGATATTGTGCCCTGCTGGACCATTTGCTTTACGTCCGCCGGCAAAGAATCCAAACGCATAATGTTTCTGATATAACTTTCAGATTTGCCGATTAATCGCGAAACGTCCGACAATTCATATCCGCATTTTTCCATGATGTTTTTATATGCGGCTGATTCTTCTATGGGATTTAAATTTTCACGCTGGACATTTTCTATCAATGCGATTTCCATCGCGTTTTCAGGCGTGATTTGTTTTACCAATGCCGGAATTTCAGTCAGTCCAGCCAATTTACTGGCACGAAAACGGCGTTCGCCGGCCACTATTTCATATAAATATGGACGTCCAGCCACCGCACGCAACAGTATTGGTTGCAACACGCCACGTTCGCGAATTGACGCCGCCAAATCCGCCAATTCAGATTCTGTAAATGTTTTTCGCGGCTGATCTGGATTCGCACCAATTTGCGCCAACGGAATTTGTTTTACCACAACACGTTCCGCACCCGTTAATATCGATATGTCTGGCACGGTTCCCATGCCCTGTTGCAAATCCGCCAAACCGCGGCCCAATCCAAATTTAGACATCGTTTATTCCCCCTGTTCCAAACGGTTAACAACCTCGGTCGCGACACGCAAATATGCCTGGGCGCCGGACGAATTAAAATCATAAAACAACGCGGGCTGGCCGTGACTGGGGGCCTCGGACACGCGGACGTTGCGCGGAATCACAGTTTTAAACACAGCGTCGCCAAACGTATTACGCACATCGTTTTCAACATCGCGCGTTTGACCATAACGTTTGTCATACATGGTCAACAATACGCCCAATATTTCCAATTCTGGATTCCATTTTTCGCGAATACCACGAATATTGCCCAACAGATGGGTAATGCCCTCTAGGGCGTAAAATTCGCACTGCAATGGAATAATAACATTATTCGCGGTTGTCAATGCGTTCAGTGTTAAAAATCCCAACGCAGGCGGACAATCCAATAAAATAAAATCGTAATATTCATACAACGGCATTAACGCATTCCGCAAACGATATTCACGATTTTCCATATCTAATAAGTCAACCTCGGCCCCGGCCAATGCAATGGACGACGGCATAATGTGCAGCCCCGGAATCGCCGTGGACAATACATTATCCGCCGCGTTCGCCGTTCCCATTATAACACCATAAACACTTTGTGGGTGCGACGCACGGATAAATCCCAGTCCCGTTCCGGCATTGCCCTGGGGATCCAAATCGACCAACAACACGCGTTTTTTTATCGACGCCAGTGATGTCGCCAAATTTATTGCGGTCGTTGTTTTACCAACACCGCCCTTTTGATTTGCAAATGCTATTATTTGAACCATATTGTTAAATTCCATTCCTTTTTATACATATATACATAGAATAAAACGCCCGATTCGGTCAAGATATTTGTATCAAAAACGTAAAAATGATGTATTTTCAATAAATTACAAACTATTTCACATGAAATAAAAATATCAAAAAATACCGGCAGCAATTTATCACATACCGGCATTTTTTGATATATGTTGATTATTATGTAATTTCAATCAGTTATACGTTATTTCATATGAAATTACCGGCATTTTTTGATAATAATTATGAATCCGTCGCCGGTTTTGGACGGGATTAATTCATAATCGAATTTATATTTACGTTTTGCAACAGCAATTTCGGCCGGTATTTCCCGGCCTTTTAACAGGTACAGTGGGTATCCAGTTTTGCCAACATAATCCAAAATTTTCACCAATGGTGCAAATGCCCGCGCGGTAAAAACTGTTTTGTTATCCCGGGGCAGGGTGGCAATGTAATTTTCCACCCGACCATGATAAATGGTTAAATTTTGCAAATCCAATGCTTGGCGCAGCGCGGTTAAAAACGCAACCTTTTTCCCGATGGATTCAATACACACAACCGGCCACCCCAAAATAGCCAGCACCACCCCGGGAAATCCCGCGCCACTGCCCAAATCAATAACATGCGCGTCACGCGGCAGCACGTCCGCCAATTGGGCACTGTCCGCGAAATGTCGGTGTTCCAGGTCGTCCAATGTACTGGGGGCAACCAAATTCATTCGCCCCGACCATTCGCGCAACATATCTGCGTATATGACAAATTTCGCTTTATTATTCATAAAGTTTATTGTAGCATATTTTTAATATGAAAAAAACACATTCGTTATTTATTGGTGTCGCACTGGTTGCAATCATGGCTGTGATTGGCGGTGCCGTTTGGTATCACAACTGGGCGGGCGACGCAAACAAAAATCATGTTTACCCAACCACGCAATATGGCGCGTTTTTGGCGGCCCAACACGCAATTTATGTCAATGATTTTGACAGTGCTGCCACGTTCGCGGCTGAATTAAATGACTCGGATTATTCCATTGTGCAATCGACAAAATTTTTGTCTGATTTTCTGTCCGGCCATATGCCCGATGGTGTGGTGATATTAGAAGAGGAAAAAAACACGGCGTCACGCCTGATATACGACGCGCATTTGGTGCAAACGGACGATTGGGACGAATTGTATACCCGTCACAAGAAAGATGAATCTGCGTTGGCCGCGCCGCTGCGTATTTGGGCGTCTGTCGCGACGGATAAAACGAAATCTGCGTTGAAATTTATTAATGGGTTGCCCACCAATGAATCATGGCAACATTTTATCACAGGTCAAATTTACGCGCAGCAGGGTGACGCAACCAAGGCCGCAGACGAATTTGCCCAGGTGCGAATTGATTTTTTAAACATTAATGATTACCTGTATTTAATGTCGTTTTACCATCACAATAATCTGATGGACGCGGCGCATAAATTGCACGACGATTTCACCGCGCGACCGGGCGGCATGTATATGCTGGATTATGATAATGTTCCGGATTGGTCAATGTTTTCCGGATATGCAAATCAATTGGCGTTCAGTTTGGTGCAAACTGTGTCGCATACGCAAATCATGATGTATTCTGATTTGGCAATATTGCTGTTGCGGTTTGCTGAATTAACGGGGCCGGATTTTGGCCAAAACAGTGATGCTGTAAATTATTACCTGGGGCAGTTTTTCTATAATAACGTTGGTGATTATGAAAAATATTTCAGCAAAATTTCCCAGGACAGTCCGTTTTATCTGTTTGCTGTGTTGCGCACAGCCGAACAAAGTGGTGATATGGACGCGTTATATGACGCGTTGGATAAAAATCCGCTGTTTGTGCCGGCAATCAATAAATTAATCGCGTACAATGTGCAAAATGGCAATCGTCGTGCCGCATTGCGGGTGATAAATACTGCGTTGGACGACGAACATTTAAACGATGTTGCACGTGCATTTTTCCTGAAAAGCAGGGCACACATTTATTACATGTTCGACAATCTGGACGCGGCCCAGGACGATTTGTACGACGCATCGCAGACATTGCCACTGGACGGGGAAATTTTGGCGTTGCAGTCAAAAATTTGGGCGGCCCAGGGACGCGAAATCGAAAACGCATATGATTATGCCATGATGCTGGTAAAACAGGATCCAACAGATATTATGGCGTGGGATACGCTGGGGCGTGTAATCACTGTCCGCGAAGGTGCCCAGGCCGCATTGGACGTAGTTGCCCGCGTAGCCGAGGTTTCGGCCACTTGTTCATCTTTGTTTGAACAGTTGGGTGATTTATATGTTGCTGTTGATGATTATAAATTGGCGCGCGACGCATATACGCGCGCGATTGAACTGTCTGATGACGGATTGGTTGTTGTCCCAGACGTTCAGAAAAAATTAAGGAAGATAAGATGAAAGTTGCTGTAATTGGTGCAGGCGCGTGGGGAACCGCGTTGTCAATTATTTCTGCGCGTGGTGGTGCAGATGTGATTTTATGGTCGTATGATGGTGAATACAAACATTTTGATGGCGTGGATATGCCACAAAACATTGCTGTGACGCCAAACATGAATGAAATCGGTGCCGCGGACGTGTGGTTGGTTGTGACACCGGCTGCGTTTTTCCGTGAAACTATGCGCAAAGCCGCCGAATTTTACAATAATCAACCATTAATTATTTGTACCAAGGGCGCAGAAAGCGCAACGGGTGATTTCATGTCTGAAATCATAGCGGCCGAATTGCCAAACGTATTGGATTATGGCGTGTTGTCGGGCCCACAATTCGCGGCCGAGGTTGCCGCCGGCGTTCCCACAGGGTCCACATTGGCCGGCACACAGCGCGCAATTGACGCGGGCAGGGCGGTATTAAATAAATTATACATTCACCCCAGCGACGACGTTATCGGTACAGAAATTTGCGGGGTTGGAAAAAACGCCGTGGCACTGATTTGCGGATATAATTCTGTGGCGGCGGCCGGCGAAAACGAACGCGCATTAATATTTACACGTGCCTGGAACGAGGTTATGGAAATTGGCCTGCGCAGCGGGGCGAAAATGCAATCGTTCCTGGATTTGTGCGGAATAGGGGATTTGTTCCTGTCGGCGACATCGGCAACCAGCCGCAATTTTGCCGGGGGAATGGCAATTGCAAATGGCAATCCACCCGCCGGCACGGTAGAGGGGATTTTCGCGCTGGACGGATTAATTCGTCGTGCGGAAAGTGTTGGTGTTGATGTGCCAACGTTGCGTGAAATGCAGAAAAAATTGGGATTAAAAAAATAGCAAAAAGGCCGGTAAATACCGGCCTGTGTTCTTATTATCTGGTGAAACGTTTTCCGCCATGTAAAATGCGATATCGCATATCTTCGAATTGGGCACTGCGGATTAATCCGTGTTTTATGTCCGTCAATGTTCGTGGTGTGCCAGATTTATCGCACCATTTTGTATTAATTTTGCGGCCTGAATTTTCGCCCAATGTGACGCGCCCAAACGAATCAAACGCCATCAGAACGTACCCATCGTGCGACATAAACGAAAACTGGGGCGTTTCGTCGTGATATGCGCCCTGGATATTACGGGCACGGCCGCCATCAAACAATGTGCCTGTGGACAAATCCAACAACAACCCGTCACCAGCAATACATTTTTTAAATTGTTGGCCATTGTGTATTACGACGGCCTGGGTCAAATGGGTGCCGTGGCGTTTTAACGCGTTAATCACGTTGTAAAACATATGTTTGTCATTTTCAAATGTCGACATATGCACAATTGCCTGTGTGCCCGGACGTTTAGATAATTCATGAATGAATTTTGCACAGTTTTGCACGCTGCGCGAATGATATCTGTCCAGTGACAAAGATATTTGTAAATTATACGGCTGGCCGCCACGGATTGCGGTGGCCAAATCATCAAATGCGCGGGGCGCGAACGAAGTATTTACCCATGACGCATTTGTTTTGATATCTGTTCCAATGTCGTGTTGCGCACAAAAATTCAACAAATCCGGCACATACGACGTGTCACCAAAATGATACGCCGACATAATTTCGCCACCAGTGAACACAACATTGTCAGAAAATTGTGGGTCGACGACGGCCTGGACAATATAATTTTTGATTGTTTGCGCAGGCATCATTTTTCTGGGCTGGAACGTGCCAGCGTTTTCACAGCAATGCGCGCAGTTATACATGCACCAATGCGTCGTTTTAAACACCAACGCATATGGGAATTTACGGACTATCCCACCAATCGGCAGACATTTGTCCATCAAATTACGATAATTTTGTACTATATTCATACCCCAAAAATTATCACACAATATATTTTTGTCAATCATAATTAGTTAATTCTTGCAAACAATTATTAAAAATCACATAATGGGCAATGAAGACACTTGTCGGAAAGTGGCTTCGGAACCTGAAAAATCCTTTATTGTGACGCTGCGTGGATTGCAGTGTAATCCGACAGGGACAGCATATGTGCGCGATGTATGTTTTGTCTTGCCCGACTGATTTTATCGGTCGGGGGTCCGCGACCATACAACAGTGGTTATTCACGAAAATCGCGGGGTCATTTCACAATATTATTTTTCAATCCCTGACCGCCATATTATTACGAATAACAAAAAAGCCGGTATTTGCCGGCATTTTTTATTCATATCGCAAACTGTCGATTGGATTCAGTTTGGCGGCCTTCATCGCGGGCATAACCCCGGACGCCAGCCCAACCACCACAGCCACCGTCACAGATACCACAACCGGCCATGCACTGAATGGGACGTCATAGCCCATAACAAATCGGCCAACGCCCTGGGACAGTCCAACGCCCAATATCAACCCCAGCATGGATCCCATGAATGATATCAACAGTGCTTCGGACAGGAATTGGATAATAATATGGCGTTCACGGGCACCGATGGCCTTGCGTATGCCGATTTCGCGCGTGCGTTCGGCCACAGACACCAACATCATGTTCATAATACCAATCGATCCCACCAGCAACGATACCGCGGCTATGGCCACCAGCAACATTGTCATATATCCGGTGACGCTGTCCATGGCCTCCATAACCTGTTTCATGTCCATAATTTGGAAATCGTCGGCCTCGTCATCAGCCAGTTTATGCCGGTCGCGCAGCAGGGCGGTTATTTGTTCAATCACCAGCGCATTATCTGCGGTATCAGTTAATTTTAATGAAACCATACTGACTGAATTCGGGAATCGGCTGCCCTGCAGACGTTTTTTCAGTGTGGTGATTGGAATGATTATCATGTCGTCCTGGCTGACCATGCCGGAATCACCGCGTTCCTTGGTCACGCCAATAATAGTAAATGGCATATTTTGAACACGAATGATTTCGCCGACTGGATTTTCAGGCATTTGTAATT
This sequence comes from uncultured Alphaproteobacteria bacterium, assembly GCA_944392815.1. Classification (GTDB taxonomy): domain Bacteria; phylum Pseudomonadota; class Alphaproteobacteria; order Rs-D84; family Rs-D84; genus Enterousia. The sequence continues at coordinate 13,356 of CALXXY010000008.1, read as the reverse complement.
CTTCGGCTGTTTGTGGGCCGATAACCGCATAGGTTGACCCATTGCGCACGGCCGATTGATTGAAAAACGTGCCGTATTTCATTTCCAGATTTTGAACCTGGGCGTATCCTGGATATGCGCCAACCATTGACGTTGCCCAGTTTTGATTACCGTAAATAACCTGGGCCGACGCATTTTGCACAGGACTGTATGCCGCAACATCGGGTAAATCCCCGATAAATTCAGCGTCGTCAATTGTTAATGTTTGCCGATTGCCCGTACGCACCCCAGCGCTTTGCGCGGCACCGGCACGTATGGTAATGGTATTTGTCCCCAGGGACGAAAACTGGTCACTGACCTGTTTGGATACTGTTTCACCAACTGCAACCATTATCACCACCGCCATCACGCCGATAATAATCCCCAAAACCGTCAGAAACGACCGAATTTTATTTCCGCTGATGGACAGCCATGATTCTTTGAATATGTCGTTAAAAGTCATTTTATTGCCTGTTTTTGTTATTTCTGTAATACGCGTTCGTCACGTGGCACACGGCCGTCATAAGTTATGCGGCCATCGTATATGTGAATCAATCGATTAGAATACTGGGCAATTTCAAATTCGTGCGTAATCATAACAATTGTAATGCCCATTTCCCGATTTAATTTTTTGAAAAATGTTAAAATTTCATTTCCCATTTTACTGTCCAGCGCGCCTGTTGGTTCGTCCGCCAGAATTAATTTAGGATTCCCCGCCAATGCACGCGCAATGGCAACACGCTGTTTCATACCGCCCGATAATTGCGTTGGCAAATATGATTCAAAATTTTCCAACCCGACGCGCTGTAACATTTCACGCGCACGGCGAATACGTTCGTCCATGGGCAACCCACGATACATTAACGGCAACATAACATTGTCCAACACACTGCGTTTGGCCAATAAATTAAATTGCTGGAACACAAATCCAATATATTCATTTCGAACAACGGCCAATTCATCAGACGTCAAATGCGTGACATCGCGCCCGTACAGTTCGTATGTGCCACTGGTTGGTGTATCCAGCGCACCGATAATATTCATACATGTGGATTTACCACTGCCAGACGGGCCCATAATGGATACAAATTCACCCTGATTTACGTCAAAAGTGATGTCAAATAATACCTGTTGTTCGCCGCCCATTTCGACCGGGAAACTTTTACAAATTTTTTTCATAGAAATGATTTTAACATCACTGGATTTAGTATTTTTTTTCGGCATTCTACATTCTCTTTGCTGGGGCGTATTATACCATCTATGCGAAAAAAATGCAATTGTCGCCAAATAAAAACGGGGACGCGCCCCGTGTTTTTAATACATAGTTTGCAGTATATGTTTGCTTTTGTCCAAACTGGATAACATTTTACCGGAACCACACGCAACGCATGCCAGTGGGTTATCCACCAAAAACGCCGGCAGCCCCGTCGCAGCACGTATCGCCGCGTCCAGTCCACGCAACAATGAACCGCCACCCGTCATTGCAATACCCAAATCGGCAATATCTGCGGACAATTCAGGCGGCGTTAATGCCAACGCATCGCTGACCGTTTTTACAATTTTTGATACTGTTTGTGCCAACGCGGACGCAACCTGGGTTTCGGTGATAACTGTTTCGCGGGGCGTGCCGGATAACAGGTCACGACCCTTGATTTTCATGGTTAATTCGTTGGCCTTGTCCTTTGGCGAAATGGCGTTGCCGATACGTTTTTTGATTTCTTCGGCTGTGTTTTCACCAATCAGCAAATTTTTATTTTTACGCACGTATTCGATAATGTCCAAATCCATCTGGTCGCCGGCGGTACGCACAGCATTTGAATACACTATCCCCCCCAGGGACATAACCGCAACCTCGGTCGTGCCACCACCAATGTCCAACACCATGGAACCAACTGGTTTTTCCACAGGCAACCCCGCACCAATTGCGGCGGCGGTTGATTCTTCGACAATATATACCTTGCGCGCACCGGCGGCATCGGCGGCCTCTTGTATAGCGCGGCGTTCCACCTGGGTTGCGCATGACGGCACGCAAATAATAATCAACGGCGCGGCCAGGGGATTTTTGCGGTGCACTTTGCGAATGAAATATTTTATCATTTCTTCGGCCACTTCGAAATCTGCGATAACACCGTCGCGCAATGGACGCACGGCCGTAATTGTGCCCGGCGTACGGCCGAACATTTGTTTGGCCTCGGTCCCGACGGCCAAGATTTCTTTGCGGCCCAACAGACGATTTTCTGATACCGCCACCACAGACGGTTCATTCAGAACAATTCCGCGACCCTTGACATAAATCAATGTGTTTGCCGTTCCCAAATCAATGGCCATGTCGGCAGAAAAAAATTTCATCAGCCAGTTATACATATTTTCCCCCAGGTATAGTGATTTTTTTGCACTATAAAACGTGATAACCAAAAAATCAAGCAGGCGCGCATTAAAATTATGCTTTTTTGTTTGCTTATTTGTATATTGTGGTATTATATTGCCCGTTATGCGAGATACTTTAAAAAAACATAGTGATTTTTTACCCGGCGAAAATGATTTGGACGCGCGCAGCACGGTGTTTTTTGTGCGCGCAAAGCCAACCAGATTTCCCGGGCGTGCCCGATATGGGCTGACCGCGTCCAAACGCGTGTTTAAACTGGCAACCCAACGCAATCGCGCCAAACGGTTGCTGCGTGATTGGATTCGACATAATGAAAGATATCTGTGTGATGATTTGGACTATGTTTTTATCGCACGTTTTGACATACTGGACGCCAAACGCCCAGATGGGCGGGCCGCTGTACGCAGAACGTTGCGTTATATAAAACGAACACATGAAAAATCAAAAAAATAGTATTTCTGTGCGCGCGGCAATTGGATTGGTGCGCATGTACCAGGCCTGTGTTTCGCCATTTATTGGCGGACGCGCAGCATGCAGATTTATCCCAACATGCAGCGAATACACCGCCCAGGCAATTGAAAAATACGGTTTTTGGCGTGGGGTATTTCTGGGAATGCGCCGGATACTGCGGTGTCGGCCGGGTGGGGGATTTGGGTACGACCCTGTCCCTTGACATCGGGCGTGATTGTGGTAAAATTTCAACCACATTGGGTACAAAACACGTATCCGTACAAAGTTTATATATAAAAGGATAAAAAATGTCATTTCGTGCAACCGTTGAATCTATGTCTAAAATCATGGACGAAATGGGGATTACTGAATTGGATTTGGAACGCCAGTTTTTGTTTGGCGTGTATCGTAAACATATTCATTTATCTAAACAACAGGCCACAGTTGCGGCTATGCCGAATTTCCCGGTGGCAACGGAATCAAAAAATACTAACAGTGAACCGGCCGGCGGCGAAAATGCTGTTAACGGCTATGCGTTGAAATCCCCAATGGTTGGGGTTGCGTATTTGGCGCCAGAGCCGGGTGCAAAACCATTTACATCTGTGGGTGCACAAATCAAGGCCGGCGATACAGTCGCTTTGATAGAGGCAATGAAAACATTCAACCCAATCAAATCAGACAAAGATGGCGTGGTCAAAGAAATATTGGTCACAGATGGCCAGGCCGTCGAATTCGATCAACCTATTATTGTTATTGAATAAAAATGTCACAAATTAAAAAAGTTTTAATTGCCAATCGTGGCGAAATTGCGTTGCGTATTATACGCGCATGCCGGGATATGGGCATTCGTACCGTTGCGGTGTATTCCACCGTGGATAAAAATGCTATGCACGTGCAGTTGGCCGATGAATCAGTTTGTATCGGTCCCGGCCCCAGCAAGGATTCTTATTTAAACGAATCTGCGATTTTGACGGCGGCACTGTTAACCAATGCGGACGCTATTCACCCGGGGTACGGTTTTTTATCCGAACGTGCTGATTTTGCACAAAAGGTTGAACAACACGGATTAATTTGGATTGGCCCGTCCGCCGCGATGATTGAAAAAATGGGGGACAAGGTTAACGCCAAACAAACTGCGATTAAATGCGGTTTGCCTGTAGTGCCGGGTTCTGATGGTGCGGTCGATACAATCGAAGATGCATATGCATGGGCTGAAAAAATCGGGTATCCCGTTATGTTAAAGGCCGCGGCCGGTGGTGGTGGACGCGGTATTCGCCCAGTTATGAACGCCGACGAAATGGCCGAGGCATTCCAAATGACCAAGAACGAGGCCAAATCTGGTTTCGGCGATGATACACTGTATATGGAAAAATTATTAATGCACCCGCGCCATATTGAATTCCAGGTTTTGGGTGACAAACACGGCAACGTCGTGATTTTTGGTGAACGCGATTGTTCGCTGCAACGCAAAAATCAAAAGGTGATGGAGGAATGCCCCGCCGCAATTCTGACCCAGAAACAGCGCGACGATATGATTGAAATCTGCAAAAACGCTGCGAAAAAAATGGGTTATGTAAATGCGGGCACATTCGAATTTATGTTCGAAGATGGCAAATTCTATTTCCTGGAAATGAATACGCGTCTGCAGGTGGAACACCCCGTCACAGAAATGGTGTATGGTGTTGATTTGGTGCGCGAACAGATTCGCGTTGCGGCCGGCGAAAAATTGGGTTATACACAATCCAATGTTGTCCCGCATGGTCATGCGATCGAATTCCGTATCAATGCCGAAGATCCGGAAACTTTTATCCCGAATCCTGGCAAAATTACACTGTATGCGCCATCGGGCGGTTTGGGGGTACGTGTGGACAGTGCGGTATATACTGGATACACAATTCCGCCAACATATGATTCGATGATTGCGAAATTAATCGTGCACGCGCAATCGCGGCCTGCGTGTATTATGCGCGCAACACGTGCATTGGACGAATTCGTTATCGAAGGTGTAAAAACAACCATTCCATTACAACAAAAATTATTAAAGAATCGCGATGTGAAAACATTAAACTTTGATAATCATTGGTTGGAATCATATTTGAAATCTGAACGTGAACAGGCGGTGGAAAAACAAAAAAAGGCCGACGAAAAATCAGATGAAAAATAATAAAAAATACCGGCAAATGCCGGTGTTTTTATTGCTTTCTGTTTTTACGAAATTCATCAATTGATACAACGCGCCCCCGGTCCGGGACAGTGCCCGGTTTTTCGTCCAACGGCAATTCCATGTCATTATCAGCCGCGGTCGGAACGCCGCCCTGGGGGTGAAATGACAACATGAAATCGACGGACGGATCCTTGAATTCCACCAGGGCCGCAAACGGCACACGAATGAAAAACGGACGGCCATCAAATGTTAACTGCACCCCGAATTCTTTGTCCGATACATGCAAATTATTATATGAATATTGCAACACTATGGTCATAATATCTGGATATCGTATACGCAGAAAATCCGGCAATACAACGCCCGGCGCACGCGTTTTGAACGTTATATAAAAATGCGCGCCATCACCCAGGCCATTAAATTGGGCGTGGATTAGTGCCTCTTTTACAACGGATTTCAGTGCGTTATCCAATAAAGTTTGATAATCAATTTTGCTCATTTGTAATCCCTGGTGCCAGTATATTATTTATTTCGCCATTCATGCAAGCAACAAATACTGCATTTGGCACATCGTTGAAAACATTCGCGTCCAGACCCGTGGCCCATACCTGGGCATCGGCCATTGCCAAATCGCGAAACAGGCGCGCACGCGCGTCTGCGTCCAGATGGGCGGCGGCCTCGTCCAACAATATTAATGGCTGGCGATTTGTTTTTGTATGTAATAATTTCGCGTGTGCCAATATTAAATCCAACAAAACCATTTTTTGCTGGCCTGTACTGGTTAACGCCGCAGGCAAATTTAATTTTTTATTAAACACACCAAAATCAGATTTATGCGGCCCGTCCACCACCATTTTATCACCCACCAATTCCCGCGCACCATGCAGGTAATTTAAATATTCACGTTCCGCCGATGCGGCGTTTCCGTTCAAAAGTAATTGTTCCACCATGCCTGATACCGTGACCGCACAGTCGGATAAAAAGTAATTTAATTCCCCGGCATAGCGAATTCGCAAATCCGCCACAGACACCGCAACGCCAGCAATCTGTGCGTCCAGCGCGTCCAACCAATACATATCACGGCCGTTTTTTAATGCGAACGCACGTTCAGACATTAATTTCGAAAAACGCGCCACACGCCCCGCATGCGCGGAATCAAAACTGGCGGCCAAACGATCAAAAAACGCACGACGTTCGGCGGCACTGTCGACGAACAGGCGATCTTCGCGTGGGGTCAACCACACAGCCCGCAACATTGCGCCCAAATCCGCCAGTGCGGCATTATCGCCATCTATGCGGGCATGGCGATTTGTATCGCCCGATGTAAAATACACAGATATTTCTGTATCATCGTCCAGAACCGCAAACACAGAAAATCCGCCGTTGCCGTCAAATCGCGCAACATCTGTCATTGGTGCGCCACGCAATCCGCGGTCGCCGGATAACATCGATACGGCTTCGAGTATGGCGGTTTTTCCCGCACCATTGGGGCCGGTAATAATAACATTACGCCGGCCGTGTGTTTGTATGCGGCACGATTTATGATTACGAAAATCTGTTAATGTAATCGATTTAATCATGGCGTGATAATAGCCCAAATATGAATAAAATACAAGTTGCCATTAATTTATAAAAAAACACCGGCAAATGCCGGTATTTTTATTTATTATCTGGGCGGTCCCATTCGTGCAGAACCAGTCGATGTCAACCCATACCGGCCAAATATTATACGGTCGCCGGGCTGGATTTCGTCAGAGATGATTTCCGTTTCGGTGGCCGTCACCAGGCCGCGTTCATATGGCGCCAAAACAACAGTGTCATTGCCATCAACCACACGCAATATTGCCAAATGGTCGGACGGTGTCGCGTCACCTGCGTCCGCCACAATACCATCAAAATTACGCAGGATTAATGCGGAATTTTGCACTTTCCATACGTCAATTTTTTCAGAAATTAATATTGTCACGAATGCCGTCATACCAGGTTTTAATTTTAAATCGCTGTTGTCAACATCAATAACCACAGTGTACACAACCACGTTCGACGTAATGGTCGGGGACAGACGAACCTGGCGAACGGTGCCTTCGAACGTTTGGGTCGGATACGCGTCCACAGTGAATGTGACGGGCAGCCCTTCGGTAATCATGCCAATGTCGGCCTCGGACACGGCGGTTTCGATTTGCATTTTTGATAAATCTTCGGCGATTTCAAACAAATCGGGGGTTTGAAACGATGCCGCAACCGTTTGTCCAACGTCAACCTGGCGCGAAATAACTGTGCCGTCCACGGGCGATGTAATCGTTGCATACCCCAAATTTGTCACCGCGCGATCATATTGCGATTGCATACGGTTAACGGATTGTTCGGCCTGTTCATACGTTGTTTGCGATTGTTCCAATTCTGCGCGCGAAATGAATCCATCGTCATACAGGATTTTATTCCGTTCATATTCGCTTTTGGCATAGTTGCGTTGTGATTCCGCACTGACCAGCGACGCTTTGGCCTCGTCCACGGACGCCTGTAATACAGACGGTTCGATTTCCAGCAATATGTCGCCTTTTTTAACCTTGGAATTATAATCGACATAGATGGCCTCGATAGTGCCACTGACCTGGGAACCAACGTTAATGGTGTTCAGTGGTTGAATTTCACCGGTTGCGGTGACCACCTGGCGCAGGTTTCCACGCGAAATCGTCGCGGTTGCGAATCCCGACCCCTGGTTATCGCCGCCACCCATAAAATACAGAAATCCGCCGGCAACCGATATGAACAATATTATCCACCATTTATGACGACGAACCCAGTTCCAAAATTTATGTTGTTTGGGCTGTTGTTTATCCTTATTCATTTGTTGATTCTCCCTCGTCCTTGATTAATCCCTCTTTGATGTCGCCGATGGCCAGCGCCAGCGCAGCACGTTTGGTAAACAAATCATATTTTGCCGCGTTGTTTTGTTTGTGCGCGTCCGCCAAATCGGCCAATGCCTGTTGCCAATCCAACATGGTGGCTTTGCCAACCTTGTACATGCCTGCGGTGACATTTTCTGTTTCACGCGCAGATTCCAATAATGTTTCTGTTTGATTCAGCACCGTTTGCGCGGTTTTATAGTTTTGATATGCACTGAACACGTCCAACATCGCGTTGTCCACAGTTTGACGTTCCTGTTCAACCGCACGTTCATAGTTTGCCTGGGCGGCACGGCTGCTGTAGAAATTTGAAAAACCGGTAAATATTGGCATAGACGCACGAATACCAATACTGCCACTTAATTGATCTGACCCCGCGTTATATACATCTGATGGGGTGTTATTCCACGACAAACTGCCACTGGCGGAAATCGTGGGCAGGTTTGATAAAAACGTGCTGTTTCTGCGGTGCCAGGCGGCGTCCTTGTTCGCGGTGGCACGCAACAAATCGGGGCGTTTTTCGCGCGCGATTTCGATTAATTCATCGATGCTTTTGTTTTCAGATGTGCTGCCGAAATCGGCCGGCATATCGGCTATTTTTATATCCTGATCCGCGGGGAAAGATAATTTGGCCAATAATGTACCCTTGGCAATTTCACGGTTGTTTTTGGCACGTTCCAGTTCCAAATTACTGCTGGCCAGGGTGACGTCGGCCTTTAACACGTCGGCACGCGCAACGGCGCCGGCCTTGTATTTTTTATCGGCGGTATCCTTGGCCGTTTGGGACACCTGTTGTACGGCGCGCGCGGTGAATACGTCTGCGTCTGCGTTCAACAGTGCATAATACGCGCCAATTATACCGTATACGTAATTTTGCACGGATTCGCTGTAATCAAAGCCCGTCGCACGCCATGTATCAATTAACTGATTCACGTCCGACAACCGTTTGCCAAAATCAAATATTAAATACGACGCAGAAATTGACGCACCATATGACCAATCGGCAAATTCATTGTTGCGATACGGCATACTGGCCGACGCAGACGCACTGACCGATGGCAGATATTGTGAATATCCGGCGTTTTTGTTAAAACGCGCGGATTCCAGTGATAAATACGCCGCCGCCGTTTCAGGATTGCGACACAGCCCCAGTTCAATAACCTGTTGTAATGTTAATTCACCATCGGGCACAGTTGTCATAGTGCGGCAGTTTTCGTCCACTGCAAACGCAGTCGTCGGCAATATTGCCGCCAGAATTAAAAACAGTTTTTTCATCGATAAACTCTCTCGCTGACCAATTATAACACATATAATACAATTTTTCAGTTGAATTCCAATTTTTTTTTGCCTAGTATGTGTTCACACAATTCAGTTTGGCCTGGTGGCAGAGTGGTTATGCAGAGGACTGCAAATCCTTGTATGCCGGTTCGATTCCGACCCAGGCCTCCAACAATAAAACACCCAGACAGTTGGGTGTTTTGTTTTTTTGTGTTATCAAACAATGCCCGACAAAAAATTCCATTGGTATAAAGTAGGGCACAAAATGATTAAAAACACTTGTCAGATGGTGTTTTATTTGCATACACTGATTACATGCGAGAATTCCATTTCTGGGTTTACATTTTGTTTGATGAACGCGCCAAAGCGACATATATTGGCGTCACCAATGACCTGGAACGCAGAATGATAGAACATAAAAAGGGACTTGTGCCTGGATACACAAAACAACACCATATTAATAAATTGGCTTATTTCGAGCATTACAAATATGTGCGCGACGCAATAGCACGTGAAAAAGTATTAAAGAAATGGAACCGTGCGTGGAAATACAGATTAATAGAAACAATGAATCCAAATTGGGACGATTTGGCCGTGGGGCTAGATGAATACATTAAAAACATGATTGATGTTTAAACACTGTCATTGTTTATTATCCCAACGTACTATTGTCATTCCCGCGCTCGGGACCCCGACACAACAAACACTCTGTCATTCCCGCGCAGGCGGGAATAGGGTCTATAAAATTTGTATCGCAGATTTTGTAATAATAAAAACACAACGCAGAATTATTCCCCCGATTAAATAACTAATAACAACCCAAGCCCTATTCCCGCCTGCGCGGGAATGACAGGGGGAGAGAGTACATGTGTAGGCGAGGAAAAGGAATGAGCAGGGAGAAAGTATTTTCAATAAAGAAAGCCACACTTCGCACGGGGCTTCGTGTGGAAATACTTGCCGCAGAGCTGCAATGAAAAAGCCACACTTCGCACAGGGCTTCGTGTGGCACAAAAAATAAAATCGCCCGGGGGCGATTTTGTTTTGTGGTGGATGTTGAGGGACTCAAACCCCCGACCCTCTCGGTGTAAACGAGATGCTCTAATCAACTGAGCTAAACATCCAAAACAGCGGACAGATGATAAAGTATTTTTTATCAGTTGTCCAGTTTTTTATTCTGGCATTGGTATGCCGGCGGTGGCCTGGCCCATTACCTGGTCAATCAGGGTGTCGGCTTTGGATTTAGCATCACGGTATGCGGCGGCAAATAATTTCGCAACATGTGCCGCGCCATGGGACAGAATTTCGTCCCGCATGGTTATGTTTGCCAAATCATATTTGCCCGTCATGTCAATAATGACATCGCCATCGCCGGCAATGCCCTTGACATGCATGGACGCCAATTTTTCCTGGGCAGCGGTCACTTTGTCCTGTAATGCGCTGGCCTGGGCCATTAATGATTCCATATCCATATTTAAATCCCCCCGTTTCAAATTTACTATAAATGCGCCAATTAATTGGCGCATTTATATTCAGTACTTATTTAGATTTCTTGATTTCAGCGCCAGTTTTCTGGTCAATACCAACCATGGACATACGTGTTTTGCCACGTTTATCCGCCCCCAGGTATTTGACGAAAACTTTGTCGCCTTCTTTGATTTTGGTGTCTTCGATTTTTGCGATTCTTTCACCTGTGATTTCAGAAATATGAACCATAGATTCAAAACCGTTCAAAATTTTGACAAACAGTCCAAAATCTTTTATCCCAGATACAACACCCGGATAGATAACGCCAACCTCGGGCTCGGCAACGATGTCTTTGATACGCTGTATCGCGGCATCGGCGTTTTCTTTGCTGGTGGCCATGATTTTGACTGTACCATCATCTTCTAAATCAATCTGGGTATCTGTTTCGCGGGTCAACGCCTGGATAACGACGCCGCCTTTGCCGATAACATCACGAACTTTGTCCGGATTGATTTTCATAGTGTACATTTGTGGCGCGTATTCAGACACATGGGCACGTGGGGCCTTTATCGCCTTTTGTATTTTGCCCAAAATGTGCATACGACCATCGCGCGCCTGTTCCAGTGCATGTTTCATGATATCAAATGTAATGGACGTAATTTTGATATCCATTTGCAATGCGGTAATACCCTGGTCGGTACCGGTCACTTTGAAATCCATGTCGCCCAGGTGATCTTCGTCACCCAAAATGTCGGTCAAGATGGCGTAATCGTCACCTTCTTTGATTAATCCCATGGCGATACCTGCGACCGGGCGGGTTAATGGAACACCACCGTCCATCATGGCCAATGTCGCACCACACGTGGTTGCCATAGACGACGAACCGTTGGATTCCAAAATGTCTGATACAACACGAATTACATAATCAAATTTTTCACGGCTGGGAATCATCGGGTGCAATGCACGCCAGGCCAAATTACCGTGCCCGATTTCGCGACGACCCGGGGATTTTAATCCCTTGCATTCACCAACGGAATAACCTGGGAAATTGTAATTCAGAATAAAATCGCGTTCTTCGTCACCGTCCAAACTTTCGATTGGCAACGCATCTTTGCCACCACCCAGTGTCAAAGACACCAACGCCTGGGTTTCGCCACGTGTAAACAGGGCGGAACCATGTGCACGCGGCAAAACGCCCAATTCAATTTCAATCGGACGGACTGTTTTAGTGTCACGACCGTCGATACGTGGTTTACCGGCCAAAATATTGCCGCGCATGATACGCGCTGTGATATTTTCAACAATTTCATCGGCCCATGATTCCAACGTAGATGTTGCAGTTTCGGTTTCTGGGAATAATTCAGGAATGCGCGCCTTGGCCGCGGTGTGAATTTGCGCCAGTGTATCCAAACGAACCAATTTTTCTTTGATTTGCAACGCAGATTCAATGTCGCCCGCAAATGATTCAAAATCCTGTTCCATGGCGATATATTCGGCCGATTTTTCCGGAACTGCCCAGCGTTCTTTGCCGGCCTGGGACGCCAATTCATTAATTGCGTCGATAACCGCCTGTTGCGCATCAAAACCGAATTTAACAGCGCCCAGGACTGTTTCTTCGTCCAATTCGCCGATTTCAGATTCAACCATCAACACGCCGTCTTTGGTCGCGGCAACAACCAAATCCATTTCGGAATCTTCGACCACGGATTTGGACGGATTTAAAATGTATTTACCATCAGCATAACCAACACGCGCCGCGCCAATCGGGCCCGCAAACGGAACACCAGACAAAGCCAACGCCGCAGACGACGCAATCATGGCCAAAATATCGGGCTGATTTTTTCTGTCGTATGAAAATACCTGGGCAATAATTTGCACTTTGTTTTTAAATGTTTCCGGAAACAGCGGACGAATAGGGCGGTCAATCAAACGCGCCGTCAATGTTTCTGCGGTGGACGCTTTGCCTTCGCGTCTGTCGCGGGAACCAGGAATACGCCCAGCGGACGCGAATTTTTCCTGGTAATCAACGGTCAAAGGAAAGAAATCCTGACCCTCGACTGCTGATTTTTCAGCACATACGGTTGCCAAAACCATTGTGCCACCCATGGTCGCCAAAACTGCGCCATTGGCCTGTTTCGCCATGCGGCCCGTTTCCAGGCGCAATGTTTCATCGCCGTATTTTATTTCAACCGCAACTGGATTGTTCAAATGTGTTTTTTCATCTTTGTTAAATAAACCAAATAACATATTTTTCTCCATAGTTTTTTACGATTTTTATGCGAAGAAAAATCATTCGTTTTTGCATTCCATAAAAAATGCAAGAATGAACAATTTTCCCCTCGCACTGACTGATTATAAAAAATATTTGCGCATATGCAAGTTATTCGTCACGTCGCCCCAAAAACGACGATGTAAATTAATATTGCAATCTGAAATTTGTTTGATATAATTCGTCAGATTTGAAAGTTTTGGGTGGTTAGCTCAGTTGGTTAGAGCGTTACGTTGACATCGTAAAGGTCGTTGGTTCGAGTCCAATACCACCCACCACCCTTCGCGGAACGCTTCGGGTGGCGAGCCACCCATTCGCAAGGTTTGATAAAAAACAAAGTTATGAAAAATGATACGAATGTACAATTAATCTTGATAAAATCATTCTGACGGGATTCCTGGGCGCCCCGTTGGGCGCCCAT
>CALXXY010000007.1 GCA_944392815.1 uncultured Alphaproteobacteria bacterium | reverse complement strand
TTTTCCGACATGATGGGCGATAAAATTAAAATCAAAACTGTCAAGGGGCCTGATGGCAAAGAAAAAGAAGAAAAATCCGAAGAACCCCTGTACACCCCCATGGACATTATGAAATTGGATCACAAAAAACAATTGGTGATATTCCAGGGTTGGTACCATCGCCCAATCGAGGCCGACAAACAATTCGCGTTCGAAGATCCGCGTCTGGCCAGTTTTATGGCCATGGGTGCGTGCAGCCCATTGCCTGAATTTTTAATCCCGTCGCACCATGCGGCATTAGGATACAGTGGCAATCCGCGCATTTACATTCCACAAACCAAAGAAACAAAAGAATTGGCGCCGCTGTCGCAGAAATAAACGATTAGATGGTCAGGCGCAGGCCGACGGCCAAAAACGGCGTTTCCGTGGTCAGGCCGCCTGATATCCAAACATCTACATTTTCGCTGTATTTATATCGAAATGACGCGATACCTGTGTGATCCATATAATCGTCCACATCGCGATTCCAAATGCCTGTATCTGAAAAAATGTATGTTAATGATATGCTGTAATTCAAAATATCATAACTGACGCCGGTGCCCACGGCCAGTCCGTCGGACGGACGCCCAACAGGATTTTCGTCATAAATCAGGCGCGCAGTTGTGCCGAAAATCCAACTGTTATATTGAACATTTACCCCTGCGGACATTTGTGCGCGCCAATCAGCGTATACATGCGGGGTGTATGCGTCGGTTCTGTATCCGTCTGGGCGTGACATAAATGACGCGCCAATGGCGTATGCGGTTTTAACCTTGCCCGATGGTTGGCGGATTTTTATTGCGCCGTCGACAGCGTAATCATAGTTGTCTGTTAATCCAGATACGGACAATCCGTATTGCATCGCGCCAATTGGCATGGTCGCATAATTCATGCGCAACCCGCCCCGCCCTGTTGTTAACGTGGTATCAGAAATTACCGGGCCGCGTGGTGTAATTTTTTTATAAAACAGCGGTTTATCATTTACGCGCAGTCCGCCAACGTCCGGCAATCCAACACCCATTTTGCGCGCAATTGAATCGGTCAAACCCAATTCAACGCGACCAAATTTCCGGTTTTGCCAGTATGTGAACCCCTCGCGCAGGAATTTTTCTTCGTCCACGGCGGCGGCGTCAATGGCGTATACCAACCCAAGCGTATTTGTGTCTGTAGCCATGTAATCCATTTCTGCGCGCACGCGCCAATCGCCAATTGAACCGGGTTTGTCAAAATCTGTTTCCAAAATCCCGCCTGTGCCATAGCCAGTTATTTTTAATCCGAATTTTCCGCTGTCGTATTGCCAGGCATGCGCCGCGCACGGCAATACAGCAGACAAAAAAACAGCGGGCGTGACAATACGGGAAAATTTTGACATGTTATGCGTCCTGGGTTTCGGTTAAAATTGCGTTGCGCAGTTTGTTGTATGCGCGTTCTTCTATCTGGCGCACGCGTTCACGTGATATACCATATTTTTGTGACAATGATTCCAATGTTGCGACCGGGTCTGATAACCTGCGCGCAGTCAATATTTCGCGATCGCGTTCAGGCAATTCGGCCAAATGTTTACGCAGCAATTCATATCCACGGCGGCGAAATTCAACCTGTTCCATGTTTTCTTCTATGCCGGTTCTGTCGTCGGGCATATTGGACAGCACGTCGCGTGCGTCATCGTCCGAATGGGCGGGCGCGTTCAACGACACGTCGCGCGCAGACATACGCGTTGACATGCGACGCACATCGTTTTCAGGCACATTCAAATAATCTGCGATTTGCTTGGTTTGGTCGTCTGATAAATTGCCGTCCATTATTCCCAACGCACGGCGCGCACGATTCAGCCCGAAAAACACACGTTTTTGATTGGCGGACGTGCCAATTTTTACTATGGACCAATTTTGTAAAATAGTTTCATATATTTCTGCGCGAATCCAAAACATGGCGTATGTGGAAAATCTGAATCCCTTGTCCGGGTCAAATTTTTGCAATGCCTGCATTAATCCCATGTTGCCACTGGCGATTAAATCGGCAAATGGCACGCCATAGTTTTTAAAATCATATGCAACCGACACAACCATGCGCAGGTGACTGGCCACCAGTTTTTCTGCGGCCACTGCGTCGTGGTTTTCGGCCCATTGTTTGGCGTATTCGTATTCCTGTTCGGCGGACAAAATCGGAAATTTTTGAATATTTTGAATGTACTGTGACAAACTGGTTTCGTCATTGACCCCACGGGCCGCGACCAGTGATTGATTTTGCAGTGCCGGTAAAGCGTTCTTGATTTGCTTTTTCATAACTTTTATAGTATAGCAATAAATTAAGATTTATCAAGCCACCATAATACAGGAGAATTTTCAAATGGCAACGATTTTGGAAAGAAACAGAAAAACGGCCCAACATAAAAAAACACGCGAAGAATACGCCGAAGACGCCCTGTACCGCGAAGTATGGGAAGAAGTGAATAACGATAAAACGGCCGCTTTTATCAAAAAATATTCCCGGCACATTATCGCTGGCGCACTGATTATTATGATAATAGCAACCGCGGCTGTTATCGGTGTGCGCACACATCGCGCCCACAAAATTGCATTGGCACAAAATTACGAATTGGCGGTGCAAAATCTGGACACAGGCATGTTGCAATCTGTTGCTGAAAACGCTGGTGGGGCAACGGGCGATTTGGCGCTGTTCCAGGCATATTTGCTGGACGGCAATATCGAACACCTGGAACGGTTGGCAAATGACGGGCATGCGCGCGATTTCCGCGATTTGGCACGGCTGCATATCATCGGGCTGCGCGGGGACGATATGACCGCCGCCGCTGTCGAGGACTATCTGGCACCGTTGGATACAAAAAAATCGCCGTACTATTACACAGGTCGGTTAATGGTGGCGCAGAAATATTTGGCCGACGGCGACAGGGAAAACGCCAATAAATGGTTGGACATTATTATTAACGATGCTGACGCACCGGCAATGATTTCCGCCCGCGCCCAACAATTAAGATAAAAAACAACAACAGGATTCGTCCCATGCGTAAATTTGCCGCGATTTGTATGTGTTTGCTGTTCGTTGCCGGGTGTGCAGAACATGACCCGATTCTGCCGGGCGAACGCACACCTGTGTTTGGCAGCAGTGACGTAAATATGCTGAATACCACCGTCACAAATTTGCCGGATACATATGTCGCGGACAGCGCCGTCGATTGCCCATATCGCCAGGACGCGTCAAATGTAATCTGGGACGGCCAGCGCAAGGTTTTCAGTGGATTTCCAACAAACAATTCTGTGCAAAGCAATCAACAGCCCATATGTGCGCACGGGTATGTGTATGCCGGCCTGACCACGGGCGAGGTTGTAAAGGTCGCCCCCAATTCCCGAAAAATTATGTGGATTGCCGATGTTTTCCGTCGCAGCAACATGACTGGTGGCGCGGCCATAGTCGATATTGTGACACCATTGGTAATGCACGATGGCGCGCTGTATGTCGGCGGGTTGGGTGATGCGTTTTGTCGTATTAATCCAATCAGCGGCGACAAAAAATGGTGCGTCAATATCGGGGTGGCTGTGCCGTTTATCGTGATGGACGATGTTGCGTTTGTTGTTGCAAATGATAACAATTTGTACGCCGTTCGTACGTCGGACGGCGGGGTGTATTGGCGCACGGCCGTGGACGCCCAGGTTGCCCCAGCATATGACAACAAAATTATTACCGTTGGGAAACAGCAAATTTCGGCCGAAAACGGCCAAATTATCGACGATTAAATACTATTCCTGGGTGCCGATGGCGGCGCGTCCCCGAACCACCCAATCATAGGCATAACTGGGGCCTGTGCCGTACCCACCGCCACCACCAACAATCGCATATGTTTGTGCACATGTAAATCCAGTGGTTGTACAGGAATGCGCCTGCAATGACACTGCGGCTTTATCCGCGGCTATGCCACTTATAACATGTCTGCCCAGCGATATACTGTAATTCAAATCGGCCATTTCAATGGCAAATGTATTTGTGCCCTGGTTGTTTTCACCATCATTATGACCGCCCTGTTCCACCCAGCCAGATTTATACAGTCGGTACCAGGTGTAATTATTATCCGCCGTGGGCAATTGCGTTTTTACAACAACGTCTGGTTCATCATCGGGGGCAAATTCAATCGGAAATGCCAGCGAGGTATCGATGTCGTCTATTTCGTTCTGTAATTCAGATATGGTCGCGTCCAGCACCGTGTTTGTTACATACGCGGACATATCGTGTGTGTGATTCGCCGCGGCAAATTCAGATGTGTCTGGAATATCGGTAAGTTTCGCAAATTGGGTAAAATCCGGTAAATCGGCTTTGCGCGCCAATTCGCTGAAATCGCCCAGTTGTTCAATTTGGTATTGAATCGAATCCAAAAACTGTAATCCGTTTTCTATGTTCGCCACATCGCCGTCCAATTCGTACAAATCACGCAGGTATTCCAACATGAAATTAAAATCTGCATTCAGGCAATCTGTGTTTATCGGCAAAGTCGGCTGGTAATCAATCACGCGCGACAAATCTATTTTTCGCCATATGCGAATTTCTGCCCCGACTGTGGGGGCCGCATTTAATATCACGCGGCCGCCTGTATATTTACCGTCAACACGGCTGTCGGTTGCGGGAATAATTGTACACGCGTCAGATGTTTGAATCACTGAATTCACAGAAACGTGCACGTCCGCAGATTGAAAATATGGAAATGAAAAATTAAATTCTGTTGTTGCACCGTCGCCGGTATATGTTATAAGATACATGTATCAATCCTTTCTTTGTATATAAAAAACGCCCGGGTGAAATTCCCGGGCAAATAAAAAATCCGCCAATTTGACGGATTTTTTATTGCACCAATTATATCACAAAATGCGATAAAAATCAAGTTTACTGTTTTATCACAGCAAACATGCCAATGTCGCACTGGCGTTTTTCAACATAAACCAACCTATGCGATAATCTGTGGCATAAATCGTCACCAGGAACAATGCAAATATAGAAATTACTATGATGACATTGCTGCGTTTGCCGCGCATGCAATACAGCGCGATATTGTAAAACAAAAACAAAACGTATGCGTCCACCAATAAACTGATTATCCACATAGACGTACAATTAAACGCCAATGCGTTTAACACCAGTACAACCGGATATACAAAAAATACAGATGCCAGACCCTTGACCGCGATTTCCCAGTCACGTTCGCCACCTGTGATTTCTGATACCAACATCATCAATCCGCCCAGCACAAACAACAATGCCACCGCCAAAACCGGGACAATTATTAATGCTGAAAATACCGAACCAATGGTTATTGTCGCCCCACCAATCAGGCGCAATAATAATACCAAGCACCCGCCAATCAGGCCATAGATGAATGCTTTTAACATGGCCTCTTCCATTTTGCCGTCGGCAACGATTTTTGTAAAATAGCGTTTTGGATTGATAACCAGGTCTTTGATATGTTTCAATGCCTGTTTGAATTTTTGCTTCATTTTATACCCCCATTTGATTATTTATATTTTTGCTTTATAATTGAAAAAAATCAATGGAAAAAGTTATGTTAAAACTGATAATAGCAGGCCGCCCAAATACCGGCAAATCGACTTTGTTTAACGCCCTGACGGGAACACGTGACGCATTGGTGCACGACCGCCCAGGGGTCACGCGTGACACAATCAGTGGGACCATGCGCGGGCGCGCGTGGACTGTTATGGATACGGCCGGGCTGGAAAATGCAAAATCCGGGATTGCGGCGGATTCTACGACCATGGCCATGGACGCAATTGCGGGCGCAAATGCCGTTTTGTTTGTGGTTGACGGGCGCGTGGGATTGGTGCCGGCTGATTTAGATTGGGCGCGTATGGTGCGTCGTAAAACACGGGCGCCTGTGTTATTGGTGGTGAACAAATCCGAATCCGGGCGCCGCATGGCGGATATTCACGAGTTTTATAAATTGGGATTCGGGGAACCTGTGATGATTTCTGCGGAACATAAATCTGGGTTTGACGCGATATACGAATTTATCGATAAAATCGCCCCAGACGCGCAAAAAGATTCCAATCAGGGTGTCGCGCCGCAAAAATTAAAAATCGCAATTATGGGGCAACCAAACGTTGGCAAATCAACATTGGTAAACCGGGTACTGGGTGAAAAACGACAAATAGTTATCGATGCGCCCGGTATCACCCGTGATACGGTAAAAATCCCGACAAACTTTTATGGTCGCGATATCATTTTGATGGACACGGCCGGATTGCGGCGCAAGGCCGGCGTCACCGACGACGTAGAAACGTTGTCTGCGATAAAATCGTTGGACGCAATTGAAAAATCTGATGTTGTGATTTTGGTTGTCGACGCCACACGCAACATAGAAAATCAGGCGTTGGGAATCGCCGCACGCGTATACGATGCGGGCAAAATATTATGCGTTGCATTGAACAAATGGGATTTGGTGGATCCCGCTGTGCGCGATGAAAAATTGCTGAAATTAAAACACCAATTTACAAATTCGTTCCATCAAATAATTAAACCATTGATATTGGCCATATCGGCTGAAACGGGCATGGGGGTTAAAAACATGTTCCGGCGCGTGTACGAACAATGGGACACATCGAACACAGACGCCCCAACCAGTTTGATTAACCGCATAGTTGAAAAATTAATCGAAGCGCGCCAGCCGCCTATGTCACGCTTAAAACGGCCAATGAAAATAAAATTCGCACGCCAAACGGGGCGCCACCCGATGAAAATCACAATAAATGTCGGTGGGGCGTCTGATATACCCGAATCATATACGCGGTATTTACGGCGCGGGTTGGCCGAACAATTGCATTGGGAACATTTACCCATTGTGATTGAATATAAAAAAGACGAAAATCCATTTGATGACAAATAAAAAAACACCGCCGAAATCGGCGGTGTTTTTATGCTGTGCGTTATAATTTGGCGCGAACCTCTTCGACTTCATAGCATTCGACACGGTCGCCTTCTTTTAAATCATTATATTTATCAAAAGACATACCGAATTCAACGCCGGCACCAGTGACTTCGCGCACTTCGTTTTTTTCGCGGCGCAATTCACCGATTTTGCCGTCGTATATAACAACGTTGTCACGCAGCAGTCGAACCAAAGCGTCTTTTTTAATCACACCTTCGGTCACGCGACAACCCGCCACGCGTACGCCTTTGCCAACCGTAAACAATGCGATAACATCGGCATATCCGATAAAGTTTTCTTTTCTTTCTGGGGCCAATTTACCGGCCAAAATTTCTTTGATTTCGTCGGTGATGCGATACACAACACTGTGATAACGAATATCAACACCGGCACTGCGCGCCATGTCGCGAACCATTGCGTCCGCGCGAACATTAAACGCAATCACAACCGCACCAGACGCCGCCGCCAGACGAATGTCGCCCTCGGTAATCTGGCCAACGCCAGACGACAGAATGTCCACAGACGCTTTGTCGGTGTGAATATCTTTTAACATATCGGTGATGGCCTCTACACTGCCCTGGACGTCGGCGCGCAGGACAATTGGCAACACCAATTTTTTGTTTTCATCACGACGGGCAAACAATTCCTGCAACGATGTACGTTTGACGGCGTTAGCACGATCGCGGGCCTTTTGCGCACGATATTCAGCAACCTCGCGGGCCTGGGCCTCGGTTTCCATAACGTGCAAATCATCACCGGCACTGGGCACGGATTGCAACCCCAGCACAACAGCCGGCTGGCCTGGTTTAACAGATTTCACGCGTTCGCCGGCCGAATTAATCAGTCCGCGCACGCGACCATATGTTTCGCCAACAACGAATACGTCGCCAATGCTTAAAGTGCCCTGGCGCATTAAAATGGTGGCGGTTGCCCCCAGGCCACGTTCCATTTTGGCCTCTACTACATACGCGACGGCCGGCATATCCGGGTCGGCACGCAAATCCATAATGCCCGCCTGAAGTAAAATGGCCTCTTCTAATTTTTCCAGGCCAATATGTTTCGTGGCGGAAATTTCAACGCATTGAACGTCGCCCCCCAGTTCTTCGACCTGGACCTCTTGCTGCAGCAGGTCGGTTTTCACGCGCGTTGGATCGGCGTCTGGTAAATCGATTTTGTTAATGGCAACGATGAACGGCACATTTGCCGCACGAATGTGATTGATGGCTTCGATAGTTTGGGGCATGATGGAATCGTTTGCCGCAACAACCAACACCACAATATCCGCCATTTGCGCACCACGGGCACGCATGGCTGTAAATGTTTCGTGGCCTGGCGTATCCAGGAAAGTTATCATCGCGCCAGATTTTGATTTCACTTCGTATGCAGAAATATGCTGGGTGATACCGCCGGCCTCGCGCGCGGCAACATTCGCATGACGAAATGCGTCCAGCAAAGACGTTTTTCCATGGTCAACATGCCCCACAACCGTGACCACAGGCGGACGCGGTTGCATGTGTTCTGGGTTGGGCTGGCGTTCCAATTGGTCGGCGTACGGTTTTACATCGACACGCTTTACCTTGGCCCCGAATTCGCCGGCAATCAATTCCGCGGTGTCGGCGTCGATAGTTTGATTTTGTGACGCCATCATACCCATTTCCATCAATTTTTTTATAACATTGCCAACCTTTTCAGCCATGGCAGCGGCCAGGTCTTTGACGGTAATGGTATCGCCCAGGGTGACGACATGTTCCACCTTTTGCGGGGCGGAAAACACGGCGCGGGCCTTTTCCCGGAAACGTTTCAGCGACGCTTCGGACCGGCGACGATTTGCGCCACGCAGGCCAATTTCGTCATCGTCGTCATCTTCGCCACCGATAACAATATCGTGCAGGGATATTTTGCCCGTCTTTTTAAATTCTTTTTTGCCGCCGGAAAATTTAGACGCACGCGGCATTTCCATATCTTCGTCATCGTCACGATTTTGCTTGGCGCGGGGCGCAGATTGTGAAAATTGTTTTTTCTGGGCCGCGGGACGCGCAGGTACGGTTTCTTCGGTCGGCTGGGCGTCGGCGACATTTTCACGCGCAGCCAGTTGTTCTTTGACCTGTTCATATTCGCGATTTTCGCGGGCGATTTCGGCCTCGCGCGCGGCACGGGCAGCGGCCTCGGCAGCGGCGCGTTGTTTGCGTTCTTCCTCGCGGGCACGCGCGGCCTCTAGCACGGCGCGCAGTTTTTCGTCCGCCGCATTATGTGATTGTGCGGGGGACGATGGTTCTTCGCGCAGTTCTTTGCTGCCGGGGGCAACAACACGGCGACGGCGTTCAACGAACACCGAGTCGCCTTTTTTACTTGCCACCTGATCAATTGTGACTGATTTTCCAAGTGTTAATGTCGCCATATATTTACTCCGTTAAAATTATTCTTCACCCTGGGTTATGCCGTATGCCAGTTCGCGGGCCTTCATAATCACGCGGCCGGCCAGGCGTGGGCTCATGGTGTCTTCGCCCAGGATTTCGATTAATTCGTCTGTGGACAAATCGGCCAAATCGTTCAACGATTTAATGCCCGCGTTGCCCAACTGCATTATAATCGGACGTTTGATAAAATCAAAGTTTAACAAATCGTCTGACATACCCAATTTGTGACCGTCGTCTTTGTATTGTTGTTCCTGTTTTTCCAGGTATGCTTTGGCGCGGTTTTGCAATTCAGTTGCCAATTCCGCATTGAATCCCTGGATAGATTCCAGTTCGCTGATGTCGACAAAGGCGATTTCTTCGATTGTACGGAATCCTTCGGTCACCAACAGGTGCGCCAACATTTCGTCCACGTCCAGCGCAGAAATAAACAATTCTGTTTTTTCTTTGACTTCCTTGGCACGGCGTTCCTGTTCTTCGGCTTCGTTCATGACGTCGATATTCCACCCCGTCAATTGTGATGCCAAACGCACGTTTTGACCGCGGCGACCAATGGCCAATGATTGTTGATCTTCGTTCACAACAACGGCCGCGCTGCGCGTATCTTCGTCAACGATGATTTTGGCAACTTTGGCCGGCTGCATAGCGTTCACGATGAACACGGCCGGGTCATCGGAATACAAAATAACGTCGATTTTTTCGCCGTGGCATTCGTTAATAACCGGCTGGATACGTGTACCTTTGATACCGACGGTCATACCAACGGCGTCAATGGACGGATCCTGGGTTTCAACAGCGATTTTAGCGTGGCTGCCGGGGGCACGTGCAACAGATTTGATTTTGATGATGCCTTCGTAGATTTCGGGCACTTCCTGGACGAACAGTTTTTCCATAAACATTGGGTGTGTACGTGTCAGGAAAATTTGCGGACCTGTGTTGGAACGCGCAACGTCCATAATCAATGCACGAACACGGTCACCCACGGCCAAACGTTCGCCTGGGATTAATTCGGTGCTTTTGATATAGCCCTCGGCCTTGCCATTAATATCGACGAAAATGTTGCCGAATTCGATACGTTTAACAACACCGCTGACGATGTCGCCGATGTTATCTTTGAATTCTTCGTATTGGCGACCCTTTTCAGCGTCGCGAACGCGGGCGGTCATAATCTGGCGCGCGGTTTGAAACGCCATGCGGCCAAATTCAGGTTCCGGCAATGGATCTGCGACAACATCGCCAACCTGGGGATTGGGGGCGTATTTTTTCGCCTGATCCACGGTCAGCATTGTGTTTGCGTCGTATTCATCACCGCGTGACGCCGGGGATTCAATAACCTCGAACAGACGTTTTACGTGAATTGCCCCATTTTTGCGATCTATTTCGGCCGTAATATTAAATTCTTCGCCGTATTTATGTTTTGCGATTTTGGCGATTGCGGCCTCTAGCGATTCAATGACGATTTCGCGGTCGATTTGCTTTTCCTGGGCCAGGGAATCGATGGCCAACAGCAAATCCTGGCGGGGCATAGAAACAAAAGACATTTGTTTTTTCTCCTTGGCTATATGTTTTGCATGTCGTCTGTTTATTCAAAAGGCGGGGTTTTTCAACCCCGCCCTTAAAAAAACTTTTAAGAACATGTGTATTATTCACGCCGAATCGAATAAATGCAAGAAAAATCTGCATTTTTCAAATATAAATTGACGGTGTGTGTTTTGGGCTTTATACTGCGAAATATGAAAATACTGAACAGATATTTTACGCGCCAGTTGATCGCGATTTTTATCATGCTGTTATTGGTGCTGACGGGATTGGCATGGATGATGCAGATTATGTCCATGATGAAATTCCTGTTGAATTACGGCGTGGAATTAACCAGTTTTTTGGGACTGACCATTTTGATGGTGCCGTTTATCATGTCTATTATTATCCCGTTCGTCACATTTATCGCGGTTATTTTTGTGTACAACAAATTAATATCTGATAATGAAATTACTGTTATGGCGGCGTCTGGGCTGTCACCGCGACAGATTGCGGGGCCTGCATTAATATTGGCCACGGTGCTGATGGTGCTGCATTTTGTATTAAATTTATGGATTGTGCCACAGACCCAGGCAATGTTTTATTCCACACAATGGAATTTGCGGTATGGGTTGGCACATATGAAATTACAGGAATCTGCGTTTACACAAATAACCGATGGATTGGTTGTGTATGTTGATAAAGTGTCCGGCCATGATTTAAGCCAGGTTATGTTATCCGACATGCGTGACGCGGACGCACCGGTCACTATATTTGCAGAAAAAGGCAAATTGGTATCCACTGCACGCGGGCTGTCCATTGTGATGACAAACGGTTCGTTGCAGGCGGCGGGCGATACGTTGACCACCGGCACATTTGACAGTTTCGACATGGATTTAAACGTTGCTGATAAAGAGGACGAAACGTCTTTTCGTGTGCGCCGCATACCAACGTCTGATTTGATTAAGTATGTATTAAACGCTGATACGGAAAAACAACACCAGATGGTGTTGGCTGAATTAAGCAGTCGTTTTCTGGGGCCGATTATGAATTTAATATTGGCCGCACTGTGCGCGACCATATTACTGCGTTCGTCATTGCTGCGCAGACGCGCCAGTTTTGCCCCCGCGGTGGCTGTGGCGGCAATGGCGGTTGTTATGTCGATGTATATGTCCACGTCAAATATGATTGGCAGTGTGTCTGAATTCGCACTGTTGGTGGGCGTGGTGTTGGCTGTGTTGGGTGCAATATTATTTATACTGTGTAAAAAATGACGCGATTTAATCCATTTTTAACATTACCGATAATATTGCCGATGACCGCAATGGCGGCGTCGGTCAATGTTAATGCGCCAAAAACAATAACTGCCGATAAAATTGAATATGATGTGCAATCGGAAACGATAAAAACATCTGGGAATACTGAAATCATAAATTCATCGGGCCAGCGGTTAACACTGACTGATTCATATCTATCGCAAAATGGCGATGAATTATCGGGGTCTGATATTAAATTATGGCTGGGTGACCATGTGTATGTCGAATCAGACAACATTGTCCGCGAAGGCATAGAAACAATCGCATACAACGCCACGTTCACAGCATGCGATGATTGCGACGCATTTGGTGACGCATGGCAAATCAGCACCCAGAAAATTGTGCACGATATGGACAGTCGCATGTTGCGATTTTATAATCCTGTGTTGCGCACGTATGATATACCTGTGTTTTGGTTGCCGTTTTTTGAAATGCCCGACCCAGGCGTTAAATATAAAACGGGTTTTTTAATGCCTGATTTTGGGTCAACCAACAATATGGGAACCCAGATAAATATCCCGCTGTATATCAATTTTTCTGATACGCACGATTTAACATTCACTCCATCGATTTTGACCGAAGAAAATCCGTTGTTCCAATTGGAACACAGATTAAACATGAATCATTCTGAATTCAGAACAAACGCTGCATATACTCATAACAAAGACGGCGAAGATCGTTGGTATATTTTCAACAATGACGTTATCGAATTGGGTGAATATGCACGCGCGACTGTGTTTTTGGAACGCGCGTCTGATAAAACGTTCCTGCAGAAATATGGATTTTATGATGACCAGCCATATTTGGATTCGGGGGCAAAAATCGAATTATTCGGCCAAAGTGGCTATGTCGTCGCAGACGCCCATGTGTTCCAGGAACTGCGCGCGGCCACAGGTATGCAATTGGTACAATCTGGCAATATTTTGCCAAATGTTCGCGCAACGTACCAAACAAAACCATTGTTCAAAGAAACTTATTTAAAACTGGGGGCGGACGTTTTGGGTATATCTGGTGATGGAACGTCATCACAGCGATTAACCGGGGACGTGCGCGTTGTGTCACCGTGGACATTGTGGGGCGGCAACAGAATAACGGCCAGTGTATCTGCGCGATACGATGTATATAATTTCCACAAAACGGATTTAATTGACGCCGCGGATTTTTCTGGATTAAAAGACAGATTTTTACCCAGCGGATACGTCGAATGGGGATTGCCTTTGTTCCGGCCGTCGGACGGGTGGACCCAGGTTATTGAACCGCGCGCACGTGTGACTGTGATGCGCCGCACGGACGAAGATCAATTTACATTGAACAACGATTCAGCCGGAACATTTTTGTCCGACGCAACACTGTTTTCAGACAACAGATTTGCCGGTCTGGATTTATGGGAAAATGGCACGTATGCAGATTATGGTGTGCGCTATGCTGCGTTTAATCCAGACGGGCAAACATTCGAATTATTTTTGGGTCAAACGTATGATTTTACTGACCGGGCGGCAACTGACCCCAACAGCGGATTCCACGATGGGGCGTCTGACTATGTTGGCCGGTTGGAATATAACAATATGAAATGGATTGACCTGGCCACGCGATTCCGTTTGGACCAACAGGATTTATCCCTGCGGCATATGGAAACGTCCGCTATTATTGGAACGGCGAAAAATTTCGTCAGCGTGGGGCACATTTGGTCCCAGCAATTTATTGACACATACACCAGGGACGACGCAATCAACGAATTAATGGCAGGGATTGGTGTCCAGTTGACTAACCGGTGGGCTTTGCGCTTTAATGCAATATACAACATGACAGACGGACAATTCCAACGGCATGGTGGCGGATTATTTTATACTCACCCATGTTATTATTTGTCTGTGGAATATCGTCGTGATAATGCGATAAAGTATGACTATGTTGGTACAACAACATTCCAATTCAGATTTGGAATGTCTATTAACGGGCAACAGTACTAGGGGACAAAGAAATTATGTATATAAAACATTTCGCTGTGGCAATGTTATCGTTGTTTTTCGTCGGTGCGGCAAATGCGGCCGCGGTTGTTGCGTCTGTGAATGGCGTGCCCGTCACCGATGCAGATGTGACCGCGCGCGTATCATTGATGAACAAGCAGGGAAAAACGTCCACTGATAATCGCCGCGTGGCGTTGCAAAACATTATTGACGACAGCGTTAAATTGGCATACGCACAAAATTTCAATGCTGTACCAGATGACGACACTGTCGAAAAAGAATTAAACAAAATGAATCTGGGGGAATTGTCGGCAACTGAACGTGCGATGGCGTTGTCTGCAATGCGGGCGGAAATCGCATGGCAAATTGTTGTTGCGCGGACTATATTGCCAACTGTGGAAATCACGGCCACTGATGTCGCAAATGAACGCGCAGAAATTGCACGTGCCCAGGGATTGCCCATTGAAATGACCATTATACGATTAACAGATATCCCAGCAGACGTGGCAACAAAACTGACCCGCCCCAGCAGTTGTGATAACGCAATGCAAATGGCGCGTGATTTGGGTGGGGTGCCACAAAAATTTACTGCGTTGCAATATGAACTGGCGGCGGATATTCGCGAACGTGTGGCAACGTTGCCGGTGATGACGTGGTCGCCTGTGGTGGATAAATCTGTATTATTGGTATGTGAATCCAAAAAAACAGACGAATATGGAAAACTGGACGATATGATTGAACAAAACGCCCAATTTAAACAGGCGATGTTTATTGCCGACCAACAATTAAAACAATTACGACGCAAGGCCGTGGTTGTAATCAATGACGACAGATATAAATTATGAAACCGGTATTGTTTGATTTTACAGATTCCCAATTGGCTGATTTTATTACCAGTATGGGCCAGCCAAAATTTCGTGCAAAACAAATTCGCGATTGGTTAAACAGGGGCGCGCCTGATTTCCAGGTGATGAAAAATTTGCCCGCCGCATTGCGCGACCAATTGGACGGAGTGGCGCAAACTTTGCCTGTGCGCGTGGTGAAAAAATTACAATCTGGGGACAATCAAACAACAAAATTTTTATTGGAATTGGGGGACGCGGAACAAATTGAATGTGTTTTGATGCGCACCAGTTATGGAAACAGTGTTTGCGTCAGTTCCCAGGCCGGCTGTGCAATGGGCTGTAAATTTTGCGCCAGTACGCTGTTGGGATTAAAAAGAAATTTGACTGTGAATGAAATTTATTCGCAAATTTTGGTGGCACAATGGGAATTGCGTGGCGACAGATTTTCTGACCGCCCCATTCGACCAAACGGCGATGCAAATAATGGCGACGTGTCACACATTGTCGTTATGGGCACGGGCGAACCGCTGCAGAATACTGAAAATGTTATCGGATTTATTGAACGCGCCAATTCAGATATGGGGATTGGGTGGCGTAAAATAACTGTGTCGACGTGTGGCATTGTGCCGGGCATAGAAAAATTAACTGAATGGGGACGGCCAATTAACCTGGCGATATCGTTGCACGCGCCAACGGACGAATTGCGCAGTCGTATTATGCCAATCAATAACAAATATCATTTAAACAATGTGTTGGACGCTGCGTTTAAATTTTCAGATTTGCACAATCGCCAATTAATGATTGAATACATATTGTTGGCTGTGCGCGGTGAAAATGGCGACGCGGAATTATTAAATTGTACGCCCGAATATGCAGAAAAATTGTCTGATTTATTGCGTGGCAAAAATTGCATGGTGAATTTAATTCCATGGAACGCGGTGGACGAACGTGATTTTATGTCGCCGTCTGGGAACGCTGTGCACAGATTTCAGGATATTTTAATCAAAAACGGAATTCATACGCGAATTCGTCGCGAACGGGGTCAGGATATAGGGAGTGCCTGTGGACAATTGCGGTTGAATAATAAAGGAAAGGTAAACTAACATGAATCTACGATATATAACTTGTTCGGGTGCGAACGAAGAAAATTCCACAGCAGAAATCGTTGCCCTGGGGCATCAGTCAGACAAAGTCGAAATTGGCATCGTTGCCAGCCAACATACTATGCACACGAATTCTGTGCGAAACAAATGGTTTAATCAAATACTGCGCGATAATGCACAAAATAAATTGAATCTGGCACTGCACATAGGTGGCGATTGGTGCACTGATTTTTGCAACGGGAAAATTGCCCCGGAATTAAAACAATGGTTGGACGCACGCAAATATGCGACTAATATGCCCGCAATTCCACGTTGGCAATTGAATATCGGCAATGGAATGAACCTGCGTCATGAAAATGAAATGGCCGCAATTATCGCGGATTATCCAGATAATGAATTTATATTTTCATTTAATAATAACCCGTTGGTTGTATCGTATATATCGCGCCTGTATGACACAGGGGTGCCGTTTTCATTACTGTTTGATTCATCGTACGGCACGGGACGCAGTCCTGTGAATTGGGAAACACCGCGTTTCGCTGGGCGTGCGCATGGGTATGCGGGTGGATTGTCGGGCGAAAATGTCGCCGAACAATTAACCAGAATATCCAACGTTATCCCATTTCCTTACACCACATGGATTGACGCAGAATTCAAATTAAAAACGCCGGGAACCATGCGATTTGACGCAGGACGCGCAAACGCGTATGTGCACAACGCACTGAAATGGCTAAGCGGCCGCGGACGGTGATATTATTGTCACGCACAGCGTGACAATAATAGAGTGAAGAGTTTAGAGTGTAGAGTGTAGATGTTGTCCGCGCCATCGGCGCGGGACATATATCACTGTCATTGCGAAGGAGTACGATCAACGTTGAAAACGTTGGCGTACGACTGTGGCAATCCAGGGCAATATGTCTGCGGGCGATATGCCCGCAGTGCTTTTTTATTTACTGGATCGCCACTCTTTGCTCGCGATGACAAGGGGGAGTAAGCGCGTGTTCTTGAATGCTCTACCCCACCCCCCGTCGTGCTTCGCACGACACCCCCCGCCAGAGGCGGTGGGCATTCTGCTTGGTTATTGCTCGGGCACACTCTCCCCTGTCATTCCCGCGCCCGGGGTCCCCGCAAACACGAATCTGTTTGTGGGGTGGATAAGGCGGGAATAGGGTCTATTAAATTCGTATCGCAGATTTCATAATAATAAAAACACAACGCAGAATTATTCCCCAAATTAAATAACTTATAACACCCCAAGCCCTATTCCCGCCTGCGCGGGAATGACAAGTTAAGAGAATAAGTGTGTTTTCTTGAAATCTCTAACCACCCCGGGCTGCGCCCACCCCTCCAATGGAGGGGAACTTTATTCCGCGACGGGACGAAAGCCAAGTTCCCCTCTGCGGAGGGGTGGCGCGCTTTGCGCGACGGGGTGGTCATTGTACCCCGCCCTGTAACCACCCACGCAAACTATGTTTGCGCGGGGCCCAGTATGGCGGGGGGGCATTTTGGTGTGGATTGTTTGGGGATTTATTAACGTATGCCGTATGGATTATATATGTTCGTGGTTTGTTTGGATAATTCGGTTGTTGCCCTGCGAATGCCGGAAACCAACGAATCCATACATGCCTGAAATGCCGCGCGACCTGTGATATTTTGATATTTCTTGCAATCAAAATCTGGATTACTGCCCACAGAAACGGGTTCCACCGCCACCGGTGTATTATTTTTCATAATACTGTAATCATATGCCAATTGACGGCGCAATTCTATGGTTAAATTTGTGCCACTGTTAGACATACTATTAATCAAATTATAATTATTACGCAGGCATGTAAAAACATCGGCTGTGGTGGCGGCATTATTACAATTTGATGCCCCGACAATGTATACATTTCTGTCCTGGGCACTGTCCGAGGCAGATGAACTGCTGTCCCCACTGGGGGCACCGGCGGCCTGCAGTTGCGATGTTAAAATTTCGCGTTCCAGTTGTGTTTTCAAACGGCTGAGTGTGGATTCCAAAAACTGATACTGTTTGTACATTTGCTGCATCATGATGGTGGATTTCATCGCCACAACGTCGCGCATTAATTGTTTATCTGAATCAGTTGTTGGGTTATACGGCAAACCAATATTATATGTATGCGACGAACACAGCGCCAAAACAGGCACAATGCGGTTATTTTCATCGTCGCCGCAACCATTATCAGACGCGGCAAACGCCGGCACCACAAACACCGCCGCAATCAATGTGGCAAAGATTTTCGTAAAGATGTTTTTATACACAATCATTGCAATAATCTTATAATCCCATTTCACAATCGTTCCTGGTTGTATCGTCTGTTATGGCACTGCAATCGCATTTTCCGGCGGCAGCATCCCATTTCGCACCCCACAATGAAAAGTCATTACACGACACTTCTTTGTCAATTTCGGACAGCATAGATGCCTGGATAGATTGTAATAAATCCTGGGTGCGGGTATCCAAATCCGATACGCCATATGCGTCCGTACACATTGCACGATCGGCGTCCCAGAACTGGTATGCAGAATTGCCAATACATTTACATGTGCCCTGGCCTGTGATGGCGTTGGCGCCATTGTCGGCCACCCATTGTGCATTATTCGACACACTGTTTTCGCACAGACATTTTTCGTAATCGTATCCACGCAGCGATCCACATTTTGAAAACACGCTTTGATTATCAGCGCCACTGTCGCCCTGGGCAACGCGACCGCCGTTATTGTAAATATCCAACAAATCATCGTCGGGCACGCATACGGTATCCGGCAATTGTTTCAAACTGGCGTATGTTTGTAAATCCTGGTACGTATTGGTGGTGATTGCGCAATATTTCAATCCATCTGGATCCGCAGATTTATTTTGCCCAAAACGATTGCCACCAAATACGGCTGGGGCGTCCTGTTCAATCATGCGTTGCAGAACCTCGATATCAATATCTGCCTGGCGGCGACGATTACGGAACAACGTGGAATTATCCAATGCCTCGGACGCACAGCCGACGCGAACCTGGACCCCGCCATCACCAGTTTCGGGATACAGCCAATTACGCTGAACCTCTTCATCGCTGGTTAACATTTTAATCAATTGGCAACCACCATCGGACATGGGGACAACCTGGCCTATTTCGCAATCGGCACCACCGCGCACAGTTGCGCCACCGTCACGAACCGGCACAGAACGCCCATCGACACAATTTTGTGAATCATAGTGCATAACCTGGCCTGGGGCACACAAATATTGTCCCCACACGTTGCAGGTGCCGTTCAACATCATGTAAATATCGGTAATATCCACACCAACCGATTGAGCCAAAATCAACCCATCATACAATTCGTCCAAAACGTCGTTGTACGGGTCGAAAAATTCCATTGCCTTGTCCTTGAACGTGGAAACACGTTTTGGGCCGGTACAGTTGCTGCCGGTGGAATCACAGCCGGCGTATTCAAACGCGGTTTTCATTGCGGCCTGGGCCCGTTTCAGGGCATCTTCGGCATTTTCGATTTTGCTTAAAATTTGGCCAGAAATCTGTTCACGTGCCAAAATATCGGCCGACACACCGGCCGCAGCGGCCGTTTGCTGGGCCGCGGTCAGGTTTGAATCATTCGACACAGTTGCGGTATTTGCGGCCGCAGCAGCGTTTTGCATTTGTGTTGTCGCACTGTTAATCGCGGCGGCATTTGTATTTGCCGCGTCGGCAATTGCCTGGGCGGTGGCGGCCTGTTGCTGGGCCAAAGCGGCCTGAATCTGGGCGGCGGTATCAGCACTTTGCTGTTGCATTTGTTGCTGCATTTGAACCATTTGCTGTTGCATTTGGGCCATTTGCTGGCTGCTTTGCTGGGCAGCCGCCTGGGCCGCGGCAATTTGCGCATTGGCCGCCGCACTTTGTGCCGCAGCGTTTGCATCGGACACCAACTGTGCGGATATAAATTCGATTAAATCATCGCCGTATTGCGTGCATGTGGGGTTTGACTGTACACACCCGGACACAATCGGGCGCGCAATATCCATTGTTGAACACCCGCCATTTGCACACTTTGGTTGGGCACAGCGCAAAATCAACGCGTTGCAATTACCAAAATCGGCCGTCGGGGCCGTGGTGGACGCAGCACCACTGGCGCGCGGGTTTGTATAATTATTCCACATCGCATTGTTTACCGCGCCCGAATTATTGTTAAATGCGGTCAGATTACTGCCCACTGTGCTGGGTACGACGGTCGCGGCGAATGCGGTTGTGCCACATAACGCCAATGCGATTAATAAAAATCTGGATATGCGTTTCATATTCTCTCTTGCCGTTAATTTTAACATAAAAATCACGGCGTGAAAAGATAAAAATCACCATATATTATATAATAAAGTTGACAAAAATATTTTTTAGTATAAAATATACAGTATGATTATCAGAAATGGGATTTTATTATCTGTAAACGCGGGTGATGTTGACGCACGCGGTGTTTTGCGTATTCCGCGCAGTGTGACATCGATTAACGCGCACGTCGGGGACAATTTACCGGGACTGAGGTACGTATTTTTGCCGGATTCCGTAACGGAAATTACCGCGCCGATTTTCAATAATAACCCTGAACTGACGACTGTGCGTTTTGGCCGAAAATTAACCAAAATGTGCACGACTGCATTTGCACGCTGTCCGGCGTTGGAACATATTATATTGCCGGACGTGCCCAAAGTTATATCGACATGGTCTGTGTTCGCGGTTAAAAATCTGAAAAACGTATCGTTTATGAATTCCCGCAACAGAATCAGCACGTATCCCATCAGTCAATATTTCGGTTCTTTTTACCACGTGGGTGATACAAAACAGATTGGGAAATACACTGTTCGCAAACTGTACAGGTTGAATTTTGGCGACAATGTGAAAAATATCCTAAACGAAAAACCTTATTTTGGTATCAGTCATAAACAGCGGACCTTTGTACGGCCGGCATTGAATGACGTTGTATGTGATTGGCGCAAAGATATTTTATCCCAGGAATTCGAACGCGCCATGTGGGAATACAAAGCCAAAAATCCAAAAATGGAATTCGCAGCACCACTGGATTGGGAATCTGTGCTGCGCAGTGCAATGACGCGCGAAATGGAACGCTGGTATACTGTGAACGTGGCCCGGCGCAATATGGCGCGCGAATGGGTTGCAAATCTGGACAAATACATAACTGCGCTGTGCGAAATATCGGAAAAATATCCTAAGACAGGACGTAAATTTTACGAATTAGAATCGTTGACCATGTCCGATTTATTGAAAATTATCGCACCAGCGGCAACGGGGGCACCTGTTGAAAAAACATGCACACGTTGGTTGACCCGCCACCCTGTGAATACGGCCGAGATGCACGCAATCGTCATGGCCGGATATAAAAATCCCGGGGCATTTCCTGCAACGTGGCTGCGCAGGATAGAACCCAGCGCACGTGGTGTGGCCACAGGCGAATTGCACAATGTTTTGCGCAATATGGCGATAAAGTTATACAGCCCGTCGGACGAAAACGCGACTGCGGCCGAATTAAGAAAATTATCCCGCGATATATCACGCGTTATTCACCAACCTATACAGGCAAAATACCTGGGGGCGGGCGATTTTGCGAAAACTTATACCCTGCAAATTCCGGGCGATAAAAAATACGTGTGGAAAATATATCACTGCGACAGAACACATTCGTTATTGAACAAGTATCAACATAATACCGAATTGCAAAATTCGTTCCTGATGGGCGGACGTCGGTACAGCGGGAATACTAAATTTCGCAAAATCTCTACCGCTGGTATCAGCAACCAACGTGGCGAAGTGTATTTGATTTATCCGTACACAGACGCCGAGCCCGCCATGCGTCGCGTAATAAAATCTTTTGGTCGGGTGGAAAAATATGTGCTGACCGACATTAACAGTGAAAATTTCAGGGGCCGAACCATTATCGACATGGGGGCGCTGCGCATAAATTACAACATGTGGTCCCAGCCACGATTTGTGTCAAAAATTATTCGGACTGTGCTGTATCATTCGTGGAATGATTTGGGATACGTTTTGAACAATTACAACAGCAAACAAATTGCCACTGCGTTAAGTTTTATATCAGGAAAAATTTCATATGGCGATTTAAATTACGAATTGATTTGCGATAAAATCAAGTATTTAAAACAAAACGCAAAAATACGGTAATAACCAACAATCACATAAAAAATCCCGCCGGGGCGGGATTTTTATTATTTACGCAGACCTAATTTTTTAATTAAATCCTCGTATTCCGAAACACTGTTCTTTTTGATGTACGCCAACAGTTTTTTGCGGCGATTTACCATCTGGGTCAAACCACGACGGGAATGTAAATCCTTGTGATTATTTTTCATGTGTTCCGTCAAATTGCGAATACGTGCAGTCAACACCGCAACCTGGGACGCAGCAGATCCACCATTGTCCCGTTCAGTTGTTTTGTATTGCTGAATCAATTCACTTTTTGCAGATTTGGTAATGGACATTATCGTTTTCCTTTTCGTTAAATTGTTCGTTTTGGACGCAGCACGCCACCCGTTATACACCCAATTCCAATAAAACTGGAATCATCGTATACACGGCGCAGTCCGTCCGCGCCCCCCGTCACGATAAACCCGCCATTTCTGTATAATTCGGCCGATTTACCGTCCAGATTCTGAACCGGAATGTCCCCCAGTCCAAAATCAATTTGTTTCAGGTATGCCCTGAAATCCCCACCATTATTAAACAGATTTTCCAAAAAATCAAGTTTTACGGCATTTTTTATATCGAATCCTGTAGTTTCTGTGCGCCGTATCATCGTGACTGTGGCCAATGTGTCACATGCGTGGGCCAGGTCACGGGCAATCGCACGCACATATGTGCCACGGGACACACGCGAACGAAACGTCCAAGTGTCGCCGTCAATGCCCATTAATTCCAGCGTATCTATATGCACGCGTCGTGGTGGCAATTCCACAGCCCCGCCCCGGCGCGCGACATCGTATGCGCGACGACCGTCAATGTGCACAGCGCTGTATATGGGCGGCGTTTGCATAACATCACCCGTCATATTCGCCATGGCGGCAATTACTGCGTCGCGCGATGGAACAACGTCTGTGCGCCCCGTTTCGCAGCCCAGCGCGTCCAGGGTATCTGTTTCAAATCCGAATTTTAATGAAAACAGGTATTCTTTGGTGCTGGGGCGCGCTTCTTCGACAAAGGGTATCATTTTGGTTGCCGCCCCCAGCGCAATCGGCAATACGCCGGACGCCATTTCGTCCAGTGTGCCAATGTGACCAAATGTGCGCACACCAAACATACGCGCCACAATACCCGCAGCACGGCGACTGAACATACCGGACGGTTTATCCAAAATTATCCAACCTGATGTCATGTTCAGCGCGCCTTGATTTCAAATCTTTGCCGATTGACGGCGGTTAAAAACTTTACGTATTCAGAACGGCTTTCTTCGCACAATGGCCACAATTGCCGCATAGTGCGCGAATCAACCACTGCGTCGGCCATATCGCGATATATTTGAATTGTTTGATACGCACGCGAAACCATCATGCTGTCTGCGCTGGCGTTGGGCGGGGCGTCCATGGGCACGTCCACCAGAATCTTTTTCCCATCGGTTCGAACATTGCGACCAACCAACAATTTCGGCCCCCATTTGATATCTGATTCACAAAAATATCCGTCCAAAGTAAATTCCAATTTCGTTCCCAATTGAAATTCAGGCAGTCCCGTTTGCAGGCGGCTGATCATATGCGGGCGCATAAAATCAAAACCCGCCAGAAATTTTTGCAATTCTGACGGATTTCTAAATTGCCTGTATTGCGGGTCATAAAACGGTGTTTGAAATACTATGTGTGGACGAATGTACATGTATATGTTTCCCTTGGGCTTAACCGAACAAGTTCAATTGAACTTTATCGGATTTTGGTTGTGCCACGCGTGGTGGTGTTTTTGTGTTTTCTGGGGCACTGACCGCCGGCGCGGACGCCACAGGTTGCGTATCACGCGCCCCAAAATCTGATTTTGATTCCAGTTGCGACAATACCGCTTCGGCACGGGCAACAACAGACGCCGGCATGCCAGCCATTTTTGCAACCTGAATCCCATATGAACGATTGGCGACGCCCGCGACAATTTTGTGCATAAATATGATTTCATTATTATGTTCACGTACGTCAATGGTTAAACATGCCACGTTCTGTAATTGGCCAGCACCGTCCCCAACCAGCGCAGTCAATTCATGATAATGCGTTGCAAACAGCGTTCGCGGCTGTAATTCATTCAGATATTCCAATACGGCCTGGGCAATGGCCATGCCGTCGTATGTGGACGTGCCCCGCCCTATTTCATCGAAAATTATAAACGATTGTTTTGTCGCGCGATGCAGAATATTGGCGGTCTCACTCATTTCCACCATGAACGTCGATTGACCCGCCGCCAGATTATCTGATGCACCAACGCGGCTGAACAATTGGTCACAAACGCCAATCGTCGCACGCACAGCCGGCACAAACGATCCCATATGCGCCAACACCACCAACAACGCATTTTGACGCAAATATGTCGATTTGCCCGCCATGTTGGGACCCGTTAATAATGCAACTGATTTCACGTTCAGATTACAATCGTTTTTGACAAAACTGTCGCCACGGGCCCGCAGAACATAATCTATGACAGGGTGACGGCCGCCAACTATATCGAATGCCACATCGTCTGTGACATTGGGGCGCACCCACGAATATTTATTCGCCACGTCCGCCAACGAATACCATACGTCCAATTCAGCCAACAAATCTGCTGATGCCAATAAATCATCGGCCGTGGCACGAATTTTGTCGGTCAGTGTGGTGATTATTTCGGCCTCTATCCCCGCGGATTTTTCGGCCGCCGACCGCACATCGTTGTCCAAATCTATCAGGCGGGCCGTTGTAAATCGCATATTACCGGACATAGTTTGCCGATGAATAAATCCTGAATCCGGTTTCATCAGTGCGTCTGCACGCGCTGATGGAACCTCTATAAAATACCCCAGGATATTATTGTATTTGATTTTCAGATTATGAATGCCTGTGGCGGTGGCATATTCCGACTGCATACCCGCGATAGTTTCCTGGGCACCATGGGCCAGGGAACGCATATGATCCAACGACGCGTCAAATCCAGTACGTATTACATTGCCATCGCGGAAAAATGTTGGCAATTCGTCCGCCAGTGCAGAATTTAATTCCAACGCCAAATCATCGTGCGTATTGATATTGCCAAATCGCGCAGATAATTCATCGTCCAGGCGCGTGGCCATCATTTTTGCGTTTGGCAATTCAATTACAAAATCCGCTATGTGGCGCATATCGCGGGGTGTGCCACGCCCAGACAGCAATCGCGACAAACTGCGTCCGACGTCCGGCACAGCCGTCAAAGTTGCCGCAACGGCACCCATAACGTCGTTATTTAACATCAAATGCCCAATATGTGTTTGGCGACGTTTTATTTCGTCTGTGTCCGCAGACAACGTACGCAAATATGCGCGCAGTTTTCGCGCGCCCGCGGCCGTTTTGGTGTTATCCAACACATCGACCAGGCACACGCCACCATCGTTTATTGGGGCGTCTATTTCCAAACTTTTCCACGTGGCGGAATCAATCAATAACTGACGCCCGGATTTATACAGATACGGCGTGCGAAATGTAATCGACGCGCCACGCTGGGTATTAAACAAATAACCCGCCAATAACTTAATCGCACTGTCGTAATTTAATGTCGTGACGTCGGTTGGCGCAATGGCACCGGCAAAAACACTGGTCACTATTTTATCAATGTCTGCACGGATATACAGTTTTTCATATACTGGCGTCGTTTTAAACACATCGCGCAGATGCATGATTATATCATTTTCCGCACAACCGGCGGGATAAATAACCTCGGCCGGATTAATACGCACCAAATCGTCCAACACGTCCGCAGTGCGCCCGACAAAAAATTCACCTGTGGAAATATCGCACCCAGCGATTTCAAAACCATTGTCGTCTGGGACAACTGCAATCAAAAAATTAGAATTTTTTGGGGTTAATAAATTTTCGTCTGTCAATGTGCCCGGGGTTAAAACACGAATAATCTTTCTGTCTATGAATTTGTGCCCGCGTGCCTTGGCCTGGGCGGGTGTTTCCATTTGTTCCACCAACGCCACACGATAACCCGCACGCACCAGACGCCCAAAATAATTATCGGCCGCATGCCACGGAATCCCGCACATAGGGATATTTTCGCCATCACCGTCTGTGCCCCGCTGGGTCAAAACCAAACCCAAAGCACTGCTGATAATTTTGGCGTCATCAAAAAATGCCTCGTAAAAATCGCCCAGCCGAAACATCAACAACGCGTCCGGATTTTCGGATTTCATATCGACGTATTGTTGCATAACCGGGGTTAATTTAGTTTTATCCGCCACGACGAATCCGTTTTATTGTTGTGCTGGGGTGACCTTTAACGTTTCGATTTTTAATTCGGCCTCTTTTAACAACTGTTCGCAATAGGCCTTTAGTTTAATTCCCTGTTCGTACGCGGCGACGGAATCCGCCAGTGGCAATTCGCCAGATTCCATTTTTTTAACGAGTTCTGTTAATTGTTTATATGCTTCTTCGAAAGATAGTTTTTTATCGTCCATAACATGTTCCTTGATCACAGGAAAAACATACAAAAACTATTTCCAAAAGGCAAATAAAAAATCGTGATTCGGCGGCA
>CALXXY010000006.1 GCA_944392815.1 uncultured Alphaproteobacteria bacterium | reverse complement strand
AAAAATGATACGAATGTACAATTAATCTTGATAAAATCATTCTGACGGGATTCCTGGGCGCCCCGTTGGGCGCCCATATATTTTTAACAAAGGGTATAAAATGACTGCCGACAAAAAACAAAAATATTTAATTACGTCTGCTTTGCCATATGTGAATGGTGATTTACACCTGGGACATTTGGTGGGGTGTTGGTTGCCGTCTGATATATATGCACGTTTTTGCCGTGCACGTGGGCGCGATGTATTATACATCTGTGGCGCGGACGAACATGGTGCGACCGCTGTTGTTGGTGCGATGAAAGAAAATATGCCCGTGTTGGAATACAATAATAAATATTATGAAAAACATTTGCGGGCGGTGAATGATTTCGAATTGTCTTTTGATTTATATGGACGCACTCATACCCAATTACAGGAAAAATTGGTTCAGGATTTATTTACACGTCTGGACACATTGGGATTAATCGACGAACGCGAAACACTGCAACCGTTTTCAGTCGATGACAATATGTTTTTGGCCGACCGACAAATCGAGGGCACTTGTCCCAAATGCGGATATGACCGGGCCCGCGGTGACCAATGTGACAAATGCAGTGCAACGTATGACGCGTCTGAATTAATCAATCCACGCAGTGTTATATCGGGCAGTACAAATATCGAAATGCGGCCAACAAAAAATTTATTCTTTTTGGCGTCACGTGTCCAGGACAGCTGGCGCGAATGGTTAAAATCACACGCACCAAAATGGTCACACACCGCCGCCGCCATTGCCCAGGGCTGGGCAAATGATGAATTGCGCGATACATCAATCACACGCGATTTACCGTGGGGAATTCCGGTTAACAAACCTGGATATGAAAACAAAGTGTTCTATGTTTGGTTTGACGCGCCGTGGGGATACGTTTCTATTTCCCAGGCAGCAACTGATGATTGGGCGTCTTGGTGGAAAAATGATGATTGTTATTATGCGCAATTCATGGGCAAAGACAATGTGAAATTCCACGCTGTATTTTTCCCGGAACAGCAGTTGGCCGTGAATGACGGTTGGAAAACTGTTGATATGCTGAAATCCATGAATTTCCTGAATTTCGAAGGTGGCAAGTTTTCTAAATCGCAACATCGTGGCGTGTTTTTATCCGATGCCATTTCCATCGCGCCGGCGGACGCGTGGCGTTATGCATTAATGGCGTCGGCCCCAGAAACAGACGATACTAATTTTACGTTTGAACGTTTTGCAGATGTTGTGAACAAAGACCTGAACGGTATGTTGGGGAATTTTGTATCACGCGTTTGCAAATTAACAAACAAAAACTTTGGCGATACTGTGCCGGCCGCGGGTGTGCGTGATGCGGCGTTAGAAAAACAAATAAACGAAAAAATTCGTGAATTAACAGACGCGCTGGACGCGTGCGAATTTCGCGCGGCAATCGTCGCGCTGCGCGGGCTGTATGCGATTGGCAACGAATATATGACTGTGCGTGAACCGTGGACATTGGTGAAAAATGGTGACATGGACGCGGCCGGCGCGGTGTTAAATCAATGTTTTCAATTAATTGATTTGTATGCGCGTGTGTCTGCGCCGTTTATACCGGGGGCGGCCGAAAAAATGCGCGCTGTGTTCGTGGATTCTGATTTGGATTTGTCGTGGCCAGACGAATATGCGCCACGCGTCGTGGACGGCGCAAAATTTGTTGTGCCAGAAAATCTGTTTTCGCGCATAGATGATGAAACTGTTGCGAAACTGACGGCGCAGTATGCACCAAAATCTGATGACACGCCAAAGCCAATTATCGCAAAAATTGTGGCTGTAAAAAATCACCCGACGCGCGATGATTTGCATATTCTGACCGTTGATGATGGCGAACATCATGATTTGCAAATTGTGTGTGGTGCGCCAAATGTGCACGATGGTATGATTGGTGTTTTGGCACCTGTGGGCACCGTGTTGCCCGGGCAAAAAAAACCGATTTCCCAACGCACTGTGGCGGGGGTGGAATCGTATGGCATGATGTGCAGTGGCGTGGAAATTGGCGTGGGCGACGATGATAAAAACATTATCGAATTGCCAGACGACGCGCAAATTGGAACTGTTTATAATAACAAATGAAACTGGTTTTAATGTCTTGCTGTGCGCCGTGCAGCGCGGGCGCGATAAAACAACTGGCCGACGGGCAAATACCCGGGGTTGATGATTTTATTGTGTTGTTTTTTAACCCTAATATTTTTCCGGCCGCAGAATATGATAAACGATTGGCGGAACAAATACGGTACTGTGAACAATTGGGCGCGAAATACGCGATTGGCGAATATGACCATGCGGCATGGCGCGACGCTGTGCGCGGAATGGAGGAAGCCCCCGAACGCGGTCCGCGGTGCAGCGCGTGTTTTAAATTTCGTTTCGAATATGCCCGCCGGTGGGCTGCTGAACATGGGTATGATGCTGTG
The DNA here is from genome assembly GCA_944392815.1 of uncultured Alphaproteobacteria bacterium. GTDB lineage: Bacteria > Pseudomonadota > Alphaproteobacteria > Rs-D84 > Rs-D84 > Enterousia. Next base: position 32,266 of record CALXXY010000006.1, on the reverse strand, counting down.
ACATCTGTGTTTGGTGTGTCGCGCCACAAAGACCAATCCCAAGTAGACAGGGCAGGGTATTCCGCTTTGTCTGACCAATACATTCCCATTAAATGGGACGAGGGGTTGCGGTGCGAGATAAATCGTGCGTCTGATTTTTACAGGCAAAAATACTGTGGGTGCGAATTTTCTATGCGTCGCGACACGGAAAAATCCGCAAATATTAAAAAAATCGTACCCATCAGATAATATTTGCGAATTAGGGCTTTCAATTCTATAATTATCCCGATTATAAAAAGGAGTATGTATGTCATCTATACTGGTTTTCCCGGGGCAGGGATCGCAAACCGTGGGTATGGGACGCGAATTGTATGATACAAATCCAGACGCACGCGCCGTGTTTGACGAGGTTGACGATGCGTTAAATCAAAAATTGTCGGATATAATTTTTAACGGTCCGATGGACGAATTAACATTAACCACAAATGTTCAGCCCGCAATTATGGCTGTGTCGATTGCCATGTTGCGCGCGTCGGGAATTGAATTGACGAAATACGTCGCGGGGCACAGTTTGGGTGAATATACAGCACTGTGTGCGGCCGGCGCGTTATCAATTGCAGATACGGCCCGATTGCTGCGTCTGCGCGGGGACGCTATGCAGCGCGCTGTGCCGGTTGGGGCTGGATTGACCGCCGTGATTTTGGGTTTGGATATTGACACGGTACGTGAAATTTGCGCACAAACTGATTGCGATGTGGCAAATGATAATTCCCCGGGTCAGGTTGTTGTTTCCGGTGCACGCGATATCGTCGAAAAAACATTGGAACTGGCCAAAGCGGCGGGCGCAAAACGCGCTATGCCGTTGGCGTTGTCTGTGCCCGTGCATTGCCGGATTCAGGCGCCCGCGGCGATTGACATGCGCGAAGCGTTGGAAAAAATCGAAATCAAAACACCGAATGCGATTTTGATTTCCAACAAAACGGCCGCGCCCATGACTGCCCCAGCCGAAATCAAAGAAGCATTAATATACCAGGTCACACATGGTGTGCATTGGCGCGAATCTGTGTTAAAAATGCACGAATTGGGAATTACTGAAACAATCGAGGTTGGCCCCGGCGCGGTATTGACTGGGTTGACCCCACGTATTTGTCCGGATATGAACGCAAAAAAATTGGAGATATAAAATGTTTGATTTAACAGGCAAAGTTGCATTAATTACTGGCGCGACCGGTGGTATCGGTGGCGCAATTGCAAAGCAAATGAAACAGGCCGGAGCAACGGTTGTTGTGTCTGGGCGCAGTATGGATAAACTGGACGCGCAATTTGATAATTCTTATATCAAAATTCCTGTTGATTTGGCGTCTGACGGTGGTGCCATTGATTTAGTACAATCCACAATTGATACAGCCGGCAAAATTGACATCGTTGTAAACAATGCCGGTATTACCAAAGATACTTTGTTAATGCGTATGACCGATGACCAGTTTGATGATGTTATTAACACAAATCTGCGGTCTTGTTTTAAAATGTGTCGCGCGGTTATTATGCCCATGATGAAACAACGCAGCGGGCGTATTATTAACATGGCGTCCATTATCGGCGCAATTGGTGGACCGGGTCAGGCAAACTATGCCGCGTCCAAGGGCGGTATGATTGCAATGACAAAATCCATCGCAGCCGAGGTTGGATCCCGCGGTATCACAGCAAACTGCATTGCACCTGGATTTATTAAAACACCGATGACTGATGTTTTGTCTGACGATTTAAAACAAACATATCTGGCCCAGATTCCAGCGGGACGCTTTGGCGAACCGGCCGATATTGCGGCGGCATGTGTATTTTTGGCGTCCGACGAAGCGTCGTATATCAATGGCCAGGTATTACACATTAACGGCGGTATGGGACGTTTTTAATAAATGAAAAATTTTGACGTAATCGTTATTGGTGGCGGACACGCCGGGGTCGAGGCCGCATGTGCATCTGCGCGGCGTGGCGCGCGAACATTATTGATAACCCAACGCGAATCTGACCTGGGGGCGATGTCATGCAACCCAAGTATTGGGGGGCCGGGCAAATCACAAATGGTTGCCGAAATCGACGCCATGGGCGGAATTATGGGTCGCGCGGCGGACGCCGCCGGGATTCATTTCCGTACATTAAACGCGTCGCATGGTGCGGCAACCCAGGCACTGCGCGCACAAATTGACCGCGAATTATACCATAATGAAATTGTCAAAATTTTGCATGACTATCCAAATTTAACCGTGCAATTTGAAATGGTAAAATCGCTGGACGTCGCGCAAATGTGCATCAACAGCAAATATGCCGCGCGCGCAATAGTATTGACCACGGGAACATTTTTGCACGGTTTGGTGACGCGTGGTGCAGAAAAAATTCCGTCTGGGCGCATTATGGATAATGGGGAATACCAGGCGGCGGATACGAATATATCTGGGGCGTTGGTGGCGGCTGGATTTAAAATCATGCGCCTGAAAACGGGTACGCCGGCACGTATTGATAAATCGTCCATAGATTATTCTGTGTGCGAAGTGCAACCGGGCGACGCGCCCCACGATTGGTTCAGTGCACCAAATCCAGATAATAACTATGACGCGGTATGTTATATAACGCACACGACGCAAAAAACACATGATTTAATACGTGAAAATATATCGGCCGCACCAATGTATAATGGGGATATTCGTGGTACTGGCCCGCGGTATTGCCCCAGCATAGAAGACAAGGTTATGCGTTTTCCTGAACACACGTCGCACCATGTTTTTCTGGAACACGAGGGGTTGCACAGCGATTTAATTTATCCCAACGGCATTTCCACCAGTTTCAGCGCAGATATCCAGGACGCATGGATTCGCACTATCCCAGGATTGGAAAACGCGCGTGTTGTGCGATATGGATATGCGATTGAATATGATGCAATTGATGCACGCGCGTTGCGTGATACACTGGAGGCCAAAGATATTCCAGGATTATTTTTTGCCGGGCAAATTAACGGCACATCTGGGTACGAAGAAGCCGCCGCCCAGGGCATTGTTGCGGGCGCAAATGCCGCGGCGCGCGCGTTGGGGTGCGCGCCCCTGCAACTGGACAGAACAAACGCCATGATTGGTGTTTTAATTGATGATATTACAACGCTGGGGGTGGACGAACCGTATCGCATGTTTACATCACGCGCGGAATATCGATTACGCCTGCGCGCGGATAATGCGATTGCGCGGTTGGGTGATATGGCGGTGGATTGCGGGTTAATCAGTGCAACTGCGCGTGACGAAAAATATGCATATCGTGCAGATAAAATTCGCGAAAATGATAAATTCTATGCCGGGTATATCCAGCGCAACGAACGGGAAATTGCGGCATATCGGCGTGACGCTGAATTAAAAATCCCGACGCATTTTGAATACCGGGGTTTGCCGGGACTGACCAATGAACTGGTGGAAAAATTAACCGCCACGCGGCCGGAAAATATTGCCGACCTGGGGCGCATTCCGGGTATGACGCCGGCCGGCATAATGGTTGTTTTACGCAAAATAAAATGCGGTAATTAAAGTATAAAAAACACCGGCAAATACCGGTGTTTTTTATTTCTTTTTATAACCTGCATTTTACCGTTATGGTATTGCGCGATGAATACATTTTCAGGATCACGGATTTTTTGTGCGTGCAATTGTGCCATTAACCACAATTCTGTTTTGCCAATCTTTTCCAGGGCGGCTGTATCCACCACACCATTATCTATTAACACAACAGAATAATTTTCGTCGCCTTATGACAAAAAAGTCCATGATGGTAAATTCACTGTCCAAAATAAAACTGGATAAAATAGCACTTAACAAGAAATTTAATACGACGCTTATCGGGGTTAATTGTTTTTGTTGGCTGTTCATATTGAACATTTTTAAAAATATGACCGCCGTGGCCAATGCCAGTTTTACCCCCACCAACCAATAATTCGATAAAATTTCAGACAATTTCAGACATATATATAACCACGCGCATATTTTACCGCGCATTGCGATAAAATTTAACAGGACTGATTTCGTATCAATTTAGTACTGGAAATCCGCAAAAACATATATTAATATATGCGCGTGCGCCGGTTTAGCTCAGCTGGTAGAGCATCTCATTCGTAATGAGGGGGTCGTAGGTTCAAGTCCTATAACCGGCACCAGAAATAAACAGATGAACAAAAAAGTTATAATTATTATAAGATAAACTGGCACATGCGCTTCTGCACGTGGCTGGGGCGCATGGGCGCCCGTTTTTTATAATAGCAATGGAGTGCACAAACATGGCATATCGCAAAACAGAACCCAAGGCAGATTTCCCAGCGTTGGAACACGAAGTCCTGACGTTTTGGCGCAATGATGATACTTTTCATAAATCGTTAAATCAAACTAAATTAGGACACCCGTTTTCGTTCTATGACGGGCCACCGTTTGGAAATGGTTTGCCGCACTGGGGGCATTTGGGTGTGTCCGCCGTCAAAGATATGGTTGGACGTTATCAAACTATGCGCGGGCGTCATGTTGTGCGCGAATTGGGTTGGGACTGTCATGGTTTGCCCGCCGAAAATTCTGTTGAAAAAAAACAGGGCAAACAGGCCAAAGATATCGTTGCACAGCAGGGTATTGACGCATTTTGCGATATGTGCCGGTCTGATATTTTAATATATACGCACGAATGGGAAAAATTTATTGAACGTATTGGCCGCTGGGTTGATGTTGGTGATGGATACGGATATCGCACCATGGATAAAAACTATATGGAATCCGTGATGTGGGCGATCAAGGAATTATATAATCGCGGTTTATTGTACAAAGATTATCGCGTAAATCCATATGATTGGAAACTGGGTACTGTGTTATCCAATTCCGAGGCGTCAAGTGAATACATGGACGTTGTCGATGACGCGATTACTGTTTGGTTTGAATTGGAAACAGGCGAACGCGCGTTGGCATGGACAACAACGCCGTGGACATTGCCGGCGAATTCTGCGCTGGCGGTAAATCCAGGTATGAAATATCTGCGTATGCGTGACAGTGATGGCGCGGTGTATATCATTGCTGAATCGCGACTGGCCGCGTATGCCAAACAATTTGAAAACGCCGAAAAAATCGGTGAAATTATGGGCACTGATTTGGTTGGGAAAAAATATACGCCATTGTTTGATTACTATGCGGGCGTGTCTGATTTATTATACAAAATTATCCCGGCCGATTATGTATCGGACGCCGATGGTACCGGAATTGTGCACATAGCGCCTGCATATGGCGAAGATGATTTTTGGGCAGCCAAAAATATTGATGCGGCGTTTCCCGTGATTTTAAACGTGGACGATTATGGAAATTTTGATAATACCGTGCGTGATTGGGCGGGCGAAAATATATTCGTGGCTAATCCGAAAATAATTCAGCACCTGCGTGAAAATGGACATTTGGTTAAAAAAGAACAACACAAACATTCATATCCGTATGGGCCACGTAGTAAAGAAAAATTAATTTATCGCGCGACCGATTCTTGGTATATCGATGTGCCAAAAATCCGCGAAAAATTAATTGAAAATAACAAAAAAGTACGTTGGACGTCGGCCGGCGAACGTTTCCGCACGTGGATAGAGGGTGCACGCCCATGGTCTGTGTCGCGCAATCGTTTTTGGGGAACACCACTGCCAATATGGGTGCGTGACGGCGAATACAAAGTTTTTGGTTCTGTCAAAGAAATCGAGGATTTTTTTGGCGTGAAAATCGATGACCTGCATCGGCCAACGTTGGATAAATTGGAAAAAGACGGCTGGACACGTATTCCAGATGTTTTAGATTGCTGGGTGGAATCTGGGTCTATGCCGTGGGCGTCATTGCATTATCCGTTCGAAAACGCAGACAAATTTAATGCAACTTTCCCGGCAGATTATATTATAGAAGGCCAAGATCAAACGCGTGGTTGGTTTTATTCGCTGATGGTTTTGGCGACCGCGTTGTTCGACAGTCCTGCGTTTAAAACAGTGTCTGTGAATGGAATGGTTGTAGATGATAACAAGAAAAAATTATCTAAATCATTGGGGAATTTTACAGACCCGTCTGAACAAATCGAAAAGTGCGGTGCGGACGCAGTGCGTTTATTTATACTGGGGTCGAATTTTTTGAAAGCCGAACCGGTTGGTATCGATATGGCCGGCAAAGTTTTTGCTGAATCAACAAAAACTATATTAACGCCGCTGTGGAATGCGTATCATTTCTTTACGTTATATGCAAATGCGGGAAATATCGTTGCGCAAAGTGGTGCTGCATCTGAAAACGCGTTGGATAAATATATTATCGCGGAATTAAATGAATTAATTTCAGTTGTTGGTGCGGCACTGGACGAATACAAGCCCGATGTGGCAATCAAAGAATTTGTGCGATTCCTGGACGTGTTAAATAACTGGTATATTCGTCGCAGTCGCGAAAGATTTTGGGACGAAGACCAGGACGCGTTTAATACATTGTATTCAGTGTTGACCACGCTGTGCCGCGCGTTGGCGCCATTTGCACCGTTTATTTCTGAATACATTTGGCGTAATTTAACGGGTGGCGACAGTGTGCATTTGCAAACTTTCCCGGCCGCGATGGATTACGACAAACAAATTGTGACTGATATGCGGCGCGTGCAATCTGTTGTGTCGGTTGGAAAACAATTGCGCGAACAATACAAATTGCGCAACCGTTTGCCATTGGCACATATGACCGTGGCGGGGGCCGATTTATCCGAATACTCGGACATTATTCGTGATGAATTAAATGTTAAATCTGTGGAATTTGTGCGTGATGTATCCAGTGTTGCCGACGCATTTATATATTTAATCACACCGAAAATTGGTGCGCGTTTGGGTGGCGCATTGCGTGAAATTATCCCGGCTGTAAAACGCGGTGAATACACGATTTCGGGCGATACACTGGTTGTTGGTGAATACACATTGAATGCGGACGAATTTGAAAATCGTTTAACTGTGCGTGATGGTATTACCGGTGCGGCATTACCGGATAATACGGCCGTTGTGGTTATTGACACAGATGTGACAGCCGACCTTGTTGCCGAAGGATTGGCAAATGACGCATTGCGATTTATCCAGGACACACGCAAAACAATGGGGCTGGACGTGTCTGACCGTATTAATTTGATGTATAATGCCACGCCTGCATTGGCGGCGGCGATTGAACAGCATCGCGACCGTATTATGCGTGACGCATTAATAAAAAATATGTCGCAAAACGAAAATGGTGTGTATAATACAACCATCGAAGGATACGATTTATCAATCGCAATAGAAAAAGCATAACAAAGGGGAAAATCATGCATATACACAGTTCTTTGCATTGGTTATTTGGAATTATTGGTGTGTTGTTGGTGTTTATGGCTGGTTTTTATGTCGGCACATTGGACACAGATGAAAAAACTGTGACGATTACGTCGCAATGTGCGGGAATTGGTGTCACCAAAAGTTTTTCATCTGATTTCGAATCAATTAATGGCCAGGTCGTCCGTGACGAAAAAACAAACAGCGAAACATATACTGCACGCTGTATGTGCTTTGCATCGGACGCCACACATAAAAACATATGGGTTGATACCGTTGAATTAACAGGCGACACCGCGGACGAGGTACGTAATATTTGCAATACAGATTGTCAAAAATTATGCGAAGGGCGCCTGGCTGGATTTAAATTTTCTGAATAATTGATGGAACTGACACCAGAAATTTATTTTAAATATGTTCCGACTGTTATTAATATGAACATACGGTCGGAACTGTATTCCGTGAATGAATTTACTTTTGCGGTGGCGGTGATTTTGTCGGCCCAGGCGACTGATAAAAAAGTTAACGAAGTGACACCGGAATTATTTCGTGTGGCGCCATCACCCGCGAAAATGATTGCCATTGGCGAAGATGGATTAAAACAGCATATTCGTGTGTTGTCTTTTTTTAATAACAAAGCGAAAAGTATTATGGGGTTGGCCGCGGTATTAATGAATGATGGCGGCGGCGCAGATGACAATTATAAATTTCCAAAAAAATATCATAATCGTGACGCATTGATGAAATTGCCCGGCATCGGTCAAAAAACGGCCAATGTTATTATGAATGTGTTGTGGGGTGCGCCGAACATAGGGGTGGACACCCATGTTTTTCGCAACGCACACAGATATGGTTGGGTTGGCGCAGACGCGAATACCCCCGAAAAGGTCGAAGAACAATTATTAAAAATTATTCCAAAAAAATATCACCCGATTGTAAATCATGTAATGGTTTTACATGGCCGGTATATTTGTCGGGCAATTCGTCCGAAATGCAATGAATGCCCGGTTGCACGCTGGTGCAAGTATGCCTAGGATTTTTATTGTTGTGTTTATATTCCTTTGTGGTATATTAAATAACGTCACGGGGTGTTCCCGTGGCGGGGTGTAACGACCCTGTGGTTTCGGCGTTCGCGACATGCGGACGAAATTCTCCAACACGTGGTTGGATGGTTGTGAGTGTACTGAATAAGCAACACAATACCGAAACATTGTCGTTAACCTCCAACCGCCCAAAATAATTTGTGCGGTTTTGTTTAACAAAATACAAAACAAGGGGTTAAACATGAAAAAATCATTTGCTTTGATCGGTATGGGTGTTGCAATGGCCAGCGCGCCTGCGATGGCATTTGAAATCAGTCCATATGCTGCACTGCGTCTGACTGGTTCCGTGGTGAATAACGATATGACGGTTATTTCCGATTATTCGTCCAGTGGCGTTTCGCATTATGTGAACACCCTGGCCGATGAAACACACAGTGATTTTGCATTTGGCGCAAATGCGGCAATTGGTGCAAAACTGGATTTGGGCTATGGTGCACTGCGTGGTGAATTTGCGTTCGATTGGAAATCTGATGCAACAGACGGCAATGATTTCTATTTTGAAGTAAAAAAGCCGTATGTGCATAATTTCGAATCAACAACATCACTGTATGATGTAATGTTTAACCTGTATTATGATTTTGACACAGGAACCAGTTTTGTGCCGTTCCTGACCGCGGGATTGGGGTATGGACACATCGCACTGAGTACCGCTGCTGCGGGTATATCAGACTATGGTGTCATTGATATTTCCAAAGATATTAATGCCGATAATTTCGTATGGGGCGTTGGTGCCGGTGTTGCGTATGAATTAACAGAAAACCTGGCCATTGATTTGATGTATCGTTATACAAACTATGGTTCAGTGGACGCAAATGGCGAATTAAACATCATTGGGTTGAAAGCAATTTTGCCAGTCGATGCCGATTTCGATATCGCAACACATGAATTCATGTTGGGTGCACGGTATACATTTTAAATACCTGTATCCTTGTGGTAAAAAAAAACACCGGTATTTACCGGTGTTTTTTATGTTAAAATGCGTATCGCATACCCAGCATAAATTCATGTTTGCTGACGTCGAAATCTGCGTCAACCATCATTGGTGCCCCCAGGCCCAGTACCATTAACGACATATTTTTATTTGTGTCCTGGTAATCTGTGTATCTGTACATCAAATCAATTGATATATTATCAGACATTCTGTATGACACGCCCGCGCCAATATTCCATATAAAATTATCAGATTTCATGTCGGTCGCGATATTCAAATCACCCGGTGATTTGATTGTGCCTGTGGTCAAAGTTTCTATTTTCATATGACCATAACCCAGGCCCGCCATAATAAATGGTGTGAATGGACTGCGATTTGTAAAATCGTAATACATATTCAACATAATATCGTACATAGATGTAGTCGATTCGAAATTATGTGTATATGGTGTTTTTACTGCAAAATCAAAATCATTATTGTCTGTGGCATCGGCCGTCCAATCAAATGTTAAATCCATACGTAATGCGCCGCCGCATGGCAAATCCATTTTTACACCAAATCCGGTATTTACACCAAATGCAAAGTCACTGTGCGTGTCATCTGACATAGTGTTTATATAATGCGTCACGCCGCCAAACGAATAATCGCCAACAACATTTAAATCGTTGTTTACAACTGACCCCGTCAGCATTAATTTAAAATACGGATTCATATCATTTGCGATTGCTGGTGCGCATGCAAATATTGCTGGAATTAAAAATAAATATTTTTTCAATTTTTCCCCCCTGTTGTATATTTGCAATATATCGAGCATATCGCATATATACAACAGGCAAGAATCCCTATTTATCGCGGATTTGTGCGTTGCATTTTTTTTCTACGTTCGCGATAACGTTTGTTTGCAAATTCTGTAAATCAGAATCAGACATTTTTTCCATCGGCGTAATAGTTATTGTAAACGCGATGGATTTTTTACCGTTCTGTAAATCAAACGCATCAAATACAACCACGTCCGATATACGCGCATCTGTGCCGCGTGCCACAGATGTTAATTTTTCGGCCGGGGTATCTGTGTCCACAATAAATGCAAAATCGCGTGTTATCGGTTGAAATTCCGATAATATGGGATCGTGCACTTTGCGCGCAGACGGCAAATTGTCTGCATTTTCAACGATTGCAACATTTACGCGTGTTTTAATTTTCAACGCATGTGCAACAATTGGTGATAATTCGCCGAATTCAGCAATTTTACCTTTGCCCTGGTATATGGCACCGTATCTGAATGGGTGCGCCCAACGTGGCGGATTATCAGTTGTGACTGTGAAATTTTGACCGTGCAACAATGCAATTAAATCTGATTTCACATCATATATATCGCTGGCACGATTGCGCCCAGTCCAATGACGTGGGGCCGTGTCACCCGTGCGCACAATGCAGATTTGTGTGTGTTGTGCCCCGGGCGCGTCACCATCAAACACTGTACCCAATTCAAATAAATTTAAATCTGGGTATCCACGTTTTTCATTATTGCGTACGAATTCCAGCATATTGCCCAACAGAGTATTTCGCGCTGTATCCATGTCGTTCACAATTGGATTTGCAATTTTTACAATTGGCGCGTCCGACAGCAATGATTCTGTTTTGGAATTGCCGAATCCGAATGATTTAACCTCGTTCAAACCACGGGCGGCCAATTCACGTTTGGTGTTAATATAATAATCATGATGTGCGGCACTGTCAGATGGTTTATGCACAGCGACGCGCGCAATATTATCGTATCCATATATACGAATTAATTCAGATACTATATTTTCAGCAATCACGACATCTACGCGCGCAGGCCGTGGTGTGATGTACCACACTTGATTTGATTCACGAATATCAAATCCCAGTTTTTGTAATATTTCACGCTGGGTTTGCGCGGGCATATTAACGCCTGTTTTACATTCAAATAAATCAGGTGTATATTCAATTTCATGCGTTGCACATGGAATTTCACCACCGATTCCTGTGCCGACAATCGTTCCGCCACACACGTCCATAATTATACCAGCCGCGCGGGACAGTGCGATTCCTGTGATTGTTGGGTCAATACCGCGTTCATAACGATATGATGAATCTGTTGATATCCCCAAACGTTTTGATGTTTTACGCACTGATACAGGATTAAAATATGCACTTTCCAAAATAATATTTTTGGTTTTGTCGGTTGTCATGCCACGTGCACCGCCAACAACACCAGCCAACGCCAATATGCCGCGTTCGTCAGCAATTACCATATCTGTATCAATTAATTCGTGGGTTGCGCCAAACAGGTCTGTGAATTGTTCCCCGGGCGTTGCCATACGTACAGTAATGTCGCCAACTATTTCGTCCGCGTCAAAGCAATGCATGGGCTGCGCCATGTCATAGCAAATATAATTCGTTGTGTCCACGGGCGCATTTTTCGGATTAATACCAATCGCCATCAGTCGTGATTTTATTTTTGGATTGCTGTCCGTGACCGTAATTCCGTGGATTTCACAGAACTGATACACAGGGCATTTGTCCGTTTTAATATGCACAGCACGTGCCGATTTAACCGGTGTTAATAATTCATCGTTCGGTACAATGTATTCGCCGGCCCCACACGCAGACAAATCACGCGCAATGCCGCGCACAGCCAGATAATCTGGACGGTTTGGGGTGATGCCTGCATCAAATACTGTTTCCACATTTACAACAGGCGTGCCGATTGGTGTATTTTTATCCAATTCGATAATACCACTGTTGTCGTCGCCCGTACCCAATTCAGCGGCACTGCACATCATGCCATTTGACATAACGCCACGCAATTTTCCGGCACGAATTTCATTGCCCTGAATCACACAACCCGGCAACGCCAACGCAGATATTAATCCAACACGTGCGTTTGGTGCGCCACAGACAACCTGGCGCAAAGTGTCGGTGCCATCATCAACCATTAATATATGCAAATGATCGCTGTTGGGCATTGGATTGCATTCAACAATTTTTGCCGCAATCGGGGCGATTGGTGCGGATAAATCTTCGACCTCGAGTCCGGTGCGTGTCAATGTATCGGCGATTTGCTCGGCCGTGCAATCTGTTTTTAAATAATCAGTTAACCAATCATATGTCCATTTCATTTTATTATCCCCCGATTAAAAACCTGTATTTTTCAGCCAGCGCACATCGCCATCATAAAATTGACGTATATCGTTCAGACCATATTTTAACATCGCCAATCTGTCCCAACCAAATCCAAATGCAAAGCCCTGGTATTCGTCTGGATTAATATTGCAATTACGCAAAACATTCGGGTGCACCATGCCGGCCCCCATAATTTCCAGCCATTTTTTGTTTTGCCACATTAAATCTATTTCTATGCTGGGTTCTGTGAATGGGAAATACGATGGACGAATACGCAATTTCACATCGTCCATTTCAAAAAAGCGTTTCAAAAATTCACGTACGTCCGCAATCAAATCAGACATAGTTATATTTTTATCTATGTACAGGCCCTCTATCTGATGAAACATGGGGCTGTGGGTGGCGTCCATTTCCTTGCGATATGTGGCACCAATACCAAACATTTTTATTGGCGCACCAATTTTTTCCATGCTGCGGATTTGAATCGCAGATGTTTGCGTACGCATAACATTGCCGTTTTCCAGGAAAAACGTGTCCTGCATATCACGGGCAGGGTGATATTCCGGGGTATTTAATGCCGTGAAATTATGCCAATCATCTTCGACCTCGGGTCCGGTCCACATTGTATATCCAAACGATTCCAAAATCGACGATACGTCCGCCAATGTTTGCGTTAACGGGTGCAATGTCCCACGATTTTCAGGCAATGGCGCCAATGTCACGTCCAATTTTTGTGATTGCAGTGCCGCCATCATGACCGCGTTTTCGATTTCCGTCTGGCGCGTTTTAAACAATTCACGCAGTTCTGTATTTTCACGATTTAATTCCGCGCGCGCGTCATTGTCCAGATTTTTCATATTTTTCAGTTTGGCCGTCATAGTACCGTTTTTGCCAAACGTTGCCGTGTACAATGATTGTAATTCTTCCAGTGTATTAATGTTTTTTATTTGTTCCTGCATAACATTACCCCGTTATTTAATACATAAAAGCCGTCATGTGACGGCTTTTATAATACAAAATAAAATACCTGCCGCCAAGGCCTTATTTAGCGTCTGCGGCGATAAATCGTTTTGCTGTTTCAACCAATTTTGTGAAATTTGCGTCACCAGCATATGCCATTTCGGCCAGAACTTTTCTGTCCAATGCAACGCCGGCCTTTTTCAGGCCATTCATAAACTGGCTGTATGTCATACCATTGCTGCGCACGGCTGCATTAATACGAACAATCCACAAACCGCGAAATTCACGTTTTTTCACGCGACGATCGCGATATGCGTACTGGCCCGCTTTTTCAGTTTTTTCACGGGCGGCACGATATGTCGAATGATGACGGCCCAGATAACCTTTGGCCCGTGCCAATATTTTATTGTGTTTTTGTTTAACGGTTGTTCCGCGTTTAACCCTTGCCATAATTGCCCCCTTTTATTATTTCAAACCATATGGGGCCAAGATTTTTGCCTGTCCCGTCATGTTATCATTTAAATATTGCGGTTTTGACCCAGCGTTATTTGCACGTTTGGATTTGTGACGCAACAATTTTTTGTGAGCATTTCTGGCAACACGGATTTTACCGGTCGCAGTCATAGATGCGCGCTTTTTCAAGTACGATTTTGTTTTTAATTTTGGCATTTTTACCTCTTTTCATTTCCCTGATGGCAATGCCATTGCCATTTCGGTTTGTTTAACACGTGGGCTATTTTGACATAATTAAATGAAAAATCAAGTTTTTATTGAATATCTGGATTTTAGTGTCTACACTTATGCCCGATGAACCAAAATAAACTGTCCGCCAGATTACGTCAAATTATTAAATCCGCTGCCGCCGCCGCGGTGTTGCCTGTGTTGTTTATTTACATTATGATTGCAAAGCCCGATTATGCCATTATGAATGGGTTGGGACATATTGTGTTGCCTGTGGCCAATTGGGTGGGCGACGTAATTACATGGCCTGTGCGCGCGGTTGGGGCGGGTATTGATAATATACGTGAATTGTCCAATTTACGCGCTGAAAATGCCGAATTACGCGCGCAATTGGCCGACGCACTGCGTGACCAGGGGATTTGCCATGTTGCAGTGGCGGAAAATAAAAAATTAACCCAGGAACTGGATTTGGTGGCCAGTCAACCCAGAAACGCTGTTGTGGCTGATATTACATACGATAATACCGCATTTCATCACAGCACGTTTTTTATTAACAAGGGCGCAAAACATGGTTTATCGAATGGTATGGTGGTTATATCCACCAGTGGGGCATTGGTTGGCGTAATAACCGATACAGCGGATAATTTTTCACGTGTGCGGGCATTAACTGATTCAAACACAAATGTCGCCGTGCGTGTTGCCGGGTCCGAGGTTTACGGTTTTCTGCGCGGAAATGGCACCGATACACCAACTGTTGGATTGTTCAGCAATCCTGAATTTACACCATCTGCGGGCGATATATTAATAACCAGCAATATCAGCGGGGTTTTGCCAAATGGGATTATTGTTGGCGATATGATAAATGAATCAGATGTACGTATAACGCGCCCAGGCGCTTTGTCACGTGTGATTGTTTTGCAATTTGATACACCAAACACATACAATGATAAAATATAAACTGGTGCAATTTTTACGGGCTGCATTCCCATTTATCACAGTAATTTTGCTGTGGCGGTTGTCTGTGCCGTTTTGGAATCCGGCCGGTATTTTGGCCATGATTCCCATATTTTATTGTTCGTTTGTACGGCCTGTGCCGTGGTTTGCACCGGTTGCGTTATTATTTTGTTTTTTAATAGATTACAGGTTCGATACATTAATTTATTGGACTGTGATGTATTGCGTGTTTTACGCAATAAACGGTTTTCAAACATTTTTTGATTTAACACATGCAGACAAAAATGCATTGTATGTATTTATGCTGTTTTTCGGTGTTTCAACATTGGTGCTGTCTATATTTGGTTTTAATTTGTCGAATTTAATTCGCGCTGTATGGCTGTTTGCATGGGCGTCAACGTTGTATATTCCAATTACTGCATTAATCAAAAGGGTGTGTGATGATAGATAAAGAAGTCGCACGAACCTTTGACCGTCGCAGTGCGCTGTTTTTAACAGCGGGGGCAATACTGACATCTGCGCTGGTGTTGCGCATGCTGCAAATGCAGTTATTTAACTATCGCGAATATTCACAAAAAAGCCAAAATAACTCATTTCGAATTCAAATTAATATGCCTGAACGCGGACGTATTTTATCTGCGTCTGGGGCGGATATTTCGCGCGATACAAAAATATATCGTATATATATTATTCCCGAAGAAACAGAAAATCTGGACGAAGTTATAAAAACTGTTGCGGACGAATTAAAATTATCAAAAAAACGCGTCGACAGAATTTATGCACAAATAAAAAAACAGCCGCGTTTTCAACCTGTGTTAATCAGCGAAAATTCTAATTGGGCGGAATTGGCCCCGTTGCAGGCGAAAAATATTCCCGGTATGCATGTGCGCAGCGGATTTGCACGCGTATACGAAATGGGGCCGGCCGGCGCACAAATATTTGGATATGTGGGCGCACCGGACGAACCTGTGCCAAACGCACCATTTATGACAACTGGGATTACAGGTCTGGAACGCAGGTTTAATGACGAATTGGCCGGAATTCCGGGGCAAACTGTGATGATTACAAATGCGGTTGGGCGGGTGACCGGCGAAGATAAATCCCAATTTCGTGCACCTGTTATTGGGCAAAATGTACGCACAACCATAAATGCCGACGCCCAGCGCACTATGTATGATGCATTGTTGGCACATAAATCTGGGTGTGGTGTTGCGCTGGATATTAAAAATGGTGACATTTTGGCCATGGTGTCCGCCCCCAGTTTTGACGCAAATTTATTTTCCAGTGATGACGCAGACGAATATTTATCGTCGCTGCGAAATGATTTTATGAAACCGTTTATGAACAAGGCGATAGAAGGCCTGTATCCGCCCGGATCCACGTTCAAAATAGTTGTTGCGCTGGCTGCGTTGGAATCTGGGGCGATTACACCAAATGAAAAAATATATTGTCCAGGTCACTGGGATTATGGTGACAGACGTTATCACTGTTGGGTGCCCGATGGTCACGGTTGGGTAAATTTGCGTGACGCGTTAAAGCATTCGTGCGATATCTATTTTTATCAATTGGCGTTGCGCATAGGTATTGATGCCATAAAAGATATGGCCATTAAACTGGGATTTACAGAAACATATATGAATGGCGTTTTATCCCGCGAAATGCCCGGTATCATGCCAGACAGATATTGGAAAGAAGAAAAAATCGGATATCACTGGGTTCATGGTGATACAATTATTTCTGGTATTGGCCAGGGATTTATATTAACAAATTGTCTGCAATTGGCCGTTATGATGGCGCGTACTGCATCAAATCGTGTTGTTGTACCGCGATTAATTTTAACCGGCGATGTCCCGAAATTTAAAAATCTGGGATTGCAGCAAAAAAATATTAATGCTGTGTTAAGTGGCCTGGAACAGGTGACAAAACGCGGGGGAACCGCCGCGGGCAGTGCAATCAACGTAAATGGTGCGCGTATGGGCGGAAAAACCGGTACGTCCCAGGTGCGCAGTATTTCACGTGCTGAACGCGAAAGCGGGGTATTAACCAACGAACAATTAAAATGGAATATGCGTAATCATGGGTTATTTGTCGGATATGCGCCAACAGACAATCCACGATATGCTGTATGCGCGATAACTGAACACAGCGGGGGCAGTGGCCCGGCTGCACGCGCGGTGGCGGCAACTATACGTGTTTTATTGGGGGATAAAAAATGACACGGCAAACACGTGTTTCAAATGCCAGTATGATGAGTTTTCCAGAAAAACTGGGGCGTTTTTCGTGGGCTATGTTTATCCCAATGTGTTTGATTTTGGCAATATCTATTGTAGTGTTGTATTCGGCGGGTGGTGGCGCATGGCGGCCGTTTGCGTTATCCCAGTTGGTTAAAATCGTGTTGGGATTTGGGGTATTTTTCTTTGCCACATTCACAAATATCAAAACATGGATAAAATCAGCATATGTTATATACGCAATCGCGCTGATTATGATTATTTTGGTGACTTTTGTTGGACACACAGGCATGGGGGCGCAACGTTGGCTGAATCTGGGATTTTTCCATGTGCAGCCATCTGAATTGATTAAAATAGCGTTGGTGTTGGCATTGGCGCGATATTTTGCATGGCTGAATTCAGTTGAATTATCACAATTAAAAAATTATGCGTTGCCGGCGGCTATGTTGCTGGTGCCGTTTTTATTAATTGTGGCCCAACCGGATTTGGGCACAGCATTGTCACTGGGTATGATTACGGTCGGAATGTTTTATATCGTTGGCGCGCAAAAAAAATGGTTTATTATCGCGATAATTTTGGGCCTGATGGCCGCGCCACTGATGTGGTTTGGCGGGCTGCATGATTATCAACGCGACAGAATTATTACTTTTATCAACCCCGATCACGATGCCCAGGGCGCAGGTTATCAAATTAATCAGGCAAAAATAGCGTTTGGTTCGGGCGGTATGCTGGGCAAGGGCTATATGGCAGGCACACAATCACAGCAATCATTTTTGCCGGAAAAACAAACTGATTTTATATTTACTATGTTGGGCGAAGAATTTGGCTTTGTTGGGGCGTTTGCGTTGCTTATGCTGTATACTACAATTATTTTAGTACTGTTTTGGTGCGCAAAAACATGCCGCAACAGGTTTGGGCAATTGGTGTGTTTTGGATTTATGTTGAACTTTTTCATTTATTATTTTATAAATATTTCCATGGTTCTGGGGTTGGTGCCGACTGTCGGGGTACCTTTGCCGTTAATGTCATACGGCGGCAGCAGTTTATTATCACTGATGTTCGGATTCGGCCTGTGCCAAAATGCGCATATTCACAAAGATCAACAATTATCTGCCAAAGGAAGTTAGGATTATGAATTTGCTTATCGTTGAATCACCGTCAAAGGCAAAGACAATTGAAAAATATTTGGGCGATGGCTGGCGCGTTATCGCGTCGGTTGGCCATGTCCGCGATTTGGTTCCTGAAAATGGCAGTGTTGATACAGAACACGATTTTGCAATGCGTTGGCAAATTATGCCAGGCAAAGAAAAACAAATTAAACAAATTATTACTGAATTAAAACGCGCAGACGCTGTGTATTTGGCGTCCGACCCTGACCGCGAGGGCGAGGCAATCGCATGGCATATTTTGGATATATTAAATGCAAAACATGCGTTAAATGGCAAAAAAGTTTATCGTGTCGCATTTCATGAAATTACAAAACATGCTGTTTTGGACGCAATTGAACACCCACGCGAAATAGATAAAAATCTGGTGGACGCATATCTGGTGCGGCGCGCATTGGATTATTTAATTGGTTTTGGTATTTCACCATTATTATGGCGGCGCAATTTGGGGCGCAGCGCGGGACGTGTGCAATCTGTGGCCGTGAAATTGGTTGTCGACAGGGAACGTGAAATCGAAAATTTCAAACCTGTTGAATATTGGTCGTTGACGGCAAAATGCAATCACAGTGGTGCAAATTTTGATGCCCAATTGTCAAATTTTAATGGTAAAAAAATTGAAAAAATGACAATTGAAAATAACGCGTATGTGCATGAAATCCTGGAAAAAATCGGGGAACCAGAAATTGTTGCAAATGTAATATCGGTTGATAAACGTAAAACTTCGCGCAGGGCGGCGGCACCATTTACCACCAGTACTTTGCAGCAAGAGGCCGCGCGTAAATTATATTTTTCGTCGCGTAAAACTATGTCGACCGCGCAAAAATTATATGAACAGGGATTAATCACATATATGCGTACCGACGCCACAAATTTATCTGTTGATGCCGTGAACGAAATTCGCGCGTACATAGGCAAAACGTATGGTGACGCGTTTGTACCACAAAAACCAAACGTATATGTGACAAAATCTAAAAACGCCCAGGAAGCGCACGAGGCCATTCGTCCCACCCATTTTGATGGGGCGGCGCCAAAACTGACCGGGGACGAAGCAAAATTATATGATTTAATCTGGAAACGAACAATTGCATGTCAAATGACAAATGCTGAATTTGACAGTGTGTCCGCAGATATTGAAACAAATAATCATGTGGCAATATTCCACGCAGTTGGAACCACACGTACGTTTGATGGTTTTATGCGCGTGTATACCGAAGATAAAGATGACGCCACAGATTCAGATGAAACAAAATTGCCACCACTGGCCGTGGGCGATAAAATTACTGTGACTGAATTGTTGCCTGAACAACATTTTACCCAGCCACCCGCCAGATATACCGAAGCGTCACTGGTAAAAAAACTGGAAGAATTGGGCATAGGCCGTCCATCAACATATGCAACCATTATGTCAACAATTGTTGATCGTAAATATGTTGAACAGGATAAACAACGTCGTTTTCACCCAACGCCGGGCGGGTGGGTTATTTCTGCATATTTATCAAAATATTTTAACGATTTAGTCGATGTTAATTTTACCGCAAAAACAGAAGATACCCTGGACGATATATCAAATGGCAAACGTGATAAATTGGACGCTTTGCGCGCGTTCTGGGGGCCGACATCACAAATGATTGATGGGGCGCGCGGCGTTAAAACAACCGATATTATTAACGCTGTAAATGATATTATGCACAATCATTTATTCCCAGACGGTAATGATAAATGTCCGCAGTGTGGTGGAAAATTGGGTATAAAATTATCCAAATTCGGTGCATTTATTGGGTGCGAAAATTATCCACAATGTAATTATACTATGCGTTTAACCGATACTGATAAAACGGCTGTGGATACATCAAATCCGGGAAATATTGAAAAATCAAAATCAACAAATATTGATTTGGGTGATGGGATTTCTTTCCGTGTTGGGCGGTTTGGACCATATGTGACAAATGGCACAAAAAACGTGCCAGCAAAACAATATACCGCGGAAACAATTACACTGGACGTGGCGCGTGATTTATTGGAAAACGGCATCAAAAAGGCCGAGCCCATTAACCTGGGCGAAAATCCAGTGACCGGAAAATCTATATTTTATTATCCAACCGGCCGATATGGCGCATATATTTCGTCCAATCGTGTTAATGTGTCTGTTAACGCACAACCCAGTTTGGACGAGGCCATCGATTTAATAAATAATAAAAAGCCGTCAACGCGTAAATTTACCAGGAAAACTAAAAAATAATGCCGAAATATGACAGAAATTTTACCGATGAATTACGTGAACGTCTGTCAATCGTTGATATTGTTGGACGGCGTGTTCCATTGGTGAAAAAGGGTCAAAATTATTGGGGCTGTTGTCCATTTCATAATGAAAAAACGCCCAGTTTTTCCGTGAACGAAGACAAAGGTTTTTATCACTGTTTTGGTTGTGGCGAACATGGCGATATTATTTCGTTCGTTATGAAATCTGAAAATGTGGATTTCAAAACAGCAATTACAGAATTGGCCGCCCAGGCGGGATTGAAAATGCCTGATTACAAGCCAAAGCCCGCTGAACAGGTGGCACGCGAAGAATCTTATTATCAAATAATGTCGGCGGCGTGTGATATTTATCAAAAATTATTGTTTGAACCGGCTGGTTCTGTGGCATTGGATTATATTCGTGGACGCGGTTTTAACGATGATATGATAAAAAAATATCGCATAGGATACGCGCCCAAAAATAACTTAATCGCGAATAAATTTATTAATGTAAAACAGGATAATTTACTGGCCACAGGTATGTGCAGACGTGGCGATTATGGGTTATATGATTTTTTCCGCGATAAATTAATGTTTCCTATATTTAACGCACGCGGGCAAATTGTTGCGTTTTCTGGGCGGTCATTGGACGGCAGTGAACCTAAATACATAAACACAACGGATACAGAATTATTTCATAAACGGCGTACTATATTTGGATTTAATTTTGCACGTGACGCAATTCATCGCGCCAACCGCAGCATAGTAGTCGAGGGTCAAATTGACGCCATTCAAATGCAATGCAATGGTTTTCCGGAAACTGTTGCGCCATTGGGTACGGCCCTGACCGAAGATCATATATCCATGTTGTGCAAGGCAAATCGCAATATCGTGTTTTGTTTCGATGGTGACGCCGCCGGGCAAAAGGCCGCCGCACGTGCATGCGACATAGTTATGCCGTTTTTACGTGATACATCTGATGTTCGTTTTGCTTTTGTGACCGGTGGCAAAGATCCGGACGAGGTATTAAAAAAATCTGGCGCGGGTGCAATGCAAAAAATCATAGATGGTGCAACAGGGCTGGTTGATTTTTTGTGGAACCTGGCAAACGCCGGATTTAATGTATCCACACCGGGTGGACGCAGCCAGGCAGAAAAATTTTTAAAACAAAAAATTGAAAAAATTACCGATGCGGCCCTGCGTGCCGAATATGATAATGAATACAGCCAGCGCATTTTTAACAATTGGCACAAATGGAAAAAACAAAATCAAAATATACCGCGTATGGCGTTGCCTGAAATTGATGATATAACAAAAAATACTGTTATTTTCATTGTAAATAAATATCCGGAAATTGCCGAAAGATATGGTGATTTTTTGGCAACAATGAATATTGATTTCGACGGCAATGTGGCGGATATGACCATGGACGAAAAATCGGCCGAAAAATATATAGTGTCATTAAAACTGCAAAAATACATCGAACGGTTGCAATCTGAAAAGAAATCGTTAACATCAAAATTGTTGGCGGGGGAAAACGTGCGTGACGAAATTGCGGCATTGGACGCAAAAATAGCGGACGCCCGCCAGAAAATGGATACTTTGGTGTCAATGTAGAATGGAAATCAGACATACGTATCTTTTTAAATCACCGGACGATGGGCGCATTTTGGGATATTTTGTGCCAATGCGTGGGCGTGCAGTCAGTGTCGCACATATAATGTCTGTTTTGGCACGCAGTCATTCGACAATGCGTCGTTTTCAAATTGGGGTAAAAACTGAAACGGAACATAAACAAAATATTCGTTGGAATGATAAAATATATACTGTGTATAATGACGGGGAAAAAATTCCGTTTGACGATAAAAATATAATTCCATTAAATAAACAATTTGAATTCGTATATCCGGCACGAATGCCGACGGTGGAAATGATTCAAACTGTGTTGGATTCAAATTTAATAATTCAATAAAAAAATATAAAAAAGGCCGGTAAATACCGGCCTGTGTTATACAGTTAATTATTAAACAGGAAATGACAAATATCGCCGTCCTGCATAATATATTCTTTGCCAACCAGGCGCATTTTTCCGGCCTCGCGCACAGGTACTTCGCCGCCCAATTCAATAAAATCAGATGGTGAAATTATTTCTGCACGAATAAATCCACGTTCAAAATCTGTGTGTATTTTACCGGCTGCCTGGGGTGCGGTCATGCCACGTGTGATTGTCCAGGCGTGCGCTTCCTTGGGGCCGACGGTATAGAATGTTTGCAGTCCCAATGTGGCATATCCTGTGCGGATTATTTTATCCAATCCGGATTCAGATAATCCCAAATCGTCCAAAAACATTTTTCTTTCGGTCGGGTCAACTATCTGGGCGATTTCCATTTCTATTTTTGATGAAATAACCAATACAGGCGCCGCATCGCCGTATTTATCGCGTACAGCGTCGGAAAATTTGTTGCCTGTTGCGGCGGACGCTTCGTCCACATTACATACGTAAATAACGGGTTTTGCCGTTAATAAATTAAATGGACGCGCGTCCACAGTGCCATTGCGGGCGGGAACGCCGGCCGCCAAATTAGAACGAATTTGATTCGCGTCGGCCAATAATTTAATCGCATTTTTATCCAGGCCGTGCGCCCTTTTTTCCAGATTTTTAATCTGTTTATCCAAACTTTCCATATCGGCCAACATTAATTCTGTTTCAATTGTGTCTATATCGGCCAATGGGTCAATTTTTCCGTTTACGTGGACAATATCATCATTTTCAAAACAACGTACCACATGAATAATTGCGTCCGTTGATAATATGTTGCCCAGGAATTTATTCCCCAACCCTTCGCCAGCAGAAGCGCCACGCACCAGGCCGGCAATATCCACTATTTCCAATTGGGTCGGAATGATTTTTTGTGATTTTGCCACATCGGCCAATTTATGCAATGTTGCGTCCGGCACAACAACACGGCCTGTGTTCGGTTCGATTGTACAAAATGGATAATTCTGTGCATCGGCCGCGGCACTTTGTGTCAGCGCATTAAATAATGTAGATTTACCGACATTCGGCAATCCAACAATTCCGCAATTGAATCCCATGTTTATTTCCTTTATAATGCCAATAATATGTCATACATGTGGAACGAATTCAATATAAAAACTTTTGACGCGGAAACAGTTGTTTACCGCGATGGCGTGTTTTGTCCCGAATTATCGACAATTGTTGGAACCGATTTTCGGGAAAATTATCCGCGCCCAATTCATATCATATATATTGGCGAAATTACCGGTAATTGCCGGTTGGATATTAATATTTTTGTTGACAAACAACCTGTGTATTTATCCGTTCGTGTAAAAAATAAAAAGCCGGCCTTTTTACACATTTTTATAAAAAATGCCGGGAAAAATTCTGAATGTCGTGGGCACATTATGTTGACAAATAACAACAATTTGCAATTTGAATGCAGGGCAATTCACGCGGCAAATGACACGACAATAATGGTTGATACAAAATTAATTGCCGAAAAAAACAGTTTATCTAAATTATCCGCAACCGCAGAAATTGAAAAAAATTGCGAAAATGCTGTGTCTGATATTCGTTTTTCTGCGTTGGCTGATAAAAGTGCACGTATGGAATTTATGCCGGCCCAACGAATATCGGCTGTGCCGGCGGTGGCGGATCACAGTGCGTCAATATATCACGCCACCGCACCACAAATTGAATATCTGCGTGGTGGCGGATTATCCGGGGCCGAGGTCGACACCGCCCTGCGCGAGGCATTTATGAATAATTTTTCGCTGTTTTAATCGCGTTCATGGCCCGTTGCCGGAATCATATCGGAAATCATCAAAGATTTTGTAGCGGTTTTAAATTTATCTGTGCGATGTTTATTTAACATTTTTTCAACGCGCGTGTTAAATTTGGCAATTCTGTCGCGATAATATGCAATCCAACGACGCGCAAAACGCGCAGGGGTTTCACCCTGTCGGGCCGGAATATATGATATTGTTTTCATACATTTTTGCCAATCGTCGGGTGTTGCGTTTTTTTCTATTTCGTCCAGATAAGTACTGACTATATCAATCAATTGTTTACCGCGGCTGTCCCGGATATTGCCGCCAGCGGCCAAAAATGTTTGAATCCCGGCCAGTTGGGCGTATGCCTCGTCTTCGACCAGGGCATAACCAACCCAGCGCATTTTTTCGTAAATGTCATTTGCGCCGCCGGTTGGCATTGTACGATCATATGCCACAGCACGTTGGAACGTGGTATATTTTTTATTTGATTTTTTGCGTTTAACAAAATTCAAAAATGAAAAATCAAATTTATAATGTCCTGCGGCCAATTCCCTGGATTTACGGTATGCATGCGCCAATTCGTGTGTCACCAATTCCGCCATCATAGCCCTGTCCAGATACGTTTTATCACCATCGACCCGAACCGGCATATTTACATTTAATTCCAGTTTGATTTTGCCATCTTTTAATGAATTTCCGTTGTAAAAAGTGGCGTCTGCAAAACTTTGTGCGCCACCATCGTCATATTCCTGGGGGGATAATCTGTAAAAGCAAAACGATACGCGTGACGCGTCGTCGCGGACAAAACCAGAACCCAATATCGCCGCATCACTGGACGGTAATTGATATATTGTTTCATATTTCGGTGATTTTTCAGAATTATATTTGTTTATGTATTTATCAATAATGGACAATATTTCCGCGCTTTTCATGAAAAATTCCCCATAAAAAAAGAAAACCCCATGTTCAGGGGTTATTCATATACAATTATTTTTTTCTGAAGCCCTGTTTTGCCTTTAATTTTGGATTATTAGGGTCAATCAGGATAACCTGTTTACCACGGCGAATTTGTTTTACATTACCGCGTTTTTTCCAGGCCTTTAATGAACTTAAGAACTTCATGTCAAATCCTTTGTTGTGTGGCCATTATAAACGGTTTTTGTGAAAAATCAAATAATAATATTAATTATTTGTTGTTTTTGTTGGGGCTGTTTGTTTTGTTGAAAACTGTTTTAAACTTTTAATCAACAGGTTTTCAACAAAAAAATCCAGGTTTTCTGCGGATATTTGTTTTTGTGTTGAAAAAATCAGGTGTTTATTAAACAGTTGAAAAATATACATGTTTTCAACATTTTTAACAATTTTTTGAAAATGCTTTTTATACTTGTTGAAAACTGTTGAAATTGTTATAATTCAACCAACGAGGGGGAGGGGCCCAATCCAAAATGCGACAACAGGTACTGAAAGCATTGGCAAATCCTGCGCGTATATTTTACGTGCCGTATTCGCTGGCGGTGATTAATTTTGCCGTGCAATTCATTATCTTTATCGTCATTTTTGTTATTGATTTGGCTGTGTCTGGGGCAGATGCAAATATTTCCCCGCTGTATTTTTTGATATCTGTGATTGTGGTGCACACGATTTTGGCCATTTATTCAAAACGTGATCCGCAATTGGGACAGATTATATCTGCAAAAATACAGTTGTTGAAAAAGAAAATACCAGGGCGGTTGGCGGCATAAAATATGAACGGATTTTTTGAACATTTTGCAGGCGGTGAATTTCCATTAACGGCAACCATTATGGTTATGGTGGTGGTGTTTTTGTTCATCGTGTTGATGATGTTTGTGCCTGCGTTAACACGCCGGATTTTTCCTAAATTTGGATATGCGCGTTATGCACAATATTTGCCATTTAAAACTGTTTATACCGATGATTCTATGACGCTGACCGATGGGTCGATTGTGCGTGTTTATCATGTTGATGGTGTGCAAACAAGTATGCAGGACGATGAAACGCGCGCAAAATTTTTGGATTTGCGTACCCAATTATTTAATCAAATACGCGACCCAAACGTTGTTATTCGTTTTTACACTGTGCGTGATGCGGTTGGTGAAAATACTAATTATGAATTTGACCAGCCGGTTTTACAAAAAATTTATAATAAATGGCGGGCCCAGGGACTGCGCATATTTACAAATAATTATTATATTGTGTTGTCGGTTGGTGGGGCGTCTGCGCGTGATAAATTAAATCAATACGGCAGTTATATTGAATCCATATTGGCGGCGTATCGGCCGCGGCTGTTGCGTAATAACAGCACTGATAATATGGCACGGTTTTTTGGACGTATTTTATCCCCAATTACCAAGCCCGCGCCGATAGCAGCCGATCAAAACATTGCAGATGTGACAACTGTTGATGATGTGGAATTTTTATCAAATGGGGTTATTAAATATACAGGCGAAGGGCGTCAATCTTTTGCTGCGGCAATTTCGTTTAAAACATCGCCTGATTATCTGGACGAAGAGTTTTTTAATTCTGTATACACCATTCAAACAGAAATGATTTGTATGAATGGATTTCAAATTATGGGGGCGGCCGATATAGAAAATGTTTTGCGTCAACGTCGCGCCACAACCGAAGAAAAAGAAACATCTGCAACTGAACAGATTTCGGCGGCTGAATCCGCAATGGACGAAAATATTTCCGGAAATCAAAGTTTGGTGAATTATTATCCGCTGTTTTTGATATTTGGTGCAACGATTTCTGAATTGGAAAAATATATCGACGAATTTAACAAAGTGGCCGCATCGTTCGGTGTGTCGCCGATTGTGGAATCGTTCGCAGCCAAGGTTTCTTGGTTCGCGCAAATTCCTGGATTTGATACATTTCCGCGCAGTTTTAAAATGTTGTCACGTACGGCCGCTATTAGTGTGCCTATGTCCAGTACACCACGTGGGGTGGCAAACTGTGATTGGGGACCGGGGCCATTGGTTGTATTCCCAACCGCCCAGGGAACGCCATATCAATTTCAATTCCATGTATCGGACAAACCGGCCGCTGTGGCGCATACTTTGACAATTGGACCAACGGGTGGCGGTAAAACGACTTTGTTCAGTTTCCTGATTGCGCAATCGTTGCGGCATAAAAAATTAAAGGCGTTTTTCTTTGACCGGAACAAAGGTGCCGAAATATTTACTTTGGCCGTTGGTGGGAAATATGTGACAATGGTGGGCAAAGATAAAAAAGACGCGTCCGCGGATTCGTTCCAAACACATTTGAATCCATTAAAAATGCCCGACACACCGGAAAATCGCGCGTTTTTGCGGCGGTGGTTTGCGATGATTTCGGGGCAAAGTGATTCCAATTCGGCCGATGAAATTGCGCGCGCTGTGTCGGTGAATTTTGATTATTTGTCGGACAAAGACAGAATGCTGAAAAATTTATGGGAAAGTTGTTTTTCGTCCGCTGGGAATATGCGGCCTGCGTTGAAAAAATGGGTTGATCCATTGCAGTATGGCGATATTTTTAATGAAAATTCAGATACTTTGGATTTGAATTCGCGTTTAACCACGTTCGATTTTACCGATATTTTACAGGACGAAACTTTGGCGCCGGCCGTGATTTCATATATTTTACATCGTATTAATAATAATACTGTGGCCGGTGGAAATCCGTCGTTGATTATGATTGATGAAACGGCGCCTATGTTGGAAAATAAAATGTTCCGTGATAATTTTATCACAGGATTGCAAGAGGGACGTAAAAATCGCCAGGCGTACATGGTTGCGTTCCAGCGGGCAAATGTTTTGGATAAATTGGGAATTGGCGATGTTGTTCGTGGCCAGGCGCAAACAGTGCTGTTTTTCCGCAATCCGGCGGCCGACGCATCTGATTATCAATACTGGAATTTAAATCCGTTGGAAATGGCGTTTATCCAGGGCAAGGCATATCCAAATTTAAAACGTGCGGTGTTATTGTCGCGGCCGGTCACCGGTGAATCTGTGATTTTAAATACTGAACTGGGTGGTTTGGGGAATTTGTTGCGTTTGTTTGAATCGGGGCGGTCGTCTGTGTTATTGGCCGAAGAATTATATGCACAATATGGAAACAATTTTGTTGCTGAATATTTGAAAAAGCAAGGGGCGGGCGATTTATAAAATATGAAATTTATTAAAATTTTATATTTGTTGGTTTGTGTTTTTCCGATTGCTGCGCGTGCGTATGATGATTGTTTACCGTATAAATTAACACCAAAAATTACGTTGGACGTGCCGGAATGGTCCAAAGAAGTTGTTCAACCATTACAACATATGGATTTATTACATGGTAATGTTTTGGCGACGCTGGTTGATAATTATGATATCGTTGCCGATATTACAAATATCGAAGATGGGTATTGTGTGTCATTAAAATCTGTGGACGCGACCGTTGGATACAGTAATTTTTTGGTTCAGATTGATATTCGCCATATGCCGGAATCGTGCACATACAACGCGATTTTATCACACGAAGACCAACATATTCGCGCATATTTATCTGTGATTGATGATTTTACCCCTGAATTAATGAATGCTGTATACACAGCGGCGGATTCGATCACGCCAATATTTGTGCAAAATGCGTCTGATATAGATGCCGCGATTACTGAATTAAATGCTGAATTACAGGCGCACCCTGATTTAATATTAGTGAAACAAAAAATCAAGGCCGCCGAAGAAATTCGTAATAAACGCGTTGACCAGCATGATCATGGGCAATCGTTGCAAAAATGCTTTATACAGAATCAGTAATAAAAAACGCCCATTTGGGCGTTTTTTATTCACGTGAATATGTAAATGTGGCGTCACCGTTTCGCAGTACCAATGTATCAGGTGTTAATTGTTCAATTGTGTATGTTTCGGTGAATTCTATGGTTTGACCATTTCCAATACTGCGGCCTGTCATGATTATTGTATCACCATCGCGACGCCATGTATCGTATGCCAGTGTTGCCATATTGACAGATGACGCCGTGCCGTCGGTGTTTAATGTGAATCCCTGGTTCAATCCGGCCATGCCCGGTACAGGTTGCGTCCATGTGCCGGAAATGTCTGTATCGCCACAGGCGACCAAAAATAAAGCGCACAGAACAGATATTAATTTTTTCATGTTTTGTATCCCCCCTGTTTTTTTAATGGTTGTTTATAATTATATCAAAAACACTTGTTATACAAAATTAATTTTATACAATTTCGGCTATGCGGGCAGAAAATCTGACACTTTCGTTTGGGACAAATGTCATATATGACAATGCGGAATTTAACATTCCATCGCGTGCCAAATGCGGCATAGTTGGTGTTAATGGTGCCGGTAAAACAACTTTATTTAAAATTATATTGGGGCAAATTACGCCTGATTATGGAAATATTTATACAGATGGCGCAACAATCGGTTATTTGCCACAGGTTATCGAAATAAAAAATCCAGATGTGACTGTGTGGGATTTTATTGCGTCTGCGCGGCCTGTTAAACAGATTGAATCGCAATTACATGATTTGTATGTTGCGCTGGCTGATAATCCAGATGATATCGCGGTGCAAAATGATATTAATATTGCCCAGGAAAAATTGGAAATTTTGGACGCGTATAATGCAGAAAATGTTATGCTGGATATTATTGAAAATATGAATTTGACAGATTTAATAGATATGAAAATGTCAAATTTGTCGGGCGGCCAAAAATCCCAGGTTGCATTCGCGCGATTATTATATTCTGTGGCTGATGTTTTATTATTGGACGAACCAACAAATCATCTGGACGCGGCCAGTCGCGCGTTTGTGTGTGATTATTTACGTCACTGGCGTGGCAGTGTTTTGATTATCAGTCATGATACTGAATTTTTAAACGAAATCGTAAACAAGATTTTGTTTATAGACAAAGCAACCAAAAAAATAACTGTATTTGATGGTAATTATGATGATTATAAATCTAAAGTTGCACAATTGCGCATCAGGCAGGCGGCAAAAATCAAGGACGAAGAACGCCAGATAAAACATTTATCTGAATTTGTGGCGCGTGCCAATGCCGCCAGTCCAACCGCACACAGTATGAAACGCGCCGGGCATGTGCGTGCCGCACAATTGGAAAAATTGTTGGCACGTCGTACAGACGCGTTGGCGGAATATAAACGGGTAAAAATGGATTTAACGCCACTGCGTGATGGCGCGCGTTTTCCAATTATGGTTGATGATTTGTGGTTCCGATATCCCGGGAAAAAATTATTGTACAGAAAATTATCATTTCATATCGCATCGGGTGAAAGATTTTTAATAGTTGGTGAAAATGGGGTTGGTAAATCAACTTTGTTAAAATTAATTATGGGATTTTTGATGCCTGAACGTGGGGTGATTGATATTAATCCAAAAACTGATATCGCGTATTACGCCCAGGAATTGGAACAATTGGATTTAAATAAAACTGTGTTGGAAAATGTGGGCGGGGTTGCATCTGAATACAGCGATTTACAATTGCGCGCAGCATTGGCAAATTTTTTGTTTTTTGGTAATGATGTATTTAAAACAGTCGCGTCGTTGTCGCCGGGCGAACGGGCGCGCGTGGCATTGTGTAAATTATTATTGCGGCGTGCAAATATGTTGATTTTGGACGAACCGACAAATCATCTGGATCCAGAAACCCAGGTGGTAATCGGTGAAAATTTTCGCGATTTTGCGGGAACTATTTTGGTGGTCAGCCATAATCCTGATTTTGTTGAACAAATTGGGATTACACGTATGTTGGTGTTGCCGGCGGGCCGTATAGAGGATTACGACCACGAAAAATTGGAATATTATTATAATGTGAATTCAGAAGAATAAAAAATACACCGCATGGGTGTATTTTTCATTTTAACTGGTTGCGGAGTGTGGATTTGAACCACAGACCTTCAGGTTATGAGAAAACAACTTTTTTGAATTTTTAATAAAATTTTTATTGTAAAAACAAAGTATTATATTTAATAAAGTGATTTTATTTGATTAATGTTTAATTTTGAATATCGGGGCGAAATAAATATTCTTTTTTCAGATAGTTGTTCCTGATTGTATATGGATATATATTGATTTTATTGGATGGGCAAAGTTGCCCCACGGTTGCCCCAGGTAATATTTTGTATAAAATTTGAATATCTAATTACCCTATACCTAAATTGGACATTGGAATACCTGTCTAAATAAACCCCTTAATAAGCTTGACTTTTAGACACTTTCGAGCCAGGTTACAGCTGAACTTAAATACTCTATTTGGATTTATTAAACAAAAGGGGAATGTTATGGCAATCGTATTGTATGCTCGTGTCAGTTCAATCGGTCAAAATCTGGATCGCCAATTACAGGATTCTGATAAATACGATCGTATCTTTGAAGATAAATGTTCTGGTAAAAATACCGACAGACCTGCTTTGCAAGAAATGTTAAACTATATCCGCGAAGGTGATGAAGTATATGCCCACGAACTGTCGCGGTTGGCCAGAAATACTTTTGATTTAATAGATTTAGTAAATAAAATTCTGGCCAAGGGTGTTTCAATTCATTTTATCAAAGAAAACCTGCATTTTTCGCCAGACAAAGATGATGCCACCAGCCAGTTGATATTGACTATATTGGCATCTATTGCACAATTTGAAAGGACTTTGATACGAACCCGCCAGCGGGAAGGCATAGCAATCGCCAAAGCCAATGGCA
>CALXXY010000005.1 GCA_944392815.1 uncultured Alphaproteobacteria bacterium | reverse complement strand
TTTTTATCCAATGTCAGTATAAATATATCAAATTTTGGCAAAAAGTTTTTGGAACGAATTGCACCAAAAATTCCAGCGAGTGAAAGGGCGAAGTATGATAAATATATAAAGGCATATTCATTAAAATTGGCATCCAAGGATGTAAAAAACGAAATGCCCCCCCACCGTTACACCCAGTACGAAATAAAGGAACGTATGAAATTTAATCCCCGCCCATGTGGCGGTTTTTTATTGCTATATTTGCGGTAATTGCTATCCTGTTCATTGCAAAGGGGGTGCGTAATATGAAAATTTTTGCAAAATATTATGATGAAAATGGCGAAGTATATATGTTTCGACCGAACGAGATATATGATCCCGCCACCAATACGTTCAAGCCGACTGATGAAAATACTTTTACTGTGGCGATGGAAAAAATTTCCCCATCGGGCAACAGTCATATTTTGCAACATACCGTATATGATTTAGAAGAGGCCGTCGATGAATATCGCGCCTGCATAGATAAATTGCATGGCCGCACGCCTGCGCGTACGTGTGCGGTCAATCCGAACGGTCACCGTAAATGCAGCGCGGCAAATTGTCCAAAATCTTTGGGTGGCGCGGCATTTTGGCAAATATTCCGCGAATCTTGTTTGTACAGAACAAAATAACCCCAGGGGGCACAATTATGACGTCACAAATTTTGGCAAAATATTCCAATGAACGGGGCTGGGTGCGTTTGACCGCCACAGATACTGTTTATTCCAACCAAGAAAAATCATTTAAAAAAATGGACGCCTTTGTCATTTCAATGCAGGAAAATGACGGGCAGTATTGGTCAAAAACGGTTTATGACATCGACCAGGCCGCCACAGAATACCGTGCGTGCCTGAAACAATTACGCAATCGCACGCTTGCCAATATGTGCGCGGCAAATCCATCGCGTCGCTGTGCATGCAGCCCGAAAAATTGCCCCCAGGAATTTGGTGGCGCGGCATTTTGGCAATTGTTCCGTGCGTCTTGTCTGAACAGGGTGAAATAAAAGGATTATTTATGGCCAACGCGGTAATATGTCACGGTGTTAAATTCAAAGAAGATTTTGATAAAATGGAAATCCCATTCTGTGCATCGTATTGGTTCCCGTGGCTGCAACAGAAATTGATTTTATCGGGCGTCCCGACCCAGGTTCCGTCTTTTACCAATTCATGGTTGCCTGCGCGCAGTTATGCGTTGGACGTTGATATTTTATCGCGCCAGCACATTGATGACGAAACTATTTTGATTGGGCATTCGTGTGGTGGGGGATTGCTGGTTAAATACCTGTCTGAAAATCCGCACATAAAAATCGGGCATTTAATATTGGTTGCCCCGTGGATAGATGCTGCGCACGTGTTCCCGCAGTATTTCAATAATTTTGAACCGGACCCCGATTTAATCAACCGCGTCGGCACAATGGATTTGTTTTATTCCGACGACGATCATTTTGGCGATATGATTTTGTCCGGTTGCAAAAAATTACAGGAAATATACCCCGCAATGCGCGTGCACAGGTTTACTGACCGCAGTCATTTTTCCGGAAATATGCGCGAATTCCCAGAAATTTGGGATTTGTGCCGGTCGTTCACAGATAAATAATCTGTATGTTTATTATTGACAAAAATCAGATTTAGTATATACTGTTTGTCGACACAGGAATTTATTATGAAATTTACAAATCGACAAATTGATTACATGTTAAATACTGCGCGCAGCAATGTGCGTCATGCTGTGATAAAGGGCGACAATGTATTTTTTGGCGACGTGACCATGTCGCACGGCACATCGTATCGCACAGTTTCCATGACGTATCGCGGTATGCCTGTTGATTTATCGGCGGACGCCCAACGTCATGCGCGGGCATTATCTGTGCTGCGGCGCGCATATCGCATTCGTTATAACCGTATACGTATGCGCAGTTTTATTCAACGTTTGTCCGATAAAATTACCCAGAATTACAAACTGGACGAAATGAGTGACCTGGATATATCCGCATGGTTTGCGCTGGATAAAATCGCCAAAAATATGGACACTGTCAAAATCACCCGGGTTGGTTATATGTATAATATCAAACTGGGGAATATAACATTGTCGCATTTGCCGCGGGAATCGGCCGCAGAACGGCATTTCCTGATGATAATAGACGACAGATTTGTGGAAATTCACCCTGTGCGTTCAAATCGATATTTATATGCACGCGCAGCGTCTGTGTTTTTCACCATATATTCAGAACGGATTTACCCAAACATGAAACGCGAGTCAGGTAAAAATACAGACAAAACGCGCTAAATATATTGACTTGTATAAATTATATCATACAATGTCGGCGAAATTAATTTATCAGCATATCGGGGGTATAATACATGCAACCAATTAAAACAAACGGCTCGGCCCAGGTGACATACCGCATATTGCCCGCCACCGCCGCCGAAGAATATATCGTAATTAATTCAGACGGTGTGAAAACGTCGGACGCGCGCGGCAATCGCTTTTATCGCGGGCGGCCACAATCGCGCATAGAAATGACACATGTGTATTTTACTCATGCCCAGGATTTTTGGCGCAATCAAACATTAAACGGCACGCCATTGGAATTGCGTGAAATCGTTGTGCAAACGGCCGCGAACAGCGCGATACCATATAATTCCCCGGCCCAGCGTCGCACCACGCCCCGCAGCGTGCCAAATCACGAATCTAATCGTGTGGCGTGGTACAATGTAAAATTTGCAAATGGTGAAACCGGCTGGATTTGCAACCGTTTGTATCGGAATTTAAAAGAGGCCGCCGAAGGCATCGCCGTCGATACCGTGTATCAAATATACAATGATAAAAAAGTTATCGATTGTATACAAAAAGTACTGTTGCAAAATCAGAAATAAAAATCGCCGCACCTGCGGCGTTTTTTTATGCGTCTATGCCCAAACATATATGTGCGCACCAGCCGATTAAAAACGCAACAATGGACACGCCTGCACACACCGCCAACATTTCGAAAAAATTTCGCATATATGGTCGGTGACGCGATCGTCCCAACCACCAGTTAAACAGAAATATTTCCGCCACAGCAATTGCAAACATCACAGCCATTTCAATCGTGCGATTTGTAAAAACAAAGAAAGGCAATATCAACGCCGCACACGTCACCATATATGCGCCGCCTGTATACAGTGCCGCGACAATTGCGCGCGCATTGCCGTTTGCACGCACAGCCAGATAATTGGACGCGGCCATAGATAAACTGGCGGTAATAGATGCGATAATCGCCGTCAGAATAATTGCATATCTGTCGGCCATGGCGACCGCCAGCCCCGCGATTAATCCCGTCAGTGATACCAACGCGTCATGCATGCCCAGGACAATTGCGCCGGCCGAATTAAAATTATTTTTGCGCATCATGCGGGATATTTTATCATTATTCGTCGTTTATTTATCCAGGCAAGTATTCACAATGATTTTGCCGCGCCCCCCCAGCAAACTAATTTAGTTTTTTTGTTGTCTTTTTTACTTGACAATATGTCAATTATAGTTTACAATGACTGCACATAATCCACGGGGTGGCGGACGTGTACAAAATACAACAGACAAACATTTTTTCTGAATGGTTTGAATCATTAAAAGATTCCAGGGACCAAAAAAGGATAATGGCACGTTTGGACCGGGTTGAATTGGGTAATTTGGGCGATGTAAAATCTGTTGGTGGTGGCGTCATGGAAATGCGGTTTTACTTTGGCCCCGGTTATCGCATATATTATACCATGCGCGAAAATATTATAGTGTTGTTATTATGCGGTGGGGACAAATCATCGCAAAGCGCAGATATAAAATATGCTCGTGAAATAATGCGGGAATTATTTGAATAATTAACAAAAGGATATGCCATGACTGATAAAAAAAAGATAACTATCAGTGATTGGGACAGCAGTTTATATTTAAAAACTCAACGCGATATTTCAGAATATCTGGACGCAGTATTTGAACAAAATGATTCAGAATTAATCAAACGCGCGATTGATAAAATTGCACGCGCGCGTGGAATGACAGACGTTGCAAAACAGGCCGGCGTTTCACGCCAGGGACTGTATAATGCGCTGTCTGATAATGGCAACCCCAGCATGCAGGTTGTCAGTAATATATTGAATGCGTTTGGTGTTCGGTTGGCGGTGGTTCCCATCGCTGCGAAACAATAAAAAGTCCCGCAATTGGCGGGATTTTTTATTCAATCACTACTGCGCCGGTGCGCACAATATTTGTGCTGTCCCCGTCCAGTACGACAACAGTACTGGGGGCGCCACCCATCGGGTCGAATGCGTTATCAATTACAATAATATCTGGAAATGTTTTGCGTATTTCGTCCGCCGATTGCAATGTCGGTTGCCCAGATATATTTGCGGACGTCGTCGCCAAACAATGTCCGTCAATCACACCACATAATTCCATAAACGGCCTGTAATTCGGCACGCGCACGCCACCAAACACCATGGAATCAGTACCCGCCACAGGCACGCCAATTGTCAATGCCCCCGGCCAGTATTTATTTGCCAAATCAAACGCGCGCGCTGGATAATTTTCCATATACGGGCGAATATGCGCCAGATTATCAGACATGATAATCAGATGTTTGTTTGCGGGACGCCGTTTGATTTCAAACAGTGCATCTGCCCCTGCGCGTGTCGGCAACGCCCCCAGTCCCCAAACAGTGTCTGTTGGGAACGCAATCACGCCACCAGATTTTAAATGATTATTTAATTCGGCCACAAATACCGCATCGTGCAAATTTGTCATATCCACAAAAATAGACCCTAAAAACCGCGTTGTAAAGGTAAAAGTTTTATAAAAATTGCGCTTTTTTCCTTGCATTTCTGTGACATATCTCACACAATGCAGGGCGTTTAAAAAACCAAGGAGAAAACCATATGAGTAATAAATGGGTATACAAATTCGGTAATGGTGCAGCCGAAGGCCGCGCAGACATGCGCAACCTGTTGGGCGGCAAAGGTGCCAATTTGGCCGAAATGAATTTGGTCGGATTGCCTGTGCCGGCGGGCTTTACCGTCACGACCGAGGTCTGCACATACTATTATGAACACGATCACACATATCCGTCTGATTTGATGGACCAGGTGCATGATGGTATTGCGCATATTGAAAGCATTATGGGCAAAAAATTTGCAGACATGGAAAATCCGTTGTTGGTATCTGTGCGTTCTGGTGCGCGCGTTTCCATGCCGGGCATGATGGATACAGTTTTGAATTTGGGTCTGAACGACGAAACGGTCAAAGCGTTGGCACGTCATTCTGGCGACGAACGTTTCGCATATGATTCATATCGTCGTTTTATCATGATGTTTTCGGACGTTGTGCTGGGCGCAGACATCGATTTGTTTGAACATACCCTGGAACGTATGAAGGAAGACAAAGGTTATAAAGTCGATACAGAATTAACCGCCGATGATTTAAAAGAATTGGTCGAAAAATTCAAAGAAATCGGCAACAACATCGGCAAAGTATTCCCCCAGGATCCATGGGAACAACTGAAATTGGGTATTGGTGCCGTATTCGGCAGCTGGATGAGCAAGAAAGCCATCACATACCGCAAACTGAACAATATCCCGGGCGATTGGGGCACAGCCGTCAATGTCCAGGCAATGGTGTTTGGTAATTCCGGCGATGATTCCGCAACTGGCGTGTGCTTCAGCCGCGATCCTGCCACTGGCGAAAACAAATACTATGGCGAATATCTGATTAATGCCCAGGGCGAGGACGTCGTTGCCGGTATTCGCACGCCCCAGCCAATGACCAAGGACGATTCAGGCCGCCTGTCTTTGGAAGAGGCCATGCCCGATGTCTATAAAGAACTGTGCGATGTTCGTGAAAAATTGGAAAAACATTACAAAGACATGCAGGATATGGAATTCACCATCGAACATGGCAAATTGTGGATGTTGCAGTGCCGTAATGGTAAACGTACCGCCGCCGCCGCTGTTCGCATGGCCGTTGAAATGGTGGACGAAGGGCTGTTGACCAAAGAAGAAGCAATCCTGCGCGTTGGTGCGGATCAATTGGATCACCTGTTGCACCCGATGCTGGACCCCAAAGCGGAAAAGAACGTCATCGCGACTGGATTGCCTGCGTCCCCAGGTGCCGCCGTTGGCCAGGTCGTCTTTAACGCGGACGATGCCGAAAAATGGGCCAAGGAAGGCAAACAGGTCATGTTAATCCGTGTCGAAACATCACCCGAAGATATCGCCGGCATGAACGCGGCCCAGGGTGTTATCACCGCCCGTGGTGGTATGACATCACACGCGGCAGTGGTTGCCCGTGGTATGGGTACGCCATGCGTGTCTGGTTCGCCTGATATCAAAATTGATTACGAAACCAAAACGATGAAAACAACGTCTGGCGTCGTAATTAACGAAGGCGACTGGGTGTCCATTGATGGTGCCCGTGGCCAGATTATCGCCGGTCGTGTTCCAACAGTGTCTGTTGAATTAACCGGTAATTTCGGCACATTAATGAAATGGGTTGACGAAATCAAATCGTTAAAGGTCAAAGCCAACGCCGAAACACCAAAAGATGCCAAACAGGCACGTGATTTCGGTGCCGAAGGTATCGGTCTGGCACGTACGGAACACATGTTCTTTGACTCGTCACGTATCCAGGACATGCGCGAAATGATTTTGGCTGATGACGAAGATGGTCGTCGTGCTGCGCTGGCGAAATTGTTGCCGTATCAAAAGGCCGACTTTGTTGAATTGTTCAAAATCATGGACGGTCTGCCGGTCACAATTCGTTTGATTGACCCACCGTTGCACGAATTCCTGCCTCATACCGAGGAAGAAATTCAGGAATTGGCCAACCATATCGGCAAATCAGTTGAATTTGTCAAGGCACGTTCCGAAGCCCTGCGTGAAACGAATCCGATGTTGGGTCATCGTGGTTGCCGTTTGGCGATTACATATCCAGAAATCTGCGAAATGCAGACGCGCGCGATTTTGTCCGCTGCACTGGAATGCAAAAACGCCGGCATACACGTATTCCCTGAAATCGAGGTTCCATTGGTTGGTTCCAAAAAAGAAGTGGATATCGTCAAATCTGTAATTGACGCAACTGCCGACGCATTGTTTGCTGAAACGGGTGACAGTGTTGATTACAAGGTTGGTTCCATGATTGAATTGCCGCGTGCCGCTGTATTGGCTGATCAAATCGCGGAAAGTTGCGAATTCTTTGAATTCGGCACAAACGATTTGACCCAAACAACATTGGGCATGTCGCGCGATGACACAGGCAAAATCCTGGACGAATATCGCGCCCGTGGAATCTATGTCGCGGATCCATTCGCGTCGGTTGATCAACAGGGTGTTGGCATCTTGATCGAAGACGCTGTCGCCAAAGCCCGCAAAACCAAGGGTGCAGAAATTCACCTGGGTGTTTGTGGCGAACATGGTGGCGATCCAGCATCTGTTGAATATTTCCACCGTGTCGGATTTGATTCTGTTTCCTGCAGTCCGTTCCGCGTGCCAATTGCACGCCTTGCGGCGGCCCAGGCGGCGGTCAAATTCCCACGCAAAAAATAAAAAACGGGGCAAACGCCCCGTTTTTTTATTGTATGTTTTGCGAATTAAAAACTATAACTGACCCCCAGTCCTGTAAAATTAAATCCACGATTGATTTCTGTAAAATCGCCATTTGAAAAATGTTGGGTAAATAATTCAATGCGCCAATCATTGCCAATATTTTTCCCAATGAACACGCGTTCGCCAAACACCAATTTGCTTTCAACATATCTGTCGTTGGAATCGCGCATATATGGACCAATGCCAACGCCCAGATAAAACCCGCGCCAATTGATTAATGCCACGTCCCAACTGACCCCAATGGCCATAAATGACAATCCGTGATCGTCGCCATAGGCGAAATTTTGTACAAAATTTAAATTCATACGTGACGGCAACCGGAAAATATTCAGTGGCTGGCTGTATTGAATCATGACGCCGGTCATTGATTCAAATTCCCACAAAAACGGGTCAACCAGTTTAAACATTGTTCCTGGTCCTGTTCCCTGGGCGGCGTAAATTGCGATATTGTTTTCATTGCCCGCGCCGAATAACGGATTTACATCATCGTCGGCCATCGCGGGCAAAGTCAAAACAGATAAAATTACAGCAACGAATTTTTTCATGATGAACGAATTATACACCAAAATACCCCATCGGACAAATGATAAAAATTCCCGCGTGCGTGCCTGGTTTTCTTATTTACAGACCGCGCCAAAAATGCTATAATTATAAAAACAGGTGATTGATTTGCTTGCAATCAAATCGCTGAACGTCGGGTTTTCCGGGCGTTTCCGGATTACAGGGGGAGTTTTCAATGAAAAACCGTAATTTCGCAGAACATATCAAAAATGCGATGGGCACAGTATTTTTACTGGCGGGCGCATTCTTTGTTTGCTCTACATTGGTGTCAATGCGCGCCGTGTTTGCGGATCCAATCGCGCCGGTGACTGTGTCGCCCGCGGCAAACGTGCAATCGCCCCGCAATGGCGCGAACGTCCGCGCGTCTGCACGTCCTGCATCATCGCGCAGTACATCTGCGAATATCGTATCGCGTGGCACAACAACCGGCACCACAACAAATTCACGCGCCGTCACATCACGCGCGACTGTATCACGCGGGGCGGTGACCCCAACCGCGTCACGCACAACAACGGCGACCGCATCGCGTACAACCGCGGCCGCCCGTCCGACTGCAACCGCGTCGCGTGGCACGGCCGCAACAACGGCTTCGTCACGGGCGACAACGTCACGTGGCAATACGTCACGTAATGTTGTGTCGCGCACAACCGCATCGCCATCGCGCGCAGTAATTGCACGTACAACCACAACGCCGTCGCGTGTGTCCCTGACGGGCAGTGCAATCCGCGGGAACAAAGCCGCCACAAATACATACACATATCTGTCCAGTGCATTGTATACGGGCAATTATTCAAACATAATTGATTCATCAACCGGTCTGATTTCTGCCGAGGCATATAATAACTGCAAAGAATCATATTATGCCTGTATGGACGAAATCTGCACGGCACGTAATGCGGCCCAGCGCCGTTGCGCATGTGCCGGTCGTGTCAAAGCATTTGCCGAGGCCGAAGCCGCCCTGGAACAAGCGAACGAGGAATTAATCAAAGTTTCCGGTGAATTGGCGTTGTTGATTGCCACCAAGGGCCAAGATGTCAGCCAGGCGTTTCAATTAACCGACGCTGAAAAGGTTATGAACTGTGTATCATGGAAAGAGGTCACCGATCAATACGGCCAATCTTCGGACGAGGCCATCGAATGGTGCAACAACCATGGTATTTACGGCACAAATGGTTCCGCGTTGTCATCGTGCTCACAACCGTTATATTGTACAGAAACTGGTAATAATTTCGGGTTTGATATTGCAAATATCGACGGCAGCAGCAGTGATATTTTGGCGTCCCTGCAATCCTGGGCCAAAGCCAAGGAAAACACATTGACCATTCTGACCGACGATACAGACAGTTTGACATCTGCATTTGACGAATTGACCAACGTTGTGGGCAGTTTGGCCGGCATAGATGGTTCGTTGGCAAATTCAGAAAATTTAAAGGATTCCCTGGCCGAAACATGGGGGTACGAATTGTTTGAATATGCGCACAACAATGTGTGCAACCGCGTGTTGGATTCCTGCTTTAACGGCATATACGAGGCCTGTGGCACCCCGCCATCTGGTGGT
Organism: uncultured Alphaproteobacteria bacterium; assembly: GCA_944392815.1. Classification (GTDB taxonomy): domain Bacteria; phylum Pseudomonadota; class Alphaproteobacteria; order Rs-D84; family Rs-D84; genus Enterousia. Next base: position 37,538 of record CALXXY010000005.1, on the reverse strand, counting down.
ACAAAATGCGGCAACGGCCGTTCCCAGTGCCCGTACAATTACAACAGTTATATATCCGTATCCAACACAGGTACATATGAATTGGACTTCATTGAACCCAACACCGGTTATACAGCGTCCAATTCCGCAACATGCTTTGGCTATACGTCTGCATCTGGCGACCCGTATGCCGACCTGCGTGGCCCGGTGGCCGACGCCCGCCGCAGCATTATGCAGCAATATGCGCTGGACGCGAACGCTGACTGTGACGCATACGGTGAACAGTTAAGCACAACCGCCCAGAATATCGGATATCAAAAGGTTGCCGCCCAACAGGCATTGCAACAAAAACGTCTGGAATTCTATCAGGAAGAACAGGAAACCGTTCTGGCCGAGGCAACAGCCGCCGGCACGAATTTCAACGAATGTTTAAGCGAGATATTCGATTGCTATGAAACCCAGGCAGATGCCGAACCGAATTGGACATCGGCGCGTATCAAAACATACTGTGCCCAGGTTGCAAATGTTCCGCATTGCTATGAAACAATGATTTGCAATCCGTCTACGTCGCAATTCCGCGCTATTATTGATGAACAGGATAACGCGTCCTGCAATAACAGCCAGAATTACGAGGAAAACACCTGCCGCAATGTCGTGACACTGAACGAAATCTTGAACGGCGTAAATGGTGCAACGGTCACCGATGGGGATACACCGCTCTGTATTGGCGAAGATGCGACTAAGTGTAATTCAGCCAATCTGCGTGAACAGTGTCTGTTGAATAATTGGGTTAAAGAAATCCGTGATTGGGAAAAACAAAAAGACAGCACAGGAGATTAAAAAAACGCCCCGTCGGGGCGTTTTTTACAATAATCGTACATTAATTATTGACCACCCCGCCGGCTTATCACCCACGAAAATTGCATTTTCGCGGGGCCCGAAGCGCCGCCGCCCCTCCGCAGAGGGGAACTTGGCCTTCGTCCCGTCGCGCAGCCAGTTCCCCTCCATTGGAGGGGTGGGCGCAGCCCGGGGTGGTTAGAGAATTCAAGAAACCGCACTTACTCCCCATTGTCCTCCCGCCTTGTTATTTTTGTGTTTTGTTGAAAATTTTATGCAAAACACTTGACTTTTGATAAAAAAATGATACTTTTGTAGAAACTTTTGAACAAATCTGAACAAGAACAACAACAAGAGAAAGACACATGAGCAATATTGCAATCTTTCAAACCGGCGGCAAACAATATCGCGTGAAAACGGGCGACATTGTAAAGGTTGAACGCCTGAACGCCGACGGCACGGTCGAATTTGACCAGGTTTTAATGCTGGACGACAAAATCGGCACACCGTTCATCGACGGCGCGCGCGTCGTGGCCCAGGTTGTGGAACAAAAACGTGGTGACAAAGTTTTGGTGTTCAAGAAAAAACGCCGTCAAAACTATCGTCGCACACGCGGCCATCGCCAGTATATCACTGTGTTGAAAATTACAGAAATCAAGGGCTAATCCCCGGATATGAAGGAGTTTAATTATGGCACACAAGAAAGCAGGTTCGGCAACCACCAACGGACGCGATTCCGCGGGACGTCGTTTGGGTGTTAAAAAATCCGGCGGCAGCCGTGTCATTCCTGGCAACATCATCATTCGTCAGCGTGGCACATCTGTGCACCCCGGCCTGAACGTCGGCATGGGCAAGGATCACACACTGTTCGCGAAAATTGCGGGCGTTGTGAAATTCAAACGTGGTCTGGGCGATCGGAAAACAGTTTCCGTCATACCAGAAGACGAAGCAAAATAAAAAACGGGGCCCCGCCCCGTTTTTTATTATCGTGCAGAGTGCAAATAATGCCCACTGCCGGTACAATGACCACCCCGCCGGCATAGCCGGCACCCCTCCGCAGAGGGGAACTTGGCCTTCGTCCCGTCGCGGAATAAAGTTCCCCTCCATTGGAGGGGTGGCACGAAGTGCCGGGGTGGTCAGAGATTACAAGAATACGCACTTACTCCCATAACCTGTCATTCCCGCGCAGGCGGGAATAGGGCTTGGGTTGTTATTAGTTATTTAATTTGGGGAATAATTCTGCGTTGTATTTTTATTATTACAAAATCTGCGATACAAATTTAATAGACCCTATTCCCGCCTTATCCACCCCACAAACACATTCGTGTTTGCGGGAACCCCGGGCGCGGGAATGACAGGGGAGAATATGCCCGCCCATCATCGCACCCGAATGCCCACCGCACCCTGTGGGGGCGGGGGGTGGCGCGCCTTGCGCGACGGGGGGTGGGGCAGAGAATTCAAGAATACGCACTTACCCCCCCCTGTCATCGCGGGCAAAGCGTCACAGTCGCACACCAATGTTTTCAACGTTGACCGTACTCCTTCGCAATGACAGGGAATAAAGCACCCGACCAGCGCCACACCAAAATGCCCATCGCATATATTATTGACCGCTATCGCGCATTTTCATCTTTTCACGCGCAGCCAGTTGTGATATAATCAAAAGAAATAGATGAGAAGATTGCCCCTGTGCTTTTTTCTGATAGCGGTCGCAGTACCGTTGGTTTTTGCCGACGGCGGGGCTTTTGCTATATCGCGCGTTATTCCGTCAAATAATTCAGACACCACAACCACGGCCACATCGCGTGCCACGGCGAATACTGTGTCGCGTGCGTCTGTATCGCGTGTGACGACGCCGGCCGCCGGAACATCTGTGACAAATTCCGCAAACAATTCGGACACTGTGGCCACCACTGCGCGTGACGCAACAACACGCAATGTCGTCAGTCGCAGTGCCACCACCGCAACCGGCGTTAATAATTCAGATGTCGTGCGTGTGGGCGGTCGTGTATTGAATTTGGGCGATGCCGCGCCGACATCAACGCCGCGTGGCCCGTCCAATACTGTGGCCAGTACGGGCAACGTATCCCGCGCCAGTGCCACGCAATCTGGACATACAAATACTGCGCGTGAAAATTTAACCGCAACGGTCAATACAGTTGGCCGTAATGCGCGCGTTCAATCCGCCAGTGTGAATAATAATCCGGCGGTACGCCGTGCGGGATTAACACTGCGCCCGTCCACGGCCGAGGTTGGCGGTCGCGCCACCATTGCCGGCACCGATATTCAAACTGGTTCGAACATAGACGAACAAATTCGTGGCGTTCAATCACGTGCGGCCACTGTCACGCCCACGGCCGAATCAATTGCCGAGGCCACCGAACGCATGCAATTAACCACAGATTTAAATTCGTCATGTCAACAGCAATATAATGATTGCATGGATCAATTCTGTAATGTTATTGATTCCAATCAGGGGCGCTGTTCATGTTCCGCCAATCTGTCTGATTATGCCGACGTAGAAGAGGCCGTCACCAGCGCCAACAACCAGTTGAACGAGGTTGCCCAACGTATTCGCTATGTCGGGCTGTCGGCCGATGAAATCCGTGCCATTATGAACGAGACCGAGGCCGAAGAAGCCCTGTCCGGTGCGCGCGATACATCTGAAACCCGCAGTATGTTGGACGAAATCGAAGAATTAATCCGCGATCCATCAACCGCAACATCATCGTATTCGTCGACGTCGACATCATTTGGGCTGGATATGAATTTGGATTTTTCGTCCAATGTGGCGGATATGTTCAGTTTGGATTTTCTGAACACCGGCACAACCAGTTTTTCAAATCTGCGCGGAACCAGTTTATATAACGCCGCCAAAAATCGCTGCAAAACAATTTTGAACGAGTGCGAGGCCGCCGGCGCCAACATCGATCAAATCACGGCTAACTATGATTTGGCCGTTGATCGCGATTGCATTGCGTATGAACAGGGATTGTCAAAAATGAACGACACATTGGTGTCCAATGTGCGCAGTGCGAACCTGATGTTGCAGAAAGCGCGCCTGGCCGTCATGCAAAACAAAAATCAATACGATGCCAAGGGCTGTATCGCGGCGTTGGATACATGCATGACCGACGAAATGGTCTGTGGCGAGGGATATACAAAATGTCTGGACCCAACCAAACGCTATATCGATGAAAATGGCGAAGTTGTCCTGGGCCAGGATATTACAGACATTACCGATTTTATGGCGGATTATAACAATGCCACAATTGACAAGAAATATCTCGAGGACGCATACGGCGCCAGCACGACATTGGACGAAACATACTGTGCCGATGCCGGCGACGATGGCCGTTGTGTCGCGAAATATTTATTGCAGAAAATCGGTACGAAGCAAGATGTGACCGACGAAGGTCTGTGCCGTGCCGTGCTGGATAAATGCCAGGCATACACATATGATGATAATGGAAACTATTTGCCGTACAATGACGTTGTTTTGAATTATGTCCAGCGCGCTATGGTGAATATCCGTGCCGCCCAAAGCCAGATTATATCGGATTATTCATCGAACTGCATATTGGACGTTGCCACATGTTATAATCAACAGGTGACCCAGGTTAATTCATGGACGTCCAGCGCCAGTGTAGGCAGCATTTACAACGTTATGCGTGGCGCGTGCCGCAATGTGGCGTTAACATGTGCCTATGCCGTGTTTGACGGCGATACAACATCTGAATGCAGCCCAGATAAACCAGAGGCCTGTATAGAAGGAATTTCGGAAATGTTCTATCAATCATTGCTGTGTCCGGATAATTCAGTGTACGATAACACCTGCGAAGCCGGTAATGGCGAATGCACAAACGAAATGTGCCGCTGCATAAATGGGTACGAGCCCGTTGGTGCATACTGCTATGTAAAATGCGAAAATGGGTCGTATATTAATGGCACATGTACATGTAAAACGGGCTTTGTCAAGGATTCCAATGGTGTATGTGTGGAACAAACAACGAATTAAAAAATAAAACGCCATGTAAATGGCGTTTTATTATGCGGTAATTTTTTCCATAAATTCATTATGTGCATTCAATTCGTCCGGGTGCGGCGGAAATTCGCGATGCGGAAAATTTGCACCAATTTTTGGGTGATTTAAAAAATCAGCATGCTGTTTTGTAATTATTTCAGACACATCGGGGGCAGGGGCAGTGTTTTCCAATTCTTTGTAAACCTTGGCCAATATTTCCGCGTCAATCAATGCGCCGTGTGCGTCCGCACGTGCTGTTAACGATATCCCATACCATTTGGCCAGTGCGTCCAGTGAATAACTTTTGGGACCAAACACACGATTGCGTGCAATCACAATGGAATCAAATTGCTGGCTGCGTGGAATTTCAGGCAGTCCCACCAACCGCAATTCATGATTAATAAATGGAAAGTCAAAATCCAGCCCATTATGCGCGACAATCGGACTGTCACCAATAAATTCCAAAAAACGTGGTGCAACAACGGCCATTTTGGGTTTGTCTTCCAAAAAAGCATTTGAAATTTTATGAACCATATACGAATCGGGCGGAATAATTTTCCCGTCTGGATTAATATATTCATGAAAAGTGTTATCTGTAATTACGCCATCTATCATTTCGACCGCGCCGATTTCAATACAGCGGTCGCCCCGCATATATTCCAGTCCAGTCGTTTCAATATCAAAACAAATAACACGCCCCATTTCCCGTCCCTGTTTGAAAAAATATAGTTTTGTAAAGTTTCGTTTGTGTATTATAATGCGATGGTGAATTTAATGCTAGAAAATCTTAATCCCGAACAAAAATTGGCTGTCGAAACTACGTCGGGCCCGCTGTTGGTGTTGTCTGGGGCGGGGACGGGCAAAACGCGTGTATTGACCACGCGTGTGGCGTATATATTGAATAATGCGCTGGCATTACCGTGGCAGGTTTTGGCCCTGACATTCACGAACAAGGCCGCTAACGAAATGAAATCACGACTGGCAGCGTTTTCAGACGGCACATCGTGGTATGCCACTGATGTATGGTGTGGTACATTTCATTCAATTTGTTTGCGTATATTGCGCGCCAATGCGGACGCGGCCGGATTGCGTCGCGATTTTCTGATATACGGTGAAGATGAACAAAAAACAGTCCTGAAAAACGTGCTGGGCAATATGGGATTGGATATCAAAGATTTTAATCCCGCTGATTGGGTCGAACGCATTTCCGCGATAAAGGACAAAGGTCTGCACAGCGATGCACAAACATCATCTGTGGCGCTGAAAATATTAAACGCATATAACGCGGAATTGGCACGCATGGGGGCGGTTGATTTTGGGGATATAATATTACGCGTGCTGCAATTGTTTGACGCATTCCCAGACATTCTGGCGCGATATCAGCGGCAATTTAAATATATCATGGTTGATGAATTCCAGGACACCAACGCCGCACAAATGCAATTTTTACAAATGCTGACGCGTGGGATTGAAAATCCGAATATTTGTTGTGTTGGCGATGATGACCAATCGATTTATTCATGGCGCGGCGCAGAAATTAAAAATATTTTGAATTTCGAAAAAACTTTCCCGAATGCAAAAATCATTCGCCTGGAAACAAATTATCGCAGTACACCAAACATATTGGGGGCGGCCAATTCATTAATTCGGCATAACACGGGGCGCCTGGGCAAAGATTTACACACAGTGCCAAATATGGCGGCCGGCGAACCGGTATATGTATTGACTGTGCCGTCCGATTTTGACGAAGCGCACCTGGTTGCGGACGTTATTTTGCGCGATACCCCCGCCGCACCGTATTCTAATTTCGCGGTATTGATTCGCGCCGGGTCTTTGTCGCGCCTGTTCGAAGAAGAATTTACATCACGTGGCATACCGTATAAATTAATCGGTGCAACCAAATTCTATGACCGCGCAGAAATTCGTGACGCGATTGCGTATTTGCGTTTGCTCGTATACCCGTTTGATGATATATCTTTTCTGCGTGTGATTGGGCGGCCGCGTCGTGGGTTTGGGCCGTCTGCGATTGCCAAATTGCAGGGCGCAGGTCAAAATTTAATGGACGGGTTGCGCCACGCGCAATTGTCTGCAAAACAGCGTATTGCCGGGGACGCTTTTTTGAATGCGTTTGATTTTGATTGGGCGGCCATGTCGCCTGTGGACGCGGCACAAAAATTGTTGGATAACACTGGATATATTCAAATGTGGCGCGAATCCAGGGATACAGACGCCCCGGATCGTTTGGACAACATTCGTGAATTAATAAACAACGTTATCGGTAAATATGATACATTGCCTGAATTTTTGGAACATGCGGCATTGATGATGACCGATGATAATGATTCAGATGACGCAAATCCCGCCACAGACGCGGTCAGCATTATGACAATTCATGCGGCCAAGGGATTGGAATTCGATACCGTGTTCCTGCCCGCCTGGGAAGAGGGCATATTCCCCAACGACATGGCCGTACAGTCCGGCGGACTAGAGGAAGAACGCCGCCTGGCATATGTTGCAATCACGCGCGCCCGTCGTCGTGCGATAATAATAAACGCTATGTCGCGTATGGTGTTTGGCAATCGCCAATATAATTCCCCCAGCCGATTTATCACCGAAATGGATAATCAATTTCTGGATTTCCAGGGCGGTGCCCCGCAATCATATGCATCGCGTCATGTTGATACATATAATCGTCCGCATGGGGGGCAGTATACGCGCACACAAAATCGTCGCACTGCCACCGCCGCCACGGCACAAAATAAATCCATTGTTGGGCGATTGGTGGAACACGATGAAATGGGCCGTGGTGTGGTCATAGAAGAAAATGGGGATATTTTAACCGTGGCCTTTCGTGCCCGCGGAATTAAAAAGGTCGCACGTAATTACATCAAATTTGTTGATTAAAAATCCGCCATATGGCGGATTTTTTTTGTTATGAAGTTTTTTTGCTGCTGCGGATATCTTTGATTAATTGTTTGCCTTTGGAAATTGTGCCATTCCACAGTTTGGTTATATCGCTGCCCAATTTTGTGCCGAAACTGGCGTCTATGCTGCCACCCAGTTTTTTCGCAATTTCGTCCGCGCGCTTGGCCAGGTGCGCCACCAACACCCCCGTCAGCAATGTTATCGCAAATCCCGCATTGTCCAATGTCGGAACATCAGACGCCAAATCAACCGTGACAGCCCCCGACAGCAATGCCGCGCACACAGCAATGACCATGGACAGCGATACAAAATAAATCGCTGCATTTACAAATCGCTTTATTTGATCGGCCAAAGATTGTGTATTGAACAGCCCCAAAAATCCGTTGAATATACTGCCCGCGATACCGCTGTACGATGTTTTTTTCAATGTTTCTGCGATGGCGGTAAAAGGCAACATCATCACCCCCAGGAATAAATCCACAACCACCCCCAGCCCCATCAGCATAAATTTAAATCCGTTATATAAAAACACGCCAATAAATATCGCGCCGACCAACATAGTGAATGCGCTGTGGCCGATACCTGCAACCAACCATTGCCAGCCCGCTGAAATCGCAGTTGCAAAAAATCCGGACAATCGTGTCGGCACGCACAATAAATCGCCCGCGGTTTTGGCGTCCATTATCATATTTTCTGAAATATTTGCGGCTGTATATGCGTGTATAGCGGCACATGTGTCCGGAATTTCAAATCCTGCGACATTTGATACGGCATTTAATATCAAATCAGACAAATATGCAGCCACGCCAATAATTGGCCCCATAACCCACATGAAAATCTGCGCTGGACCAAACGCCAACACAATGGACCATATGGCGATAACAGCACCCTTTTTCACTGCATCGACCCCGAAATCCATCGCAGACGTGCCCTTGGACATCATATTGTACGCTTCGAATAATATCCAAAACGCATATGCGATAATCATGAATATAATTGAAAAACGCACCAACGATGAATCCAAAATATCCGAAATTCGCGACAGCGCATTCATTAACGCCAATCCAACTTTGGCCTCGATCGGGACATAATCAGGCACCTTTTGCGCGGCGCGTGATTCTGCCTGAAATTCCGACAGGTCGGCTGATATATTGTCGTTAAACATCGCAACGTTTTCCGGTGTCAACCAATTCCCATAATCACCAATTTCAGCCGCCGGCATATTGGTGGTGGCTGTGACCGCCAGTGCATTGGGCACGATAACCATTGTCGCAATTGCGAAGGCGATAATTTTGGTAAAAATCGATTTTAATAAACTCATTACTTTTTACCGATTTTTTTGGTGAAAATCCCCGCCAGTTGTTTTGGTGTGTTCCAAATTTTTGTGCCTAAATCTTTGGCCCAATTACCAAAGTCGAATTGTTCGCCTGTGCCTGCTTTGTCCAAACCGAATATGGCGTCAACTTTTGGCCGCACTATCCAGAAATACAATGCGAAAATCATAATCATCATCAACAGGAAATCCCAACCATTTCGCATAAAATCAAATGCGCCCGGGTATTCATTTTCGACTGCGTTTTTCTGGGCAGTGAAACAATCGCGAAACGCGTCAGCGTCCATTTCGCCGGTTGTGGTTGCGGCGGCTTCGCATGTGGAAAATACATTTATCACAGACATCGTTTGTGCATCTGGATTTTGCACAGTTTGTCCCATCATAGGGGGCAATATCGCGCTGTATCCATCAACAGGCCCCGGGAAATACGCGTCGGCACTGTACGCAACAATCGCATACATTATGATAACTTTTAACGTAATGGCGACGATTTGAATCGCAGATTTAACCAGCATATTAACAGCATTGCCAACAACGCCACTGGCCAAACTCCACGTTTTTTCAAATGCGCCGGCCGCCAATATCAGTGGCAGAAATATGATAATAAACACCAATTTGAATATGACGGATAAAACCTGGAACACCAAATCAAACCCAATGATTAAAAACATCAGCACCAACGTCAAACCCGCAATCCATGTAAATATTCCGCCACCCAAATCCAGCCAGGCATAATTCATCAACGAAAATCCGCCCGCGGCCCCCGCCAACATAACACTGTTGATGTTGCCCATCGCGCACATAAACGGTTGCAGTATCGGCGCCAACACATTGTCGTCCATATTCGCGGCATCAATCGCGCCACATTGCGCGGCATCAGATACACCACTGGCGACCATGGATAATTCCGCCCCAACAAACAATACCGGCGTAATGGTAATATTTGCCACAGTGCGCAACGCGGCGGTTCCCCCCATGCCCAATGCACCCATCAGCGCGCCAACAATCAACACACGCGCGCCCTGGCGCCAAACTTTGTCAAACCACCCGGCCAATTCCAATTTTTTTTCATTTGTATCCAGCGTGGCTGTTTTTTTTGCGGCATCAAAAATATATTGACCTGTATAGATAAATAAAAACAATCCAAATCCCAATGCCAATAATATCCAGATATTGTCAACCATCGCGGTCCAAAACATTTCAGCTGCATTACCAATAACCGCGAATAATTCCTGGATATATCCGCACAGGAAACACCCATTTGCGGACGCTATATCACCATTTTCCACACCAATTGCAGATAAAAATCCGTTCATGCTGGTGTATGTTATGGCGTCCCCACCAATGGACGACGACAAATACCAAATACCAATACCCAACGCAATTGCGCCCATAATAAATTGCACAGCAAACATAATCAGTTTTGCTTTCACTTGGTATCAGTTCCCTTGTCGTCTTTTTCTTTGCCGCCAGATAAAATATTTTTACCCAACGCAGTTGCAGCATTTACAACATTGGTTGTCAATTTCATTGCGTCATCAGCCAATTTTTCACTTAACGTATTTTCAGCCGACACCCCAAACGAATCCAGCACCATGGACGTCACCTGGGGAATTTGATCGTATATAAAGTTTAACACATAAACCAAAATTACGCACCCACCAATTGTCATGGCGGCCAAATTTTCGTCCGACAAATCGCCTGCGAAAATATTGCCATTGGTAATCAGTTCCATAATTTCGGACGCGCTTTGTCCGGGTTCGGCGAAAAATTTTGCAATTATCACCATAATGACAGTATACGTCAACACAGCCGACGCCAGTGCAATAATCGCATTGATTAAATTTTTAAATTGTCCGGTCCCCATGGTTTTGCCCAATCCAGCCATCCACCCCGGCGCATCGCCGCCCTTGAACGCGGTCAGCATTAATGACAAAGGAAAGAAAAACGCAAAAAACGTCATTGCCACAATAATGTCTGCGAAATAAAAACAGAATCGCACGAATAATTTAAAAAATCCGTAAAACAAATATAATCCGATAAAGAATAAAATAATATGCTTTATCAGTGCGCCAATTCCCAACAAAGCATTTAATGAAAACGCTTTATCCATAACCGCAATCCCCAATTTCATATAGGATTGAAATTGCGTAATGGTCGTTTTCATCAGCATAATAATTTTATCGCGTAATTGCGGGCGATAAAATCCATCGTCCGCCATTTCCATCGGCTGATACGTCACGCGTTCATTCACAGCGTCCGGGTCGGTACGCAACATACTTTGCGTATAAATCAAAGTGATATCCGCCACGGGTTCAAAAGTGATTGTTGTTATAAAACGTGGCAACATAACGCCCAGGGATAACAAAGCCAACGCCACCAGTGAATTGATTAACACGGGCTTTAACGATTTTTGATACAGCGGATCGGTAATCCCGCCACGCATATTTTTCCACACCGCATTAATGACATAGAACGCAAACAGCACACAGAACAAAATCGCACAGAACACAACAAACTGGTCATACACCGCGGCGGCCGCATTTGACACAATCTGAAACAGGCGGTCAAACACAGGACAGCCCCAACACTGAACAGATGAATCAACCAAAGAATTCAAAAAATCGTTCATTTATTTTTTCTTTTTAATCCACCCGAATGCAGTACCCAACGTTTTTCCCAGTTTTTTCGTATTATCGACAGTTTTTTTCGCGTCGCCCGTCACCTGGTTGTATAACTTGTCCATACCTTTGCCAACGTACGAATCCAATTGCTGGCGCGTCATGTTAAATATGCGGAACATTAAATAGAACGTCAGTATCGCAGACAGCCACAATATCGAATGTTCGCCAAACCCCAGCGCGCTGTTTGCAACAGTTGGTACATTTGATGTGGCCGTGCCACCCGCCGCCACAACGAATACAGACGAATTCCATTGAAACAGTGCGCGCACAATTGCGATATTCACGCACAATATAAACGCGCACGCAATCATGGTGACGATGATTTTCTGTAATGCTTTTGTAATGCCGCCGAACGCAGGCCACACGTCCAACCATTTATCGCTGGATTTAACAACATACGCCAAAACCTGGAACGGGTACAGAACCAACGCCATACCAAAATTAAATATTGCCTGGATAATCAACAGGGCCATAAATAAATTACTGGCGACAAAGGTGAATACCAAAATTATCCCTGTAATTATGTTCAGGAAATTTTCACCACCGTGCGGAATCAGTGTAATTAATCCCCGCAACCCAGAATTTATAAAATCAAATCCGCGTTTGATAATTTGATTATTTGCATGTGAAATGTCCGATACAGGTTGCACCAAAAATTCACAACTTTCCTGACTTATCCAGCCCTGTTGAATCACAGACGGCGGACAGTTGATTTGTGGCGCGTTGACACCTGTTTCGTTGATAGTGCTCGTAATACTTTCGGTATAAATTGCACCAAATTGCAAAAACGGATTAATCAACCATTCGGTCAGATATACTGGTTTTAATTGCAGTAATACGGTCACGGCAATAATTGCGCGAATCATGGGTTTTAACATATTGGTGGCAATAGTGAACCCATCAATTCCGCCGCCGGTCATTTCACCGCCACCTGAAAATCCGAAAAACGATACCCATGTTTTTGGGAAATACATTTTTATCAGATACAATCCCATTGATACGGCCAAAAATCCCCATACCAAAATATATATAATCCCATCACCATTCCCGACAAAAAATTCGTACCCGCCCGTCGCCACCGCCAACAACGCGTCCAAAACAGTCGGAATCAACGGCGCCAGATTCAATGCGTCAACAATTGAATTATCTGCGGCATACGCACCAATCGGCGAAAATAATACCATCGCCGCAATCGCCCCAATAAACGCCCGTTTCAGTAATTTCATTCTCTCGGATATTTTTTATCTTTTCAATTATATCACATTTAGGGCAAAATATGGTATACTTAAAAACAATGAACTGGCTAAAAAAATTCTGGATAGTTTTTTTATCTTTCCTGCCGTTTTCGGCGGGGGCGGTTGCGCCATTGCTTGTCGGCACAATCGCAGGCGTTGGTGTGATTGCTGGTTTTTCAATTTATCGAACGGCGGCACCGGTCAACATGGCCGACGCATTAAACTTTTTTTCCAGTTGTTGGTCATGCCAGATGTTTTCAGACATCATGGCAACCATGTCCGGGCTGTTGCCACGCATATATAACGCAATTGGTTCGGTTATAATTCCATTTGCGTCCGGATTAATGGCTGTATGGTTTGCGTGGAAATTGTTTGCGGGATTTATCAACGCAAAATTGGAAGAACCCTGGTCGTTGGTCAGTGATTTTTCAACTAAATTTATCAAACTGGGTTTTGTGATTGCATTGCTGGCCATGCCTTTGCCACGTTTGTTAACAGACGTTGTAATTGAACCAGTATTTAATGTGGGACTGTCGTTAAACAGAATAATCGCGGGTGACGATGAATTTGCAACATGCGTTGTTGCAACCGCCATGGCGGATCCCGCCGCCGCCAGTGTTGATGCCGCCACAGCGGGCGCATTTTCGCCACGCCTGCGCCATAACCTTGCGTGCGAGGTTGCAAACGTCCACCAGATGACGGGCCTGGGCATGACGATTGGTTGGAGCATGCTGAATATGTCGTTTAATTCAGAATATATGCACCACATTATGTGGAATATCCCCATTTTTCCAAATATCCCAATATTCTTTGCGGGATTATTGGTGTTTTTATTATTTTTCTTTGCACTGTTGCCGATACCGCTGTATTTTCTGCAGGTATTTATCCAATTATCAATGGATTTGGTAATGTTGCCGTTTATGCTGCTGTCGTGGCTGTTTCGCGGGTGGAAAATATTCCCAGACGGTGGCCGTAATATCAAACAAATGGTGGACGATGTGATTAAATCCACCGCAGGTATTGCATTAACGGGCGTATTTATAACGTTTTCAGTCATGTTTTTAAACGCAGTATTCGGCAAATGGGACGGCGCAGACCGTTTGGCGTTGGCATTATCGCAAAACGATCCGACAATTTTGATGGACGGATTGATGTTGCGCAACGACAGTATAATAACGATTCTGTTAATGGGTTTGTTCATTGCGATGTTTATGGGCATGATTCCGGCCCTGATTCGCACGCTGTTTGCCAAGGTTTCTGTGCCAGAAAGTTTTTACGAAACGACACGAAAAAATTTAAATACGGCATGGGGAAACCTGAAAAAATGGTATTCCTCACTAAAAAAATAAAAAATCAAGTCCTTTATTTGCCCCCGCCCCCTTTTTTGTGCAATCCGAATCTGATATAATTCATATCAATGAAGCAGTTTCCGATTCTTTACTGGCCACGCAAAACAACCGCTGATACAGATTATCAGTTGGCGCGCAAGGTTATAAACAACGCAACTGGCGTTATGCCGGACGTTGTTGGGGCTGATACGGATTTAATGGATATATTGTCCAAAAATCCGAATGCCACGGTATATTATCCTGTATTTTGCGAATCGACCGGCTGGTGGGGTGAATTATTGGGGTCCGACGCCACAGTCACGGATAAATTAATAATATCCCCGGAATGTCAACTGATGGTTATTGAATCGACGGCGGGCGGCGCGCATTCCCGTGGGAAAAATCAATTACTGGCTGCGGAAATATATCCGGCCAGTGGTTTTTTCAAAAAAATGAATTCAGGCATCGCGACCGTGGCGGATATGTTGGCCACCGATGCGGGGACAATTTTGGCCCTGTTCACAGGACGCAGCCCGACGCAGTTTATAAATGTACTGGAATCGACCGGCAATTCATATTTGGGGTGTATTGGCCGGTATTAATATGCTATTATTGCTTGATTTCTGTAAAAATACTTGTATAATTTTCGGGCTTATTGAAATCAAAAGGGTAAACAATGAAAAAAGGAATTCACCCAGAATACCATGAAATCAACGTCACAATGACTGATGGTAAAACGGTTAAAATGTATTCTTCGGTTAAAAAGGATTTGGTTCTGTCCACAGACAATTTGAATCATTCCGCATGGACCGGCCAACGCAGCAACGCCGGCGAAAAGGGCCAGCGTGCCGCCGGATTCAAGACAAAGTTTGCAGGGTTCAAATTTTAATTTTTAAATTTTAATCACGGGGGCACGGCAATGGAATTGCTGATCAAGGGTTCAACCGAATTAAACAAAATGTTCATGGCGTTGCAGCGGACTGCCGCTGGCCTGCGCCACGATTTTGGCGAGGTTGAAAACCTGCAACAATCCCTGCATGGTGCCCGTGATTTTGTAAAAAAGGCCGCCGCCAGAATAGAAGAAAGCATTCTGTCTGATTTATTGTTGGTGCGGCCGGCGGCTGGATTGCTGACCCCGAATGTGACACATGACGGCGCATCGCGCGATGAATTTGTGCTGGCATTATCGGGCGCGGCAAATTTTGTTCGTGCAAATCCGCATTTCGCGATATCTTTGGCACTGCGTTCAAATGACGAAACGAAAATAGCATTGGTGTATTCACCAATTGATGAACGCCTGTATTACGCAGAATTGGGACGTGGCGCATACGTGTTTTCGGCATATCATTCCGCCCGCGTACGTGTATCTAATTTAACAGAACCCGCCGATTTAACGGTGGCATATAATACGCCCGGCACATATAAAACGATTGGTGATGTGCGTCGTACTGGTTGCCCGGCATTGGATTTGGCATGGGTTGCGTCCGGTAAATTTGACGCATTTGTTTCTGAACCGTTGGATTTTGCGGAAATCGCGGCCGGCGATTTACTTGTACGCGAGGCCGGCGGAAAAATCCGCATGGATTCGGATTTAATTGCCACGAATGGCCACCTAGAGTTATAACATTACCGCCGAATGGCGGTTTTTTATTTATTCCAAAAACTTGCAAACATTGAATAAATATCTTAAAATTCAATGGCTATGAAATTCAAAAAAATATTACGCATTTTTCTGAACATATTGTTTTGGGGTTTTACATTTGGTATCGCAGCGTTGGCGATATTGGTGTTTATTTACGGCAACGATTTACCAGATTATAAAAAATTGGCAACCTATGCGCCACCCGTGGCAACGCGCCTGTACGCGTCCGACGGCAGTTTATTAATAGAATACGCCGAAGAACGCCGTGTATTCATCGATTACGATGATTTACCGCCCCAGTTGGTAAATGCCTTTGTCGCGGCCGAGGATCAAAATTTCTGGACCCACCCCGGCATTGATGTCCAGGGCATAACCCGCGCATTGGTAAACAACGGCCTGCATATGTTGGGATTTGACGCGCGTTTTTCTGGGGCGTCCACCATCACGCAACAGGTTGCAAAAAACTTTTTCCTGACATCGGAACGCACTATTTCCCGTAAAATCAAAGAGGCCATTTTGGCCCTGCGTCTGGAACGTACATTTTCAAAACAGCACATTTTAACTTTGTACATGAACCAGATTTATCTGGGCGCGCGCGCATACGGTGTTGGGTCGGCTGCGCTGATGTATTTTAACAAACCGGTATCTGAATTAACTTTGTCCGAATGCGCGTTTTTGGCCGCCCTGCCCAAGGCGCCCAACAACCGCGAAAACGCGATTGCGCGCCGTAATTATGTTTTGCGCCGCATGGTCGAAGAAGGGTACATAACCCAAACAGACGCCGATATTGCCGCCGCCGAAGAATTAAATATCAACAGCGGATTTACCGCACAAATGGACGCAGATTTCCAATACTTTGCCGAAGATGTCCGCCGTCAATTACTGGAAACATTGGGGCGCGATACACTGTATAACCAGGGGCTGTACATAAAAACGACAATTGTGCCCGAATTGCAGCATGCCGCCAGTGCCGCATTGAACAAAGAATTGGACAGATATAATTCCATACGCGGTGAAAACGAACCAAAACTGCAGGGCGCAATCATCGCCATGAATCCGCACACAGGACGCATTTTGGCTATGTCTGGGGGGCGTTCGTTCGCGGAAAGTTCATTTAATCGTGCGACCCAGGCCATGCGCCAAATCGGCAGTACGATAAAACCATTTGTGTACCTGGCGGCGTTGGAACGCGGCACCTCGCCCGAGGCATTAATTCTGGACGCGCCGATTGTTGGGTGGCGCGCGGATAATACGCTGTGGAAACCAGAAAATTATGATAAAAAATTCCTGGGGGATATTCCTTTGCGGTATGCATTGGAAACATCGCGCAACGTGCCGGCTGTGCGCATGGTGCAAAGTTTGGGCGTTGAAAACGCTATCGAGGTTGCCCGACGTTTCGGTGTATATCCCCAGAATTTGTCCGATGTAAATTTGTCCATGGCATTGGGTTCGGGGGAAACGACATTGCAACGTTTGGTGTTGGGATATTCTGCATTTGTCAATGGCGGATATGTGATTCAACCCAAACTGGTTGATTATATCCAGGACAGATATGGCCGCAGTTTGGACGGTACCACACCAACAATGATTGAATGGCAATCTGATTTATTGCCGCCGGAAAAAATATCCACCGAACAGCCATTGTCCGACCCGCAAAGTTTATATCAAATGGTATCCATTCTGCAGGGCACGGTTGAACGCGGCACTGGCCGCCAGGCACGTGTGCCCGGACATACGATTGCGGGAAAAACAGGTACGACAAACGATGTCAAAGATATATGGTTCGTTGGATTTTCAAAAAATTTAATAGCGGGCGTGTACCTGGGGTTCGATATGCCGGCACCACTGGGGCGTGGCGCGGGCAGTCATATGGCCGCACGCGTGTTCGCGGATTTTATGAAAACGGCACTGGCCGATGAAACCAACCAGCCATTTTCTGTCCCGGACGGCATGACATTCGTACGCGTAAATCGTATGTCTGGGGCGGCCGCGTCCGATGATCCAAATGGTATGATTATTACCGAGGCATTCAAACCAGGCCAATCACCAAATCCTGCGCCCAAACGCAATGCGGCGAAATCGGGCCCGGTTGTTGGTGGCGTGTTTTAATTACAAAATAATGGAGGGAAAGATGAAAAAATTTTTTATACCAATTCTGTTAAGTGCGACATTGGGGGCATGTGGTGATGCGGATTCCCGTATTATTTGTGGCGAATATGATGTTGCGCTGTCTGTATCGGACGATGGCGAGATTTTGACCGCTGTGATAAATGACAGCGAAACGACATTGACACACGCAATATCTGCATCTGGGGCGCGTTATGTCGGTGAATTAAACGGTGCCGCCATCACATTATGGAATCAGGGCACTGACTGGACAATGTTTTTGAACGACGGCGCGCCAATTGAATGCAGTGTTAAATAATTTTTGTTTTGTTATATTTATGTGGTAAAATGTCAGCATAAGAAGGAGAATTTTTATGCTGACATCTTTGTTTTTGGGGCATGGTGCTACGTTTTTTGCCAGTGGCTGGGCCCAGTTTGCTGCGGGTTTTGGCCTGGCGTTTTTGATTATGATTTTGTTTGGGCGGCCATTTATTCGGGCCATGCACCGTATTCAAAAACGTGGCCAGCCAATCAGTGAAAATGTTCCGGCCGAACACAGAAAAAAAGCAGGCACCCCAACCATGGGGGGGCTGTTGATTGTTATCGCGATAATAATTTCCAGTATTTTGTTTATGCCTGTGAATAATCCAACCGGTTGGATAGCATTGCTGTCGTTGGTATTATTCGGCGCAATTGGATTCATAGATGATTATAAAAAAGTTGCGTCCCAATCTAAAAAGGCCTCGAACGGTCTGTCGCCGTTAACCCGTCTGCTGGCCGAGGGCGCCTGTGTTATCCTGTTGGCATATCTGGTGAACAAAACGATACCATTGTATATCCCAGAATTATCGTTGGCATTGCCGTTTGGAATCATTTTGCCGTTGGGTATATGGTATTATGTATTTGCGTATTTTGTTATCGCAGGCAGTGCAAATGCCACAAATATCACAGATGGGCTGGACGGTATGCTGGCTAAATTATACATGCCGGTACTGGTGGTGTTGGTTGTGGCTTTGTACGGCGCGACACGCATCGGATTTATGGACACGGTTATGTTTTTGCCGACGGCTAGTGGCCTGTACGCCGTATTGGGCGCGGCGTTCGGCGCAGTGCTGGGATTTTTATGGTTCAATGCGAAACCTGCGTCCATATTTATGGGCGACGTCGGGTCGTTGGCATTGGGCGGATTTATGGGTACGGTTGCAATGCTGTTGAAATCAGAAATCATCATGGGCATAGCGGCCGGCATGATGGTACTGATTTTGCTGTCTTCGTTTATACAAACAATGTATTTCAAAGCAACGCGCAAAATCACCGGCACGGGTCGTCGTGTATTTTTGCGTGCCCCACTACACCATCATTTCGAAGAATTGGGCTGGACCGAAACAAAAATAGTCGACAGATTTTTCATAATGTCTGTACTGTTTTCAGGCCTGGCGTTGGTGTTATTGAAATTTGCATAAAAAATAATTGAACAAATATGTTAAAACGTACCGAAGAAAGCAAACTGACCAGTTGGTATTTTGAAATAGACCGGCGATTGTTGGCCTATGTATTGGTTATGTTTGTAATCAGTATTTTGTACGTTATATCGGCTGGATCCGTCGCGGCCGAACGTATTGGACAGTCGTGGAATTTTTTCCTGGTCAAAGCAATCCCGTTTTACATACTGGGGCTGGGGACATTATTGGCGGCCAGTGCGTTAAATAAAAAATGGGTGTTGCGAATTTCATGGCTGAATGTGGCGGTCGGATTGGCGCTGTTGCTGGTGACGGTTGTTGCACCACATGTTATTAACGGTTCACGGCGATTTGTATCACTGGGGTTCGCAAATGTTATGCCGGCTGATATTATGAAGCCCGGATTTATAATGATTACAGCGTGGTTTTTATCAAAAATGCGCGCGACGTATGGGGACGACATATTTTTCAATAAATCGGCGTGGCAATTTAAATGGCTGTCGTGGTGGCCGTATTTGGCGGTGTTTGCAGCAATGTTGCTGATAATATTTACTCACCCTGATTTGGGAACATCAGTGTTGTATTTGGTGGTATTGGGCGCAATGTTGTTCATTGCGGGATTGCCATACGTGACGTTGCCTATAATCGCAGTTGCGGGGTTGGGATTGGTTGGTGTGGCGTTTTTAACCATGTCGCACGTGCATAATCGTATAGTTGCATTTTTTACCGGCACAGGTGACACGTACCAGGTGACCCAATCAATTCAATCGATTCAAAATGGCGGACTGTTGGGCCAGGGCGATGGTGCGTTTGTAAAACAATCTTTGCCCGATGCGCATACAGATTTTATATTTGCCGCCATTGCCGAAGATGCGGGCGCAATAGTTGCATGTGGATTGATTATATTTTTAATGTTGGTAATACGTCGATTGGTTGTGGACGCAACGAACGCGCGCGATAAATTTGTGTTCTATGCGGCGGGCGGCACAGCGGCATTATTCGGCGCCCAGGTATGTATTAATTTAATGTCTACGTTGAATTTATTCGCGCCAAAGGGAATGACATTGCCATTCATATCCTATGGCGGCAGTTCGCTGTTGTCATATTGTTTGTTGTTTGGAATGTTGTTGGCAGTTATCCGCGAAGATAAATGGAAATAAAAATACGGGGGTAAAATACATGAAAATTTGGATTGCAACGGGTGGTACAGGCGGGCATGTATATCCCGCGTTAAGTGTGGCCGACGAATTAATCGCACGTGGTCACAGTGTTATAATTTCGCGCGATGGACGCGTGCGTAAAATGGTGGCGGACGGCGCCCCACACGGCGCAAAAATCGCAGCCGTTTGGGCGGCGGGCGTTGGCGCAAAAAGCAAACTGAATCAAATCATCGCGCTGTTTAAAATCGCGGTATCTGCCGCATGGTTAACATTGCGGTTTGCGTTTACGCGTCCGGCGCGTGTTGTGGCGTTTGGCGGATACGCGTCTGTGCCGGCTGTGTTTGCGGCGCACCTGTGGCATATACCGACATTTTTGCATGAACAGAATGCGGCAATCGGCCGGGCAAATAAATTTTCTTTGCGCTGGGTAAAAACATTGATGACCAGTTTTTCGTCTGTATCCGGTATTCCACAAAATGCGTCGGCGCGCGTGGTGTATACAGGATTGCCCGTGCGTCATGAATTTTTATCTGCCGCCGGCACCCCATTGCCGGGTGCGTCAAAATTGTTGGTGACGGGCGGGTCATTGGGGGCGCAAATTTTGGACGATGTTGTGCCTGCTGCGATTTTGCAGATGAAAAATAAAAAGATTTTCGTCACACACCAAACGCGTCCTGAAAACGTGGCACGTCTGCAGAAATTATATGCAGACAATAAAATTCGGGCGAACGTGTTGTCGTTCATACATGATATGGCCGGCGCGATTGTCGATGCCGATTTGGTGATTGGTCGCAGTGGCGCCAGCACAGTTGTAGAATTGGAAACAATTGGTCGCCCCGCGATATTGGTGCCGTTGAACATTAACCCGGACCAGGCCGCCAACGCGAACAGTTTTGCGCGCCTGGGGGGTGGGTTTGCCGTGCCCCAGGAAAAATTCACACCGAAATGGTTGGCGGCGACATTGACTGAATTATTTGATAACCCGATGCGCCTGGAAAAAATGGCAAAAAAATCATTGGTTGCAAATAACGCGGTTCAAATAATTTGTGATGAAATAACAAAATAATCTGAAATCGCATTTTTCCACTTGCGTGCGATTCGTCATTTGTTCTATGATGAATATCAGGAAGGAAAGGAAAATGCGACAGATTGCAATTTCTGTGTTATCACTGTTTATTGCGTTGCCGGCATTTGCGGACGCGCGTTTGCCGGTTGTTAATTTATCATCGGCGGGCGTTTCTGCGCGTGCCGCGTTTGGTGAACCAATCGTGACGCCGGCCAAACAAACACAAAACACAACCACAGTTGCAAAAAAATCTGACACAAATACATCTGATGCAACGACGCAAAAACGTGTCGTCACGCGCGGTGCCACGCCTGTTAAAACCGTGATGCCATCGCCGTCCACTGACAGTGGTGAACAAATTGTTGCCGCGGCCGATGTGTTGTCGCCGCGCCGCCCCAGTGCGGATTTATGGGCACATAATACATCGTCAACGGTTGCGCCATTACGTTTGCCGACGCCAGATGAATTTTCCGTTATTCGTTCCGACGATTTATTACCAGAAGAAAGTTTGAATTCCACATCAGCAAATTCGCCGTCACCGCGCGCCACGCGCGTTGCCGCTGCACCCCAGGTGACAGAACCGTTATCCGAATTGGATGCGCAAATTGCGCGCCTGAATGAATTGCAACGCCGTGCGGACGAAAGTGTACGCGTGGCCGCCGCAACGGTGGCCGAACCCGCGCCAACACCATCGCGCGTCGCATCGCGCAGGGTTGTTGCACGTCCGGTCGCTACAAACGCTGCGCCGGTTGTTGCACAAAATACTGTTGATGATACAGATGTAAAATTGTCGCAAATGGTTGTGCCGATGGACGATATAAATTCGTCTGACGATGTTGTGGTTCGTGCTGTTAAACGTGCGGAATCACCGCGCATTGCGGCCGTGCGTGACGACATGACGAAAATGAGCCCCAGTGAATTACGTCGTGCATTCAGAAAAACATTTTTATCAGAAAACAAACACCTGTCTACATTTCAGATTGACGACAGATTCGATGTGGCCAGTGATATGACTGAAAACGCCATGGGATTTACGTCCGCCCGCGATTTGTCCGAATCCGGCGGAATCCGTCCACTGGAAATTAAAATCAATTTCCGCAATGACGACGCTGCATTATCACGCGATAATTATAATTTGCTGACCGAATATGCGGGCATAGTGTTAAGCAACCCGACTCGTGCGGTCCAGGTATCAATCCCGCAAAGTGTTGCGTCTGATGATGATGCGCGCAAATTGGCGGCGCGTCGTTTGGCGATAATCGAACAGGTTTTGCGTGACAATGGAATTTCAGAACAGCGTATTTTGCCGGTGCTGTCTGCGCGTGACGAAGATGGCCTGGTGCTGCGCATGATATCGTTGGATCAATATGAAACATTGACCAAACGTCAACGTGATGTATTCGGTGATACCGTCAGTAAAAAAACGTACAGAAGTATGTCGTGGTAAATTCCAAACACTCGCGCGCGATACAGTTGATTTCCAACATCGCGCGTTTTTCTGTTAATTTTTTATTTCCATCTGCGTGTCCATTGTGCGGCGCGGCTGTGTCTGTTGATGGCGAATTATGTGCAGATTGTTGGACAGCGTTTAATTGGATATCGCGTCCCATGTGTGACAAATGCGGATATCCATTTCCAGCAAACTTGGATTTGGGTTCGCATCCATTATGCCCGAATTGTATGGCGGGCGGTTGTGCGCTGGATTTAATTCGTTCAGCGTGCGTGTACGATGACGCGTCGCGTGCGGCTGTATTGCCGTTCAAGCACGCGGGTCGTATTAAAAATTCAGCATTCATGTCACGCGCAATGATTTGGGCGCTGCGCGATACGGATTTGTCCCCAGACATTGTTATCCCAGTTCCATTGGCGTGGCGACGTATGTTTCATCGGGGCTATAACCAGGCGACTTTGCTGGCGCGCCCGATTGCACGCGCATATGGCGTTCCCCTGGATACAGCCAGTATTCACCGTAAATACAGACCTGACATGGGACATAAAAATGCCGCGCAACGTGCTGAAAACATTCATGGTGTGTTTACCATCACGCGTCCAGACAAAATTGCAGGCCGGCGTATTTTATTGGTTGACGACGTCATGACAACCGGCGCAACATTTTCGGAATTAAATCGGGTTCTGCGCAGGGCAGGCGCCACAGCCGTATATGGCGTGACATTTTGTCGCGTTGCCCGTGCAATTTAGTTTTAACTGCTTTTTTGATTAAAATCGTTGATGAATGTTTTTAACATATGACGCGAATGACATGTGTATTCCTGTTCAATAATTTTCATTGAACACAGCAACAGCAAAGATTCCAGTTTGTCGGCCAATGTCGGACGCCGTGGCATAGTTTTTGGTTTTGTGCCCCGGTCGAACACAGGTTTGATTGCACGGGCAATTAATTCAGAATCCGCAGTCAATTCATACATGGCATAAACATTTTTTGTCCCGGCATGTGAATAAGCGCATGTCAAATCAAAATGAACCAATTCGCCGTTTGGATCGATGTAATCGAACGAATATACAGTTCCCATGACATTATTGATTACCGAAATATAACTTTTCGGAATTTGCAGATACAGAAAATCAAACATTGCGTCTGTCATACGCACCATCGTATTACAAAGCCCGGATTTGTCAAGGATATTATAACAATGCCTTGAATTTTATTTTTTATCTGCTAGGATTGACGGGATATAATTTTAGCGGGGTACAACAATGAAAATTGAATTGGGCAAAAACATAAACACGCGTGAAATGGAAACCAAAATTCAGCAATTTTGGGATTCTAATAATTTTTGGAACAACGATGTTAAATCGGACAAGCCGTCGTTTTGTGTAATGATGCCACCACCAAACGTGACGGGAAATCTGCACATGGGACATGCGCTGAATAATGTTTTGACAGACATTATGTGCCGGTATAAACGCATGTGTGGATACGATGTTTTATGGCAACCGGGCACAGACCATGCGTCAATTGCGACCCAATTGTTGGTTGAACGCGATTTATCAAAACGTGGAATAAATCCCCGCAGTTTAAGCAAAGAAGAATTATTAAAAACCGCCTGGGCATGGAAAGCGGACAAAGGCGGCCAGATTATAAATCAATTACACATATTGGGTGCGACGCCGGCGTGGTCGCGCGAACGTTTCACTATGGACGAAGGGCTGTCGCACGCGGTGACAAAACTGTTCGTCAAAATGTATAACGAGGGCATAATTTACCGCGCGAAACGTTTGGTGAACTGGTGCCCGAAACAACAAACATCAGTTTCTGATCTGGAGGTTGAAACCCGCGAAGAACACGGAAAATTCTACTATTTCAATTATCCGTTGGTGGGGGGCGGCACTGTTGAAATTGCAACCACGCGTCCAGAAACATTGTTCGGCGACCAGGCAATCGCAGTGCACCCAGAAAATGAAAAATTAAAACATTTAATTGGGCGTCGTGCGATAATTCCATTAACAAACATCGAAATACCAATCATTGCCGATGAACACGCCGACCCGGACAAGGGTACAGGTGCCGTGAAAATTACCCCGGCCCATGACTTTGACGACTGGGATGTTGGCGTCCGCCACAACCTGACCCCGGTGAATATTTTAACCCCGGACGCAAAATTGAATGACAATCCGGTGGTGCCTGAAAAATATCGCGGCATGGACAGATTTGCCGCACGCGCGGAAATCGTTGCGGATATTGACGCGGCCGGCCTGTTGGTGAAAATAGAAGATAAAATTATCCCAACCCCATATTCTGAACGTGGTGGCGTGGTGGTTGAACCGTATTTAACAGACCAATGGTTCGTGGATACGACCAAACTGGTTGCCCCCGCCATAGACGCTGTTGAATCCGGTAAAATTAAATTCATGCCTGAACACAGATATAATCTGTATATGTCCTGGATGAAAAATATTCGCCAGTGGCCAATTTCGCGCCAGTTATGGTGGGGACATCGTATACCTGCGTGGTATGATGCGGACGGCAACGTATACGTTGCAGAAACTGAATCAGACGCCATAAAACAATCAGGCGGTCGCGAATTAACACGTGATTCAGACGTGTTGGATACATGGTTTTCGTCTGCGCTGTGGCCATTTTCCACATTGGGTTGGCCGGACGAAACGCCTGAATTAAAACGCTATTACCCGACAGATTTGTTATACACGGCCGCAGATATTATATTTTTCTGGGTTGCGCGTATGATAATGATGGGCATGTATGTCATGGGCGACGTTCCGTTTAAAACTGTGAATTTCCACGGATTAATTCGTGACGCCCACGGTCAAAAAATGTCAAAAACCAAGGGCAACGGCACAGACCCATTGGTCGTTATTGAAAAATTTGGTGTGGATGCATTGCGTTATTGGGTTGCAACCGCCCCAATTGGCACAGATATCAGATACAGCGAGGAAGAAATCAAACGCGGTTCAAAACTGTTAACAAAATTGTGGAACGCGTCGAAATATGTTCTGATGAATTTAACAGATTTTGAACCAAACGCCGCCACGCCCGTCGCAATTGAAAACAGATTTATCGAAGACAGATGGGTGCTGTCTGAATTGAACACCGCCATCGCAGATGTGCGCAAACATTTGGATAAATACGACAATTGCAACGCGCGCGCTGCATTGGATACGTTTTTCTATGAAGTGTTCTGCGACCAATATCTGGAATTTATCAAAGACAGATTTTGGTCACCTGAAAAATACAGTGCGGAATCAAAATTGTCGGCACAATGGACATTGTTCGAAGTGTTGCGTGCCATTATTGGTATGTATGCGCCGTTCATTCCGTTCCAAACCGAGGAGTTGTGGCAACAGATTTATAAACCGTTCGAATGTGGCGAAACATTGCACCTGACTGCGTTCCCGGCGCCGGCCGCCGCGCGCGATACAGATGTGTCTGAAATGCAGATTGCGCTGGACATATTAAAAACAGTTCGTACCATGCGCACAGAACGGAAAATCGGCAACGGGGCCAAACTGGAAACATTGACGATTCCAGCCGACACACCATCTGCATTGCACGGTGTGATAAAATCTGCCGCGCGTGCAAACGAAATTATTCTGGGCGACGCAATTGATTTCGTTGTTGCCGCTGCACCACAATCCAAAGGTGAATAAATTGGCACAAAAATTGATTGAAAAACGCGTACTGCAGGCATATCAGTGCGACCGTTATGGATATGTTCGCCCGTTAATATTGATGAATGAATTACAGGGCGTCGCCGACACGCACGCAGAAATCCTGGGGTGTGGGCGCACATATTTGCTGGCGCATGATATGGCATGGGTCGTCACGCATTACCTGGTCGATATTATCGAAGACCCCCGCGAAGGCGAAGAATTATCGTTCATCACATGGCCGTCTGCACATGATATGTTGCGCGCCACCCGTGATTTCGAGGTTCGCGGCGCAGATGGCCGCCTGTTGGTGCGCGCGACGTCCCAGTGGGTGTTGATTGATATGGCGCGTCGCCGTCCGTTAAAATTGGACGAAAACTTACCATATTGGGAAATTATTCCTGAACGTGCGTGGGACGTACCGTTTGAAAAGTTTCCTGATTTCACGCCGACAAAAACGCATACTATGAAATGCAGATTTGACGACATTGACGTGAATCAGCATATTAACAACGCGGTGTATGCAGTATGGGCAACTGAAAGCGTTGGTTATGTATACCGCAATCAACATAAATTGAAACGCCTGGAATTAAATTTCAAAAAAGAAATCAGTCCCGACACCCCCGAAATTGCGGTTGATGTTATGATAGACGGCCTGACCAGCCACCATAAAATAAAAACTGGTGATACAGTCCACGCAGACGTCATCTGTACCTGGACAGAAATGTAATATTTTGGTTAGAGATTACAAGAAACCGCACTTACTCCCCCTTGTCATCGCGAGCAAAGCGTGGCGATCCAGTAAATAAAAAAGCACTGCGGGCATTCGCCCGCAGACATATTGCACTGGATTGCCACAGTCGTACGCCAACGTTTCCAACGTTGGCGTAGTCCTTCGCAATGACAGTAATATATGTCCCGCGCATATGCGCGGACATTATCTACACTCTACACTCTCCACTCTACACTCTATTATTGTCACGCTGTGCGATAACATCACTATGCGCGCAGCGCGTTGCGCTGTGGTGCGGCAACGAACATCACAAAAAAAATCGCCAATTGGCGATTTTTTAATTTGCTGCATTCACAGCCAATCTTTTACGACCCGCTGCGCGACGACGATTCAAAACATCGCGGCCGCCCTTGGTCGCCATACGTTCGCGGAACCCGTGCGTACGCACGCGGCGCGTTTTAGATGGTTGATATGTACGTTTTGTTGCCATAATAAAATCCTTTTGTGCCCCTATTTAATCATATGATTTATAAAAACGCAACATTTTTATTTAGATTTTACCAAACCGACGGCTTTTAACCCCTCGAGCATTAAATAGTATACAAACAGCGCAGTAAACAGTCGCCAAAATGGTAAAAACATGTTTTGTCCTTTATGTGTCTAAATATACCACAAAAACACGATTTGTCAATGCGTTTTTTGGGGTTTATTTCTTGACCCAAACCGTAAAAATTTGCTATTCTTTATTTGTTAAAAAACAGGGGAAAACCAAGTATGTCAGAAACAAATAATACAAATGAAATAAACGAAATAAAAATCCCGCAATCGTCGCTGGAACACGAAATGCGCACGAGTTTTTTGGACTATGCCATGTCGGTTATTGTCGACCGTGCGTTGCCTGATGTTCGTGATGGTTGCAAACCGGTACACAGACGTATTTTATACGTTATGAACGACGTTGCGCCTGCGACCAAACCGACTGTAAAATCTGCACGTATTGTCGGTGACGTTATGGGTAAATATCACCCCCACGGCGACAGTTCTATATACGAGGCCATGGTCCGTATGGGCCAGGATTTTTCCATGGGCGAAATGTTGGTCCAGGGCCAGGGTAATTTCGGTTCGCGCGACGGGGACAAGGCCGCTGCCATGCGTTATACCGAAGCGCGCCTGTCAAAACTGGGCGCGTCCATGATGGACGATTTGGACAAAGATACTGTTGATTGGCAACCAAACTTTGACGGTACATTACAGGAACCTGTTGTGTTGCCGACAAAATTCCCGAATTTTTTGGTAAACGGTGGTTCTGGTATTGCGGTTGGTATGGCGACAAATGTTCCGACATATAACCTGGGTGAAATTTGCAATGGTATTTTGGCGATATTGGATAACCCTGATTTATCAGACGATGAATTATTCGGCATAATCCCGGGCCCCGATTTCCCGACGGGCGCGGTTATCATGGGGCGTGCCGGCGCGTACAAAGCGCACACAACCGGGCGCGGTTCAATCATAGTTCGCGCAAAAACGCACATGGAAACATTCCATGATCACCCTGCGATTGTTGTTGATGAAATCCCGTATCAGGTTAATAAATCGCAATTGATTATGAAAATCGCGGAACTCAGCAAGGATAAACGTATCGAGGGTATTTCCGAAATCCGCGATGAATCGTCCAAAGAAGGCCTGCGTATCGTCATTGAATTAAAGCGCGATGCGATTCCCGATGTTGTGCTGAATCATTTATTCCAGTACACGGAAATGCAGACGAATTTCCCGGTTAACATGATGGCGTTAAATCGCGGCCGCCCGATGTTGTTCAATATTCGCGGCGTTTTGGACGCGTTCATAGATTTCCGATGCGAGGTTATTCGCCGTCGTACCATATTTGATTTGAACCGTGCGCGCAATCGTGCGCATACGTTGTTGGGGCTGTCTGTTGCCGTCGGCAATTTGGACGAGGTTATCGAACTAATCAAATCCAGTGCCAACCCGGACGAGGCCCGCACCGCATTAATTTCCCGTGGTTGGCGCGCGTCTGATATTGAAAACTATATTCAATTAATTGACGATCCGAACACAGAATACAAAGACGGCATGTTTTATATGTCCGAAGACCAGGCCCGCGCAATTCTGGAATTGCAGTTGCACCGCCTGACTGGGTTGGAACGCGATAAATTGCACGCTGATTTGGTGGAATTGGGTGCCCAGATAAAAGATTTACTGGACATTTTGGGCAGTCACGCACGCATTATTCAAATCATTCGTGACGAAACAACAATGGTTCGCGACAATTGGGCCAGCCCACGCCGCACTGAAATTTCCGACGCCGAAATCGATATCGATGTCGAAGATTTAATCGCGCGCGAGGATATGGTTATCACCGTTTCCAACACAGGATACATCAAACGTGTGTCACTGGATACATATCGCGCACAAAAACGTGGGGGCAAGGGTCGAAACGCCATGACGACCAAGGACGACGACTATGTGATCCAGGTATTCGTGGCCAACACGCATACGCCGTTGTTATTTTTCTCGTCCCGCGGGATATGCTATAAATTAAAAACCTATAAATTGCCCGAGGCCGCTGCCGCCGCCAAGGGTCGCCCACTGGTGAACCTGTTGCCGTTGGAAAATGGCGAAACAATCACAGCGATATTACCTGTCCCCGAAGAAGACGTTGCCGCCGCCGCTGCGTCCGGCAAAGAACATTTCCTGATGTTCGCAACTGCGTCCGGCACAGTCCGCCGCAATCGTACGTCTGATTTCGATTCAATTCGTGCCAATGGAAAAATTGCCATGAAATTGGACGACGGCGACAGTTTGATTTCTGTTTTGCCGTGCACAGACGACCAGGACGTATTTCTGGCAACATACCGCGGGCGTTGCATACGATTCCCTGTGTCTGAAATTCGCGTATTCGCGGGCCGCAATTCGACCGGCGTGCGTGGCATGACATTGGGTTCAGACGATAAAATCATCGGCATGGCCATGCTGAACCACGGTGAATCAGACGCGTCCGTTCGCGCTGCGTACATCAAACAATCACGCGCCGCACGTCGTGCCGCCACCGGTATAGAAGAAGAATCCGACGGCGAAGAAGAAACCACAACATTGACCCTGACCGATGAACAAATGGCGCAGATGGCTGCGAATGAACAGTTTATCCTGACGGTGTCTGAAAACGGATTTGGTAAACGCACATCGTCATACGAATATCGCACGACACATCGTGGTGGTGGTGGATTTACCAATATCAAATTGGGTGGGAAAAATACGGCTGTGGCTGGTTCGTTCCCAGTGGCCGATGATAACGACATCATCATGGTGACGGACGGCGGAAAAATCATTCGTACGCCTGTGCGCGATGTTCGCATAGCGGGCCGCAGCACTGCGGGTGTGACATTGTTCCGCACGGCCGAAAACGAACGCGTGGTGTCCGCTATTTCGATTTTAAGTGACGAAGGCGAAGCAGCCGAGGTTGAATCCGAGGCCGCAGAACACCCCACCGAACAACAATAATATAACAACCCCAGGGGACCGGCATGGATAATGAATATTTTGCATCGATTAACGAAGTATCAAAACGTTTGTCTGTGCCGGCACATACCCTGCGTTATTGGGAAAAACAGTTCCCAATTGCGATTCGTCCCACAACAGGGGCGGGCGGCCGTCGTTATTATCGCGCGGAAACAGTCGACAGATTGGTTGTAATTCGTGATTTGTTGTACAAACACGGATTGACCATAGCGGGCGTGAAAAAATTATTGCGTGATGGTAATTTTCCGACATCTGCCGATGAATTTGTGCGCGATATGTCGGACGTGCGCCCCACGACCACGACGACTGCACCGGCGCCGGATAACGCACACCTGGCGCACGCAATCAGTTTGTTGGAACGCGCGCGTGATTTATTGAAAAATTCATAATAAAACGCGCCAACGGCGCGTTTTATTTTTGTTTTTGTTGTAATTTTACAATTCGTTTTTGATGGTGACGTATACGCGCGTCGCGCCAATCGTGACATATTTTGTCCCAGTTCGCACGATACAATTTCATCTGGGGGATTTTTGCAACGGAATCAGCACAAATACTGTCGCGCACCAATTGATTTAATTTATCGCGACGTGCATTCATTTCACGCGCAGCATCGGCCAGGTGAATACTGTCACCCGCCGTCATCGCCGCATGATAATCGCGCAACGCAGAATTGTATTTCGCGCGGGCCCTGTCCATAGTGTATTTGTTGTAATACGGTGTTTTGTATGACGCCAATCCCGTCAGGGTGAACATCATAATCAACACAGCAAAACCAATAAACATCACAGGATCAAATTTTGTATTTTCAGACATTGCATTTATCTTTGTTTTAATTTTTTATTTTGCAGCGTGGCTATGCGGTTGTTGTGATATCGCGCCATAGTGCTGTGAAAATCAGTGCGCATTTGCCGCCAGTTGTTTGTAAATCGTGTGTTAAATGGCTGGCGCACGATGGAATCGCGAATAACACTGTCGCGCTGTAATTCAGCCACACGATTTGCCACGGCCGCACGCCATTGTTTGGCAAAATTTAAATCTTTGTTTTTTGCAATATATTCACTGCACAAATTGCTGGCCACAGAATCCGCGCGCAACTGCAAAGACGCGTATGTTTTGCTGTTTTCAGGATTGTACCCGGCGTCCTGCATGTCGTACAGTTGCTGGATTAACCCCATGTATGTCGAATCCTGGCCCAGGGTATCACGACAGTGTTCCACCGCGTTGTCATATGCAGCGTAATAATCCTGGGTTGCGTGATACAGATTATTTTGCTCGCGTTCCAATTCGCGCCCATTGTGCGGCACGTTATAATTCAATACAGGCAAAAAGAACACCACCGTCGGCACCGCCACCAGCACAGCGGCCACAGTAAAACTTTCGCCGGCAATACCAAATTTGCTTTCAGATTTATTTTCAGACATACTGCTTTTTCCTTTTATCAATGCTAATATAGTACAAATAATGTATATCGTCAACATAATTGATTTCTTTCACCGCAGTATACATATGCATTTGCCGCGTGTCAAACCCAGCCCTGCATTCACAATTAATTTTGCATGCGGTGTTTTTTTGCTTGCTTTTTAAATGTGCGCATACCAACCTTTTTCATGAATCCCATGGGGGACTGTGGTGATTCAGGAATGTCACAATTCCTACAACAGCGGTGCAAAATATGCGTTCAATTACACACCGTCTGAATCAGTGTTGGTTCGCCCGGAAATCCGCGCAGCAGTGAAATATGATTTCTTGTCTGATGCGGCATTGTCCACAGATATAATTTCTGATATACTGGTGTACAAAACCCTAACAAAAAATCCGCCAAATGGCGGATTTTTTGCTAGGGTTCATTTGTTATAAATTGGCAGTCCCAACGGGAATCGAACCCGTGTTGCCGGAATGAGAATCCGATGTCCTAACCGCTAGACGATGGGACCAATCCCGAATATATTATCAATTATTTATATCAAATCAAATAAAAAAACCACCCGAATGGGTGGTTTTTATTAATGCCCGTTGATAATCATATACGCACTGGCCGCAGGTGCGGGGAATCCAACCCCCAACGAATTTTGCACCAATACCTGGCGGATAATGTTCGGGGTTAATTCCGTATCCAGCACGTTCCCTATACCGTCAATAACCGCATTCCCGGTTGGATATGGACTGTACGGCTGAATCTGGCCTGTGGTTTGGTCTATGCTGTGCAACGCGGTCCAACGATTGGTATTCGCGTCCAGATAGTACGGATAATATTGACCCTGATAAATTGCCACCACCACGGCATTTCCATTGACGTTCACGATTGGGGCATACGAACCGCCCGTGGTCAACAGTTTGGCCAGCGTCACAATTTGCAATTGCACACGTCCGACAACACCGTTTGCTTTGTCCAGTATTGCACCCAGCGCGATTTCAAATTCGCTTTGCTGTGGCGTTTGTTGCGCTTCGTCGTCATCGTCGCCACCAGCAACCAACGCGCCAATCAATGCACCTGTACCAACCGCGCCGACCACAGCCGCCGCCGCAATCAGTCCAGCATTATTTTTGCGTTCGACATTGTGTTCGGACGTTTCGGTATATGTCCGTTTGTCGACAGACAAACGCGTGTCACCGACATCGATTTTGTCATCAAAGTTCAAATCCATATCAGGTATATCGATATCGTCAGATAACACCGGCAACGTTGGCACAGGAATTGGATCTGGCGTTGGAATTGGCGAAACAATCGGCTGATTATCACCAACATCGATTTGGTCATCGGCAATGATATCGTCATCTGGAATTTCAATATCATCGTCCAAAATCGGCAACCCAGGCGCATTATCGCCGCCCGGGCGCGATATAACCAGCGCATCAGAATCCTCCAGATTATGGAATACCAAATTCCCACCGGCAACGACGTCTGCGACAATGGACGCCCCCAGATTTTGTGCGGCGGTGGCGGATACCCCGGTCAACATTCTGCCAGCGGGCGTAAACCAAATTCTGTCGCCAACTGATAATCCCAACTGTTGCACCAGTTGCGAATTTGTTATATTGGCGGGCCAACCGTTTATACCGGCTATTGATCGCAGCCATGTATTACTTACAGCCGTCCCAGGAGTGCCAGTCACATTAACATTATGCAATAATCCGCTTTTGTTCAAATTGTCGCTAACACGGGCAGGAACAGCGTCCCGCAGTTGTACCATTTGCGTATAATTATTGGCAACGTTTACCAGCCCGCCCACCATCATCATAACGTTGCCAACAGTGCGCGCAACCTGCCAGAATTGCGTGGGTGATTTAACCGCGCAATTATTGCCGGATTCATCGCAGTCAAAAAATTCCGGATTGCCAAAGAACTCGGTCCAGAATTTTGAATCATCTGGCAACATTTCAACCAGCCGCACGAATATATCGTCCAGTCCCCGCTGCTGGGCTGCGGTGAGTTCCTCTTTATATCCCTGCATGCGGTTCAGTTCGGTCATAAGTAAATCCTCGGCGCATGCGACATCGTTATCCAGAAAACATTGTTGCGCTTTTTTCACAAACTTGTCAAATGGGCCGTATGTCATGACGGCTTCGGCCGTTATAACGCCCGCGCCACCAACACCCACCAAAACGGAACCGGCTATGGCAACCGCGCCGGTGCCGGCCGTCAGTACAGTCGCCGCCACGGCAACCACAACGGTCCCCGCGACTGTGGCAATTTTTACACCGTTTTGCAAACGTGTTGCGGATCTGGAATCCGGCAAAATGCACAGATCATTGTCGTCGTCCCAAATGATATCCTGGCACATGGGACATGATACTTCATTTTGCGCCTTCAGTTCTTCACACATCGCCTCGCCCAGGGCAACACAATGTTTCCCATCAAATGTGCCGTCCGCATTTATGCACATCATTGCCTGTTCGGCGGCATTGGCGTATTTTTTCCAGGCCTCGTTCACGTCATCGAACACATAATCAATTGGCTGGCCGTTGTAATAACATGTGATAATGTCATCTTTGGGATTAAATGTTGTCACAGCACAACCGGCACCACGATATGTGTTAAATGAATTGTCGCATGTAATCATGGCGGGGCTGACACCGCATTTGTTTCCGGTATATTGTTTCAGCGCGTCAATCATGGATAAATTGGTATTTGCCTGAATTCCGCGGCAAAATTCAAAATTGTTAATGCCGCACGCGGTGCGCAGTTCGCTGGCGTCTTCTACTGCCTTGAATTTAATATAGCATACTTCATTTTCGCCAAATTCTGTGGTGGCGCCGAATAATTTTGCACTTTCGGCAATTTTATCGCATTGTTCGGCATTATCGACCACACAGGTTTTTTCATAGGTGCCCGCCCATTGTCCCAATTGTCCAGAATCTATACCTGATCCCCCGGTGTGCATTCTGCACAGCGCGGTGGATATATCCTTTTGAATTTTGTTATCAATGGATTCGCGCACATTGTCGAATTTGAATTCATAAAATGCGCCACTGGTGGTCGATTTACATTTTACCCAATCGT
Source organism: uncultured Alphaproteobacteria bacterium (assembly GCA_944392815.1). Taxonomy (GTDB): domain Bacteria; phylum Pseudomonadota; class Alphaproteobacteria; order Rs-D84; family Rs-D84; genus Enterousia. The sequence continues at coordinate 1,855 of CALXXY010000005.1, read as the reverse complement.
CATTTTCACGTTGGCTATATTTTTGCGAACAAATAATAGAATCATTGTATTTAATACGGGCGTATTCCTGGGCCAATGTGATGGCGGACGCCAATTGCACATTTGTCCAGTTAAAGAAATCGCGTTCGCATACGGATTTTTCCCTAACCTCGGCCGGGATTTTGTTGTATTCGGCGCCATCGCATACTGCATAGTATTCTGTATCCGCAAACATCATTAACGAATTGGTAAACGCGGTACATTGCTGTTTGCCGGCACTGGTTTTGATATCAATATTGCCGGCCAGACATACCGCCCACATGCCAGTTGCGCTAACACCCTGGTTCCCTGTGGCGTCCAGTTGTGCGCTATATTCACTTAACATCAACGCCAGGTTATTGGCGTCTGGAAAATATTGTTTGCCAATTGTGTATAACTGATCCGTTTCGACCCGCAGGTATGTTTCAGCCAACGCGGGCGTAATACAAAATAAACATGCAAATATTGCAATCAGTTTTTTCATTTTAATACCCCCGTGCATTTTTCGGCTATTTCAGATACCCGTCGAATTGCATTAATTTGTGTTGCATTAAACACGGTCGCCGTCGCAGACGCAGCCGTTGTCGCACCCGCCAAAACGTTTGACGCAGTGTTTAAATTTTTCTCGCGCTGTTTGCCATCGTCAGTGTTATCGTTGCGTGTGCGATCGCTGTTGGCGGTGGCCGATAATATGGTTCCCACCAAACCAGTTGCCGCCCCAACACCCGATGAAATTGCGGCCCCAGTTCCTCGATTGTTAACGCTGGAAATATCTGCGTATTCAAATTCGCCGCATGCGCTGGCGATTTCCTGGGCCTCGGTCACGTCATATCCGTCCAGACGCGCCTGCATAATGGCGTCGCGCAGATTGTCTACTGTGGCCACACAACTGTCCAACTGGGATTGTAAATCACCACGAATGCGGTTGGTGCCGGCAATAATCGCGCCGGCAACGTTGGTCGCACTGCTGGTTGCCAATAATCCAGTGCGCCAATTGCCCAATGATTTCGATTGCTTGGTCGTTTTTTCCAATTCAGATGCAACTTCGTCCGTGCCGTGCAGAATGGCTTCATAACCGCTGTTAAATTCGTTCAGGAAAACCGTCACGTCCAATTCCGTCATGGGCGACAGATTTTGTTGCTTTCTGCGAATTTCTTCCAGTATTTCCTCCAATTGTTCGGCCTTGGCATCTTTGGACGATTTAACGATACCGACAATGGTTGCACCTGCGCCAGCCGCTGTGCCGACACTGGTCACCGCGGTATTAATTCCCGCCATGGTTTTCAATCCAGATAATTCGTCGTTGATTCCAATGCATGCCATATACGTTGCACGCAATGCGTTTTCCAATGCCACAGCGTCCGCAAACGCCGGACACGCGGCCAAACAAAGGATAATTGGTAAAATTTTTCTCATCTCGTATTTCCCAGGATTACACACGTAATTTTATCACAATACCGAATTCAAACCAACCATTTTTTCGGCACGCAACAAAATAATTATTTTCCCAGAAATCCAGCATATTTTTGCGCGATTTCGTGCCGATTGCTAACTTTGGTTTGGATTCGGCTTGGGTGATATGGCGCGGCGCACCGGATTCCCTCGCACGGCGCGTTGCGCCGGCTGCGGGGAAACCGTGACGGCTCGACTGCGCTATCGCTTATCTCGCCTACTTGTTTTCGAACCGGCAACGTTCGTTGCGGGTCGCGAACCGTGGCCACAAACCAAAAATAAAAACGCCACACGGGCGTTTTAATTTTTGGTTGGGGCGCACGGATTCGAACCATGATAAAGAGAACCAAAATCTCTTGTCCTACCATTAGACGACACCCCAAAG
>CALXXY010000004.1 GCA_944392815.1 uncultured Alphaproteobacteria bacterium | reverse complement strand
GGGGAAAACATCATTCCGATAATACCGGGCAAAAACGAAATCGCCACAGCCATCAAAAACAATAAAAATTTTTTCATCACAAACTCCCTCGTTTTACATACGGCATTATAACACACCCACCCACCCCGCGCCCCAGGTATGATTTCATAAATTTCATTTTGCAACACATGGCAACGTTGGCAAATCTACACGCCCCGTCGCGCAAAGCACCCGCGGGACATTCAAATGCGACGCTGTTCATACCCACTATCCCCTGTCATTCCCGCGCAGGCGGGAATAGGGCTTGGGTTGTTATTTAGTTATTTAATTGGGGGAATAATTCTGTATCGCGTTTTTATTATTATGAAATCTGCGATACGAATTTAATAGACCCTATTCCCGCCTGCGCGGGAATGACAATATGTTCATACATAAATTAAACCGCCGTTTGCACGGCGGTTGAATTTCTGGCGCGCCCTGCAGGATTGCTTCGCCACCTGGCAAAATTTGCTGACGCAAACCGGCGTACTTCCGTCCGCCTTTTTGCTGCGGTTCGACCTGCTTTCTCGCAGGTTCAAATCCTGGGTCACGACTCATAAATTAAACCGCCGTTTGCGCGGCGGTTGAATTTCTGGCGCGCCCTGCAGGATTCGAACCTGCGACCTGCGGATTAGAAATCCGATGCTCTATCCAGCTGGGCTAAGGGCGCGTTGGCACCATGTTATACCATACGTCATAAAAATTCAACATTTTTCATATTGATTTCGTGTTTACATATGATAATATCAAATTGACCGCGGGGTATTCCCGTGATCGAGGATTCAAGACCTCTTAAAACTGGCGTCCACGTGACGATAAAATCTCCAACACGTCAATGGTTGGAGGGTTGCGAATATATCGAATAAGCACGCTATACCAGTTTATAGTTCTTGAACCTCCAACCACCCGAATTTTTCTGGTGGTTTTTCTCTTGTTCGCCCCTGTGTTTCACACGCCGGCGATCACAGCAACAGAAAAAGCAAGGAGAGTTCAAATGAAAATCAAAACTATACTTACCGCAACCATATGCGCCGGATTTATATCTGGGGCATTTTCAGCCACCAAATGTGTCAATCTGCCTATCGAGGCCGGCCGCTGTACCAACCTGACCAGTAACGGATACGATTGGTCCGCGCAATGCAGCGCGGACACAACCATTCGCGGCATAGGCGTCTGCAGTTCCCAAGCACACCACGTGGGCGACAGTCGTGAAACACTGCCGTTAACAGCCGGTTATACTGACAAATATTGCTGGTGCAAAATGACATACCCCGTGTTATCAGATTGGATAGCCCCAAACGAAGGCACCACTTTCAACAACAATACCGATTGTATCAGGTCATGCGCCAATACTTGTGTCACTGTGGGTTTACAGGACGAAGCGTTCACAAACTCGCTATACAGATTTAACCATACTTTATTATAACGGGGGACAGTTATGAAAAAAGCATCATTTATCCTGGGCATACTATACACGCCATGCGCATTTGCCGTGACGCTAACGACCACCTGCCCCAGCGGATACAAAACTATCAATCGCCCTGAATTCAGGTTGGCAACCACATGCGACAGTTCGGAAAAATCCATCGGCACGATATCAACATGTCTGACCGATTCACCCGCCGCAGTATGTTGGCTGTACGCCCCGACAAATACACAATTTTCAGACGCAACGGGCACATACGAATTCACTGAAATTTGTCCGGCCGAGGGCACCGATTAAAAAATCGCCCATATGGGCGATTTTTTAATCATTTACCAATTTTTTCAAACGCAATATTTCAATATACATAAATACGTCGGCCGCCGCATACAACAACAATGTTATCGCCAGGTAATACACCATAACGACCGCGCCCGCCACCGGATAGAACAACAGCAATACCGCCAATGCTATCAGTATAATGGACATAATCAAATCAAACCAGTAATAGCCAACCCGGGCCCGAATCATATTGATGGAAAATATCAGTGACAAAATCGCACGCAATGCGAACAGTGCCACAAATATATACACCACCGCTGTGACAGACCCAACTGGATATATACAGAACAGCACGCCCAACACCACGGTCAGCAATCCAAACACAACGTCAAACCAACCGCCGCCCGCATCACGCGAAACAACGAAACCGGCGATTGTTCGATACAAACCAAACAGCACCAGCGCAATTCCAACCACAAATGTCAACGCGGTTAAAACAGCAACCGGCTTTATAACCATCAAAATTGCGGCAACGCCAAACAGTAATGCTTCGCATATCAATAACGGCGCGCTTTTGTTATACAATCGTTTAACCGATGCGGCCACAGGATTATAATTTGCGCTGCGCACCCGACTGGATTTTACAGATTTTGATTTATCAGATTTTGCTTTTGGCATAAATTCCCCCCTTTGTATGTATGCAATTATTATAATCAGTTGCCATTAAAAATTCAATAAAACTTTTTTTCCGCCCTTGCCCAATCATTATAAATATGATTATATTACTGATACAGATAACCAGGGGATTAAATATGAACTTTATAAAAACAGATATTGACGGCGTCGTCATCGTGGAACCAAAAATATTCACCGACGCACGCGGATACTTTTTCGAAAGTTATAATGAAAACGAATTTATCAAAAACGGCATTCCAAACCGTTTTGTCCAGGATAACCAATCCAAATCGTGCTATGGCGTTATACGTGGCCTGCATTGTCAATTGGGCGAACATGCCCAGGCAAAACTGGTTCGCGTTCTGCACGGCACAGTTTTGGACGTGGCGGTTGACATTCGCAAAAACTCGCCAACGTTTGGCCGCCATGTGGCGGTGGAATTATCCGCTGAAAACGGGCGTCAATTGTTTATACCGCGTGGATTTTTACACGGATTTTCGGTGTTAAGCGATACCGCCATATTTGCGTATAAATGTGATAATTTTTATCACCCTGAATCCGAATTCGGCATACGATACGATGATCCCGAAATCGGCATCGATTGGCGAATCCCGGCGGATAAAATTATTACTTCGGACAAAGACAGAATAGCCAAAGGATTAAAAGATGTACCTGATAACGGGTTGTAATGGTCAACTGGGGCGCGAATTAACCGCGCGCATATCGAACGCAATCGCAACAGATTCCGACACATTGGACATAACGGATTTTGACGCCGTACAAAAATTTGTGTGCGAAAACAATATCGACACTATCATCAATTGCGCCGCGTACACTGCCGTGGATCGCGCCGAATCAGATGTCGATTTGGCCACACGTGTCAATGTGAACGGTCCTGAAAATCTGGCGCGTACGGGCTGTAAACTGGTACATATTTCCACAGATTACGTATTTGACGGCACGTCCCACACACCGTACAAAACGACTGATGCAGCAAATCCAGCATCTGTATACGGAAAAACAAAATTGGCGGGCGAACGCGCAATATTACAAAATAACGACAACGCAATTATAATTCGCACAGCGTGGCTGTATTCCCCGCATGGGAATAATTTTGTCAAAACAATGTTGCGCCTGGGTGCACAGCGCGAAACGATAAATGTAGTATGCGATCAAATCGGCACACCAACATACGCAGGCGATTTGGCCGACGCAATCGTGAAAATATTGCCGCAAATCAACCGCGACACAGCGGGAATATATCATTACACCAATCTGGGCGTGTGTTCATGGTATGATTTTGCAACCGCAATTATGGAATTGGGCGGCCGCAAATGCCACGTGAACGCGATTCCTACATCGGAATATCCAACCGCAGCCACCCGCCCGTTTTACAGCGTTTTGGATAAAGCCAAAATTGTAAAAACATTCGACATAACAATCCCGCATTGGCACGACGCCCTGCGCCGCTGCCTGCCCCAGATACAGGAATGACACAACCCAGGGACAGAAATATTATGATGAAATACGTATTCCCTTAAACCCAACGTTCAAATCCGCACGGGCCACCCAGAAAATTTAACCCGCCGCAAATGCGACGGGTTGGATTTTCTGGTCGGATTCAAATACCGCGCCCTGTGGCACATACAAAATCGGCTAAAACACATACGCCTTGCAATAAAAAACAGGGAAAAACAGGGAATTTTTGCAAAAAACGGGTATTTTGACCAAAATCCACACAACTTGTACTAGAATCCACCCGCGGTTTTCTAGGCACTTACGCCCCACTCACCCCAAAGTTCCCTACAAAAATAACAGGGATTTTTTTATAACATATCAGGGAATTATCCTCGAACATCAGGGAATTTGATAAGCTAACAGCGAAGCCCATTTTTATCTTGTTTTTCGGGGTATATGTGATACTTTTCGAAAAAAGGGGCCCCAACATGCCACACCAAACCAAATCTTCTGACTATCTGAACAAAATTGTATCTGTCGTCATGGACAGACCATTGGGCACAAAGCACCCAAAGCACGGCTTTGTGTACGAAGTAAACTATGGTTACATTCCAAACACAGTTTCTGGTGATGGCGAAGAGCTTGACGCATATGTTTTAGGCATAGACAAACCATTAAAAGAATTCACAGGACGTTGTGTAGCAATTATTCACCGCACAAACGATAACGATGATAAACTGGTGGTTGTTCCAGACGGCTTAAAGATAACGAACCAATTCATAGAACAAAAAACCAAATTCCAAGAACAATGGTTCAAACACGAGATTATTAAATAAAAACTTAAAAATCTATAGGTTGCTTCTCAAATCGTCTTTGATATAATTTTCATAAAATCAAATACCATACGATTTAAGTTATAGGTTGCTTCTCAAATCGTCTTTGATATAATTCATAAAAAGGGCGATTCGGTTGTTTATGCGTTATAGGTTGCTTCTCAAATCGTCTTTGATATAATAATCTTGCCCTTGACGATCGATTTAACCGCGTTATAGGTTGCTTCTCAAATCGTCTTTGATATAATATTGCAAGCGTTGATAAACACGTTGCTGTTGTTATAGGTTGCTTCTCAAATCGTCTTTGATATAATAATATGTCCAGCGGTTGGCCGGTTGCCTCTGTTATAGGTTGCTTCTCAAATCGTCTTTGATATAATCGCAACACGATACACAAACAAAAAATCAGGGTTATAGGTTGCTTCTCAAATCGTCTTTGATATAATAAGTTGGTATGAAAGGTTATTCATTGGTATGTTATAGGTTGCTTCTCAAATCGTCTTTGATATAATATTTGCATACAAAACCGAATCCCCTTTTTTGTTATAGGTTGCTTCTCAAATCGTCTTTGATATAATGACGAGATTATGGAACTTTGTATCAGAATAGTTATAGGTTGCTTCTCAAATCGTCTTTGATATAATTACAAAGTGTCGTATTTGTTGGTATATAGCGTTATAGGTTGCTTCTCAAATCGTCTTTGATATAATCAGATGACGATTTAATCCAGAATAGCGATTGTTATAGGTTGCTTCTCAAATCGTCTTTGATATAATTATAACAAAGACACCGGGGTCAGTTGGTATGTTATAGGTTGCTTCTCAAATCGTCTTTGATATAATAGACGAACAATAACCCACAGTTTTTTGTGGGTTTTTATTGTTTTTATCATAAAAATTTTATAAAAATTTCTGCCTATTTTTTAATAAAACAAATAGTTTTTTCAAAACATTAATAGTTGCTGTGTTCCGATTTTTTCTGCCTGTGGCGGTTGTCCAACCAGAAAAAACATATCAGCAAATTGTTTTTCTGTAACCGTTAAAACACGAACAGAACCAGATGGCGGGGTTAAGTTATGCAATCTTTGAATATGCTTTTCTGCATCCGCAAGCCCCTTTACCATCCGCGAATAAACAGAAAACTGCATCATATAATAGCCATCGTTCAACAAATCATTTCTGAACCGCGTTGCATAATACCGTTCCTTTTTTGTGCTGACTGGCAAATCAAAAAATACTATTATTCGCATAAACTTTTCCTGATATTTATATTTCATGGTTAATTCTGTGTATTTATTATCTGTGGTTCTGATTTAATAGTCGGCAATTTCAAATTCTTTAATGTTTTATTTTTAAAACAACTTGCAACTGATTCCGCATACAACGGCATAGCATTCAATATAGAATGTTGTTTTCCATTAAAATTACATCCATGCAGCAATACAGATATCAAGCGTTGTTTAATTTGCGGAGTCAAAGAATCATTTGTAGTCCAATCAATTTTATTAACTACAAAATCTGCAAAAGGACGCCAAGGTTCTATCAAATCATCAACTAAACAAAAATTATCTAACTTATTACAATGATGAATACCATAAAACGGCAGCAAGCCCGCCCCAACCACACACCTTGCAACACACCCACGCAAAACAGCATAAGCGTAATCCAGCGCATGATTTTTTACATTTGAAATATCATTCCTGTTAAATTTTTCCCACAAAGCACCCCAATATACACGTGCTGCAACACCTTCTATGTTTTGACAATCACCAGACTGAACACTGTTGGCCAGTATATCCAAATTTTTATACGCCCCAGATCCAACCAATCTTAAAATTGCTGATTGATTTTTTATTTTTTGCACTACTATTTCTTGCCACATACGCTTACGAAATGGCAAAGAAGATTCTATTTGTGCAAAAGCACTTTCTGTATATCTGGAATTGTTATGAAATGGAAACAATGCACCATTTGGCAAATGTGAAGAATCACAAGTAAAAACAACCGCCCCTGCCGCCGCCAAATCCGCCAACACCGCAGAAGAAATTTGTATATATGGATTTTCTATGATCAAGACAGAAATATCTTCTATTGGAATATTTTGAATATTACCTGCCTCATCTGTCCAATTCAGTTGCCTGTGTTTAACACAAACACGACCAGGATTGGTCAAGGTAAGAACACGCCAAGACATAAAAAACGCCTTTGTTTGTATCCTTTCCCACCAATCTAATACAGTATATATAGTAAACTATTTACTTTTTACAACGGGTTGTCTTTTTTCTGGCAATCTGACCAACTTTTTATTTCCCAACAAAGTCACAGAATACTTTTCAATTTTTTCGCATTCACCAACAGATTTTTTTACAACCTGTACCTTGCTATTATCTTGTCTGTATAAAATAAAATTAGTGCCATGATCCATTTGAGTTATATAGCCTTCAAAAACTTCGCCTTTACGTGTTGTTAACTTTACATAATCATCCTTGTGCAAAGTACATACAAATTCAGCATCTGCGACTATAAATTTTGCATCGTTTTTTTCAACTAAATCAGAAACATATACAGGAACGCACTTGTGTTTTCCGTTTTTCTGTTTCCATATATCAAAACGGAACATATTGCCACGATCAGCCTTACCAAAACGAACATTTAAGGTGCCACCACCACGATTCTTTTTCAAGTTCCTATTTTTCTTGGTATTGTAAGAATTCATTTTTCCACAAATTGTTTCGTTATGTGCTTGCCCAGTTGCATTACAACGCGGTGGACGCGAAACAAACACTGAATCCAAACAAGACAAAACATCTGCCCTGAAATTAGTCCAAGGTTCTGATATAGACTTCTTTAACTGTTTATACCAAGCTTCCCCATTTTCGCCAATCAAAGCCCATTTATTTTCGAATTTTGCAGACAATGTCGCCAAATATCTGACCATGTCTTGCGTTGCACAAGCAATAACTATCGCGTCTTGGGCATGATGCTTGTCTGATTCTTCACGTGATTTTTCCAATCCCCACTGATGCCGCAAATAATCTGTCAAAGCACCTGTTCGCACCAATATATGTTTTTTATTATCTTTTCCCCAATCAATCCCCTGCTCTAAATACTGACTGGCAAAACGTGCAATTGTAGCATTATCATTTGCATTTCTTGCAATAAAGTCATTTTTTTCATCATACGATGAAGGCAAATCAATATTCGTCAATTTTCTAAATTTTGCTGAATTATTCAAAGCACGAGCCCGAACAGTCATTTCAAAGAATTCCTGATTTGACATAAATTCGTACGGTGTTTTATTCCCCTTGCGCTGATTACATTCGCGACAGACCAAAACTTTATTAGACTGCGAATTGTCCAAAGAACGTGAATATGGCAGAATATGGTCTATCTCGTATGCATCCCACAAGCCAGCCTCTAACTTTTTTCCGCAATATATACACTGACCACTTTGTTCCATGTACAGCTTATACTTGTGAAAATGTTTTCCATACTCCTTATATGCTTCTTCATTGGCTTTTCTATTTTTTTCAATTTCTCTGTTTATACGAGCGATATCATCTGGGGATTTTTTTAATTCCCTACCAATTTCTAAATGAACTCTATCAGGGCAACCATAGCGATAAAACATCGCATTATAGACTTTATGCATTTGCGAAAGTGTACGTTTCACGACCGGTGAAGTTACACGATTTCCCAATTTTACCCAATTTATACGACGCAAATATCCCGGCTGAACTTCGTCTGTTATATCAACAAAAGATTCGCCAGAGGTCCGATGATTCCAGCCACGAGCTTCACAGGCTTGACTGTATGACTTTCCCTGTTCCATTTCTGGAACCAGCGTACGCAATGCAGTCAGAGATAAATTCAAGAATTTTGACGTTGTAATTTCTGAAATTTGTTTTGCGTGTTCTGGGCAAATCTTTGAAACTTCTTGCTCTATATTTTTTTGCGTTTTTTGCGTGGCAATAATTTCAAATATTTTATCCATATCAGACAAATTGTCTGTAAAATCGCATAATTTATGATATCCGGTAAACGTTGCAAACTTTTCTTTTTCTATCTTTTTTATATCTGGCTCTAACCATTTCTTGGTTTCTTTGTCATATTCACGCTTGTAATTCAAAGTGGCAAACGGACCATCATAATCCAACAACTTTCTTACATCTGCATAAGATAAACCTGTCTTTTTCTTATACAATGCATCTATAACTTTTTTTATCTGTTCGGCACTAAAACCATTCTGATTACATTTACTAAGCGCAACAAACAACTGAGCTGTTGGTGCTTCTTTCGGCGCGACAGGTTCATTTGTAAAGATGCAACGACCACGCATTTCATCAACAGACTTTGCCATCGGCGAGCCAGATTCATTGAACTTACGTTGACGAAAAGCGATTTTTTCCCATTTTTCAAACAAATCTGAAAAATCGTTTCCGAAAGTTTTTTGTGCGTGCAAAATCATTTCTGCTTCACGCTTTATTTCCGAACGCGGAATAGAATTCGTATACGTTGCCTCCTCAGAATATTTTATTTCTCCATTTTTTGTCTTTTTCGCAACAACATTTTTATGATTACGCATTTGTTTCGGGTTTTTAGCATATAAAACCTGACACATTGTTTTATTAGAATTGCCTTCTTGATTCAAAAGCAAAAGATTATCTTTTATACATCCAGTAGCTTTTAATTCGTCGGAACTCTTTTCCCCGTCTTTTTCTTTGACTTCGCCCTGTGCTATCGGATAAGTAATATCATCATATCCACGATGCTTAGCCAAATGATATAAAATTCTCCCAACTTCTCGTTGATTCAAAGGGCGTTCAAATGCAGAAACCGCACGTAGTTTCCAAATATTTTCATCTATATCTTTATTCAGATAAAAATTGTTATGACCGTTATGTTTTGGTTCTGGAATATCTATCAGCCCTTCACTTCTTAATAAAGCACGTATTTCACGCATTCTTTGCGCACGATGACGTATTCTACGGCGCATTGACCTTGCATTTCTGCGATCTTGACCATTAAGTGCGGTATCAAAACAACGCACCCCGGCACCCAAAATTTTACCTTCAAGCCTATTACTTTCATCCAGAACAACATTATCTGGAACATCTGGCAATTCCACAACAGCCCAGCCAATACTAGCAACACCTAAATCAAACCCAAAAATCTTTGACATTTTTAACTCCGTGCATCGTTTTTCATATGGTATAAAACATTAGCAAAAAAGCAATAAAAAAACTTGAAAAACAAATAAGTTTAATATAACATATCTCTCATAGAAATCTTTATTCAACGGACGATTTGAGAAGCAACCGTTTATATAATAAAGAATATTTTCTGTGGGGTAAACCAATTACGGATCCCCTGGGGCGCAAGCCCCGTTTTTTTCAATAAAAAATTGCATATGTCCTGGATTTTGCTATGCTGAGGCAAAAGGATTTTTACCATGAATAACTTTGATAAGTTTTTTGATTTTACTTGGAAAAACACAAAATTCAGACAGCGCTTTAACCAGGCGCTAATGATTGCTTTTTTGGCGTGGGAATACGAAGACCCAGACATTAAAAAGGCTCTGCAAGACAACGATTTGCCGTCTTATACAGATTTCCTGATAACGCATTTTCAATCCTTGGGGGCTAATGTTTCAGAACTGCGTTTAATCAACAATCCTCCGACCATAGATAATATTCGAAAAATTTTAGATAACACTGATATCATATATGTTGGTGGAGGCGACACATTGCTGATTTCGTATATCCAACCGTTTGAAGACGGAAACAAGCGCACAGCACGTACGGTTGGAAATGCATTATTGTTGGCTGCTGACTATTGTCCGTTATCATATCGCAGTGCGGACGAGATAGAATATAAGAAAGGCATGATATATTTTACGAGCAGAACGATTGGTCGTATTTCAAAACGATATTTACCGACCAGTTCCGCCAAGGAATAGAAAAATATTTCTGATAATTCGTACATACCGTATAGGGAATATATTGCTTCATACTTACTGCATCTCGGCACGACGTTCAATGATTTGTTGTGCATCATTTCTTGCCATGGACTGTAGTACAATGTTTTTATTTCGTAACGCCATTAGCCTCACGATACGAATTTACCTTTTGTTTGATGTTAGAAGTGGGTGTAATAGACCATGAGCTTTTTTCAGTTGGTTTTGCTCTATATTTGGTATAAGTATCTATATCTGTTGTTTCCATAATTTTCCAACCTTCAGTTTCTAATAATTTGGTTTGCTCTGGAGTAATTCCCCCAACGCTAAAACTGTTTAATCCAGATGGAGAAATCGCCACTGTAAAATGCTCGTCGTAATTTCCGTGTGAAGTCCATGTATCCATAGCTTGTAAGGTTTCGCCTATTATTCCATCGTTTGGCGCATACTTATCTATAACATGTCCTACCTCATGTTTTACGACTCCTATCGTGCCATCTAAATCGACATAATTACTTCTGGCGGAGTTGAATTGAATGTTACTTCCTACAGCTTGTCCCCCCGTCAGTGGCGCATGAGGGTTGTTATATGTGCTTATTGAGACCGGGGTTGACATATTGTGTTTGCCATTGAAACCATGAGCTATACGAGACAAAAAATCATCATACAACTCTGTGTTTTTACTAACCTCGTCAAAATTGTTTACATAATGTGTTAGCATGTCGTCTTTTGCTAGGATTTCTACAATTTCGTTATCGCGAATTTCTGGCAATTTTTGTTTGATTTCATTTGGTATTGCATCCCATAACGCAACATTTTTTTCATCGCCTATTGTTCTCTCTGTATCAAGAATCAACTCATCAACAAATGCTTGTTCATTTAGAACAGCTTCGTATGCAGGAGATTTTGCATTAGAGGCTGTCTGATATTCTTGTTTTAATCGTAGTAAATCAACGTCGTCAGATGATGATTCTATTATTTCCTTTGTTTTTTCATATTTGGCACCAAGCTCTTCTTCTCTTTTTAGTAATGCCGCAAATTCTGGAGAGGATTTGGACAAATCAGTTTCATATTCTTCAAACTTCGAAATATATGCAACATAATCACCATTTGTCTCTAATTTATCAAGCTCTGCTCGGTGTTCATTTTTTATTTGGGTTCTGTATGAACTGATTTCATCTTTTACTTTGTTATACTCTGCCGACTCATCCATATTTTTCTCTACCAACTGTGTTAGTCGTTTTTCATACTCATCAAAAGCAACATTCGCTAGTGCCTTTTGTTCATCAGTTTGTGCAGGTGTGCTATATTTCAGTTGTTCCAAATTCTCTTTACGCTGTTTCAATTCATCCAAATAAGCCGCATGCCGTTTGTCAATATCATCAAATTTTGACTGTAACTTTTCAACATCCATATATTCTGCAACATCTTCGCCGGGCTTCCATTGTTTTGGGTTCTTTATTTTGCTGCCTGCGACAACTGCTGCATCCGTCGTATCATTAAATTTTGCCAATTTGCTGACTTTTTTGAGTTTCATAAATTTGTTTGTTACATAACCTGGGTTATATGCAATACTTCCTATAATCAAAACAGGTTCAGACACCGGGTCAATATAATCCATCAATTTTAGATGCGATTGTTGCATTGCACAATCTGCCGGACTCGCATAAATCGTCTTGCCTGAATCATCCTTGCCACACGCAACAAATTCGGTCTTTATTAATCCTATCAACTTGTCCATTGTTTCATCAACAACCGCTTGGTCATCAGTATTCAAATCAATCATAACGCCAGATAATGTCGCATAATGCTTTTCCAACACATCTAGTGCACACTGTTCAGTTGTACACGCGTCCGCATCAGTCACAAAATTTACAAACTTCTTTGCTGCTTTGTTCGTTAAACGCTGATGATTTGCATCTATTGCATAGTTTATCGCGATGTCACCAGCCAACATAGCTACACCGTTTACCACCACAGGTCCCGCAGCGCCACCAGTGCCAATTGTAACAAGCGCCCCGCCAACAATCACAACTGCGCCTGTAACATACCCAACCCTAACATCACGTTTATACGTAGCTTCTGCATTACCCAATATACACGCACGAGCTTCATCATCATATCTTGCTCCTTTATCAGATCCTTTGGAGCGTAATACGGCATCCAATTTTTCACATTCTTCCTTCGTTGGACCACGACAACTTTCCCCTTTAAACGTGCCACCATTTATAATACATTGCATTATGTCCATGCCGGTTGCGGCATCGGAATCAAAACTTTCACTTAAATCATCAAATACAAAATCAACACGTTGCGCGCCAACCGTGCACGACATTACATAATCAATATCCACCCCCAACCCCCGGTTTAATTCCCGTGGATTGGTATCGCATACGATATATGTTTCATTTGGGAATTGGGTACGCAAATACTCTTCAACCATCGGCTTTGCCGTATCCATGCGCATCTGGGCCCCAGCATTATAAAATATACGACTGTCTATGCCATCTATCTGGTGCAAGTCAACAACAGAAACCACCTTTGCTTTCCGTGATAAACGGCAATAACCCTGATATTGAACTGTATGTCCCGTACGCATTGCCAAATCAGCAACAGCACCATTACACAATTCACTGGATATATCGCAAGACTGCCAAATGGATTCTGTATTCTTGTCACCGGTGTCAACTATTTTGCCACCGTATAATTCGCATATCGCAGTATTTTCACTGTGGGACGATTTGTCGCCGGGGGTCTGATTTAAATCATCAAATTCAAATTCGTATGCCCGACCACCGGCACTGCATTTTATATAATCTTGGCCCAATGGATTGGCAACACTGCGTCTGGTTTCTGTAACAGAATGGCACGTCAAATTCAGGCCATGTAATTTTCCATATGCATTTATAAATTCACGACCGTTTGACCCCTGGGTTTGCAAATCAGCAAATTGTTTTATACACTCCCCTCCTGCACCGCTACATGACCTCTTATACACCAATTCATAACCATCACGTCCAACACATTGATACTTATTCCCATCCGCACTTAATGTCCAAATACCATTAAACTTATTAGCACAATTTTGTTGTGTCGCGCTCCCTGTCCCAAATTTTGATTCAGACATCATAAAGTTCAGAAAATTCCGGCATAGGTTATAACCATCATTTGTCTGTATATTAAAACCAGATGCTATACATACTTTATATATACCTGTAACAGATATTTTCCCATTCGTTTGATCCATATTTTTCTGATACTCATCCGCGGCAGCCTGACGTCTTTCACTGGCCACCAGTTGATTTATTGCCTTTTCAACAACTTCACTCTTAAACCTTATCCAGTTTTCTGCATAGGAAGGAACAACTATTAAAATCATAAAAAATGCTACCAGAAGTCTTTTCATTTCAGTACCCCCGTGCATTTTTCCGCTACTTCCGCAACCTTCTTTATAGCTGATATCTGCGCTGCATTAAATCCCGTAGCCGTCGCTGATGCGACCGTCGTTACACCAGATAAAACATTTGAAGCCGTATTTAAGTTCTTTTCTTTCTGATTACCTGAAGCTGTATTATCATTACGCGTTTTGTCAGTATTTGCTGTCGCTGATGTTATCGTACCAGCTAATCCTGTCGTAGCCCCAACAACAGAAGATATCATTGCACCTTTTGCCCTGTTGTCTATCTTTGATGTATCTACATATTCATATTCTTTACACGCTTCTACTATTCTTTGCGCTTCCGTTATATCTTCACCATTTAATCGCGCCTGCATCATTGATTGTTGTAACGTATCAACCGCTGATATACAACTATTTATCTGCTCTTTTAAGCCGGCACTTACTTTGTTAGTTCCAGATATCGCTGCACCTGCTATATTCGTCGCTGTACTACCTGCCAATAAACCTGTACGCCAATTACCTAAATTTTTAGATTGCTCGGTTAATTTGTCTATCTCTGATTGATAATCTTTTAGCTGTTGTGCAATAGATGAATATGACGTCTCAAATTCTGACGCAAAAGCATCAAAATTATTTTCTACACTTTCTTGTTGCTGATTTTTACTTTCTATTTCTCTCAGCTGTTCTAGCTTAATCTCCAGCGATTCTATTTTACTGTCTTTAGAAGACTTTACTACCCCAGTAACCGTTGCTCCAACACCTGTAGCCGTTCCAACAACGGTCACCGCTGTATTTATACCTGCCTTTTTCTTTAAATCTGCCAGTTCTTCATCAATACCAACGCACGCAGTATATGTTCCACGTAGTGCATCATACAATGGCAACACCTCTGCCATGGCAGTAAAAGGTAAAAACATTAAAAATAAAGCTATAAAACGCACCGTCCCCCCATTGCTTTATTCAAGTATAGAAAATAAACATAAAATACCGCAAGACTTTTTTAACCTATTAAACCATATTGACAAAGGACAGGACAAAGGCGAGATAGTAAGCATAAATGTGACAACTAATAAAAAGGGTTGTCGCATGAAGTATAAATCTTATGAAGTCATCAAGCCAAACAAAGTTTCTACCTGCAATATGCTTTATTATTGCGCTTGTCGCATTTTGAATAAAATGGAGCATCGTATTAGACGCCGTAATGGTGGCTACCTGCCCTGTCGCGACAGAATATTATTACGTCGCCTTCACCGCAAAATTACCCAACTGACCGCAGTATATAAAAATAAATCTATTTAACTTGACTTTCGGCGCTTTCCAAGCAGTAATTGGACAAACTTAAAAACATAGTAAAAACAAAGGAGTCCAACATGCATAAATACCCTGACATAAAGGTTTATTTAACCAATCGTGATGGTAATGCTTTTGCTATCCTTGCACGGTGTAAAAATGCCCTAACCCTTGCCGGCAAAGAAGACAAATGGTCTGAATTCTTGACCGAGGCCACCAGTGCAGACTACCCACACCTGCTTGTCACTGTTATGAAATGGTTTGAGGTTGAATAATGCCATACAAAAATCCGCCTAAAACGACCAGATTCCATATCGGCACTTCCGGCAATCCATTCGGGCGTATGCCGGAAATTACCAACAAAGACCTATATCACAACCTGCGTATTCTACGTATGTTAGTTGATATTGCTATGCAGCATCTGCGACAAAAAGGAAACAATAATGCAACGGAAAGTTAAAGAGATTTTACCCAAAACATTTGAAAAGTTAAAAGCGTTATCACAAGATGAGCGTGCGCGTTTATGGGCACGGTATTCGCCCCACCCTTTTAAGCGCCAAATGCGCGCTTTATGGTATTACATGCAATGCAAAACTTCACACATTCATCTGGAAACAAAATATCTGAACAAACTAAAAAAGTACAAAGCCGATCCAGCAGAATGCGCTAGTGTGGTATACCAACATAGATACAACCTGAGCCCAGGGACAACAATCACCAGAACATTTCGTGGCATAGACCACAAAATCTTGGTTCAAGAAGACAAAACATTTTTATACAACGACAAAATCTTTCCGACCTTGTCCGCCGTTGCCAAAGAAATAACCGGAATAAAAATATCTGGCCCCGACTTCTTCGGATTAAACAAAAGGAAAAAGCGTGATAATTAAATGTGCAGTGTATGTCCGTAAATCTACTGAACATGGATTGGAACAGGCTTTTAACTCTTTGGATAACCAAGAACAATCTTGCAAAGCATACATTTCATCGCAAGCCTTTAATAATTGGGAATATACAAAAACTTACAGCGACGGTGGTATATCTGGTGGAACAATGGAACGCCCAGGTCTGCAAGAAATGCTGTCCGATATTGCCAAGGGCATAATAAACACTGTTGTCGTGTACAAGGTTGACCGATTGTCCCGCTCTATCTTGGACTTTCACAATATGATGAAGTACTTTGATAAGTATAACTGCAACTTTGTGTCCATTACTCAAGCATTTGATACCAGTACTTCTATGGGCAAGCTGACATTGAATATGTTATTATCATTTGCACAGTTTGAGCGTGAAGTCGCCAGCGAACGAGTACGTGATAAAATACGCGCCAGTAAAGCCAAAGGCTTATGGATGGGCGGCATTCCACCGTTGGGCTATGATATCAAAGACAAAAAACTGGTTATAAACGAAGCCGAAGCCCAACAAGTAAAGACCTTGTTTGAGCAATACCTTGAATTTCAATCGGTCAGCGCATTGACTGAATTTGCAGAACTAAATGGAATCTGGGCGAAGAAGTGGCAAACACGCAGTGGCGATTTGCGTGGTGGCAAGCCTATTACACAAATGAGTATGCACAGAATCCTGCGCGCTAAAACTTATATCGGATTCATATCACACAAAGCAAACGGAACACGTGCCCGTGGTGCGCACGAGCCAATCATATCAGATGAGTTATTTAACACCGTACAAAACGCCCTGCAAAACAATACGAATAACAAATCAAAAGCCCTTCGTTCGCCCAACCTTTTGACTGGCAAACTGTTCAATAATATAGGTGTTAAGTTCACGAACCAACGCAATTCAGGTAAAAATCAAAAGACAAAATATTACTATGCGTCCAAAGGATTTTACCTGCCTGCACCACAACTGGACGCCATTGTTCTGAGCACTTTTACAAAGTTTCTGGATTCTGATTTGTCCGCCCTGCCCCTTGAATCCAAAGACGCAATTAAACGCATAGATTGGACAAGTATGACATACGATACCAAGCGCAACTTGATACAATCCGTCATAAAGAAAGTTATTTATTCAAATGAGAAACTGATAATTCATATCTCACTTGACCCGATGCGTTGGCAAGAATTTACCAGTGAAGTGTACATAAATGAAGCAACCGAACGAATGGACTTTATAACAAACAAAGATGAAGTAATAATAACCGTTCCGGTTATTCTACGTAAATACGCAACAACGCGTATTGATAAAGACGCCAAGACTGGAGTTATTAGCATAACCGACAATAACCACCTGATAGTAAAAGCATTTGCAACAGCCTGGCGGTATAAGAACTTATACGAAGGTGGCGCCGGAATAAAGAAAATTGCCAGAGATGAAAAACGCAACCTGAGAACAATTTATAAATATCTGAACCTAGCTTACTTGTCGCCAAAGATCATAAACAGTGCTCTAAACGGAGAATTACATAATCATACGAACATACAAGAACTATTCCTTATCGCAGAAAAATATGAAAACTTCGACGAGCAGGAAAAGGCGTTTTATGAAATCAATTAATCAACAGGTTTAAACTCTATCTTAATAGGAAGTTCCGACATCGCATAATGTACAAAGTCCTTACCCAAATTGGTTAATTCATATTTCTTGTTCGATTCAAATGCTGATTCCATCAGTGTCGAAGCAGAACTTTTTCCAATACCAGACCTTTGCTTAATGAATTGACCATCACTTGTAATATTACGATGCTGTCTAATTATTCCACCTGTAGACAAATCTCTTATTACCAAACGAAACAAATCTGCATCTGCGGAATCTTCTCTAACCCGTTGCCGACCTAATTTATTCCATATTTCAAAACGAGAAATACCTTCCGGCTGATTATAAATGGCTTCAACAACTCTGAAATGTAACTCTGAATATGTTTTTATCCAATCCAAGAACATACGGACCACATCATAGCTATAACTCCCTGATGTATCTGCAGCCGTATTGGAAAGTATATTTCTGATGTAAATACGCTTTTGTTCACTTTCGGCTGCCCCCCATTCACGAAATGCTTTTTTTGATAATGACTGAAAATCGGTACTAGAAACTTTATCTGCAATTTTTTCATCTTGAAAATCTAATCTTGACATAATTTCAAGAATCGTCTGCTGTTTTTCCTTCATTTCATCTTGTAACATTGAAATCCAATTATATAAAAAAGCATTTGCTTTTTCTTGTTGCTTATCCTGGTATGCACCCTTTATCGCAGAAACAATCCCGCCGGCATAGGGTATTGCACCTGCCAAAACATCAAGTCCTGCCTTAGCTATTCTTTTACCTTTGCTATCTTGTTCTATTTCTTCTGGTAAATTATCCGTCATAATCAAATCCTTTCTTTCTATTAAAATGTAGATATTTTCTTATTTTTTTCAATACTATTGACTGTCCTAAATTTGCCAGTGTATGTTATATCTGAAAATTGGGGGCATTTGGCAATTGTAAAATCACATACCGTGCATTTTTGAATAGAAAATCCCACGTTTTCGGCGCAAGCAGCAAATTTTAATCGGGGCGAATCCGAGTATATAAGAACAAGCCCAGCGCAGTTCGCATAAATACGAGGATACACGCAGATTTATCACATATTTGTGATAAATCGAGTGAAAGATTCGCCCCCCGACAAACGACCGTTTGTCGTTTGAATCTGCACGTTCCAAACAGAAAATTAAAACCGCCGCAAATGCGACGGTTTGAATTTTCTGGTCGGGGCGAAAGGATTCGAACCTTCGACATCTTGCTCCCAAAGCAAGCACTCTACCAGACTGAGCTACGCCCCGAATGACCGCCATTATAACAGCATTTTATATAAATGCAAATATTTATATACATTTTGTGCTTGTCTGAATCCACTAAAATTTTTACAATACTATTGATGGTAAAACAGTTCATATTTTCGGCGGTTATAATTGGCCTGATATCAATATCGGGAAACGCGCGCGCCGCGGCCCGTGCGTCTGATTACGTCAGTGCGAACACATATAACAATTTATACCCATATATGAACAACACCATGCGCACCAATTTAAATCCGGGGGTCAGTCCGTCGCAATCAAACGCGCAAATTAATGTTTTGACGCGCACCAAATCAAACGGCACCACAACCCGCAACGTGGTTCCACGGCGCGCCACGACCGCAAACGCCACCACCACACGCCGTGTGGCGGCCCGCACAAACACATCGACCACCGCCCGTGCTGGCACAACATCGGCGGCGCGCAGCGCGACAAACAAATCCACAACTGCCCGCGCGGCGACGCCAACCACCACGCGCCGCGTCACTGCACGTTCCGGCACCACAACCGGCACAGCCGTCCAATCGGCCAATCGCGCATCGCGCACAAACGGCGGCACGACGGTTTCACGCAACGACCAAACGGCCACATACACCACCACGGGCGAGGCCATATCATCGTCCCGTTGCATGGCGGACTACACCGAATGCATGGATAATTATTGCCTGCGCCAGGACGCAGAATACAATCGTTGCTATTGCAGTTCTCAGTTGGCGCAAATCGACGCAAAACACAAACCGAAAATAGACCAATTAATCAAAGAAATCCTGACGCTGCAAAGTACAAATTACTGGACGGACGAGGAAATGCACGAATATTGGGAGGATACAATAGTTAAATACACCGGCGAAAATTCATGGCACAATCTGGAAGATGCCCTGGACATCGACTGGGCCAGCACGGCCAGCACAGTCCGCGGCCAACAAGCATTTGCCATGGGGCACCAATATTGTGTGCAACACCTGCAGGGTTGTGCATACATGCAAACAAATATGCGTGACGCATACAGATCTGAAATCGCGCGCGATTGTGCCGCGTACGAAACATCACTGTTGCAATTGGAAAATGCCGCCGAAAGTATAGTAGAGGCATATAAATAACATGAAAACAATCTTGGGAATTGAATACGGCCGTGGCGCCACGGCAAAAATAGTGACCGGCGGTCCTGCTTTGGCCCCCGCCGCGGTAAAGCAAATGTACCCGAACGCAGATTGGACAACGGTTGTTGCCGACGCGTACGACGCGCAATTATGCGCCCGCGACAGATTCGGCGACTGTTTTAATATCCAGAAAAAAATTGTGGCGGCCACACCGGACGAACCCCACATTATGATTGGCGGTGACCATTCGACCAACTTTGGCCATTTTACTGCGCTGGCCAACAATTTGCCCGACGAAGATTTATGCCTGATATACATTGACGCCCACCTGGATATACACACCCCAGAATCGTCCCGTGCCCAGGCATCTGGCGCACCACACGGCACAAACGTGCGTGCATTATTGGGCGCCGGTGACGCGCGTTGGTTGTCATTGCAAACACACCGCCCTGCATTACGTCCAGAAAATATATTTTATCTGGGCACACGTTCATTTGAAAATGCGGAAATAGAATTCGCCCGCAGCCAAAATATCTATATGCGTTCCCCAACAGATTTGCAATCACCCACAGATTGGGCCCGCGCGGCACGTGAAATCCGCCAATCCATCGGCACCCGCCCATACGTGGTGTCATTTGATTTTGACGCGATTGATCCCGCCGCATTTCGCGACGTATTGGTACCTGAAACGGGTGGCATTTCACCAAACGCGGCCGAATATTTTGTACGCACATTTGCGCCCGACGCCCACAGTTTTGAATTTGTGGAATACGCGCCATCGGGTGACCGTGCCAGTGCAGAACTGGTCAACAAATTGGTTGGCATTGCACTGGACGCATTACCCGACTAATCACGCACCGCCGCGCACAGTAAATTATGCCTGTAAATATTTCGCGCCAAATCATCGCTGATAACGCGCCAGTCATTTTCCCGCCCATAAATCGGCACACAAGGCACACAATTATCAATCGGCAATGGTGTATTTTTCGTGCAAGATGCGACGAATATCGCGCACCCCAGTATTAACAGTTTTTTCATGTACAGCCCCCAAAATTTCTGTATTCATTGATTGATGTGCCATGCGCATTTCAGATATTTTCACATCACATTGCGCGGTCGCCACACGCCCGCCCGCCCAGTATGCCCCGGCACATACACCGGCACAAATTGCCGCAATAACAAAATATTTTTTCATAAATTCCCCCCACAAAAAAATCCCGCACAGGGCGGGATTACACCGAAAATTTGGCACATTTTACTGATTCATTGACGCAAAGAAATCGGCATTTGTTTTTGTCAGACGCAATTTATCCAACAGGAATTCCATCGCCTCTAATGTGCCCATTGGATTAATAATGCGGCGCAACACATACATTTTTGCCAACGTATCTTTGCCAACCAACAAATCTTCTTTGCGCGTCCCGGATTTAGTAATATCAATCGCGGGATACACACGTTTATCAGACAACTTTCTGTCCAAAATAATTTCGCTGTTGCCGGTACCTTTGAACTCTTCGAAAATAACTTCGTCCATTTTGGAACCAGTATCCACCAAAGCGGTCGCGATAATGGTCAGCGATCCCCCGCCTTCGATATTACGTGCCGCGCCAAAGAAACGCTTTGGACGTTGCAACGCGTACGCATCGACACCACCGGTCAAAACTTTACCACTGGACGGCACAACGGTATTATACGCGCGCCCCAACCGGGTAATAGAATCCAGCAGAATAACAACGTCCTGGCCAGATTCGACCAAACGTTTGGCTTTTTCAATGACCATCTCGGCCACCTGAATATGCCGGGCAGCGGGCTCGTCAAAAGTGGACGAAATAACCTCGCCCTTGACGCTGCGCTGCATGTCGGTCACTTCCTCGGGTCGTTCGTCAATTAACAACACGATTAATTTCACATCTGGATAATTTGTCGCGATTGAATGCGCAATATTTTGCAGCATCACAGTTTTACCAGTACGCGGTGGCGCAACAATCAAACTGCGTTGACCACGACCGGTCGGCGCGATTAAATCAATCACGCGCGCGGACAAACTGCGCCCTTTGTCCTTATCGTCAACAACCTCCATTTTCAGCATTTCATCTGGATACAGCGGTGTCATATCGTCAAACGACACACGATGACGCAATTTGTCAGGATCGCCCCCATTTACGCGTTCAATAGTTTCCAACGCGAAATAACGTTCAGATTCATTTTGTGGCGCCTGGATTTGTCCCTCGATATAATCGCCTGTTTTCAGACCATATTTTTTAATCAACGCAGGCGACACATACAAATCGTCCGGCCCGGCCAGATAATTGCTTTCCGGTGCCCGCAGGAATCCGAAACCGTCCTGCATACGTTCCAAAACCCCGTCGCCAATCAGCGTGATTTTATTATCGGCCGCGAATACGCGCATAACAGCAAAACGCAATTGCTGTACATTCAATTGCGCCGGGTTTTCAATCCCCATATCTTCGGCCATTTTCAACAATTGTTGTGGCGATTTTGCCTTCAATTCATTGATATGCATAAAAAATCCTTTTGTGGAAATTGTGGGAAACGCAGAACGCGCCCCATCTGTTTAACGCACCTATTATATAACTTTTTACCATAAAAGTCAAGTCCACCCTGAATATCGGGCGATTTTCACTTGATTTTTACCAATTTTATTGCTCCAATAAATATACCAAGATTATAACAAAAGGAAGCGATTATGGCAGGCAGCATAAACAAAGTGATATTGGTCGGTAATGTGGGCCAGGATCCCCAGGTCAGAACAATGCAAAGCGGACAAAAGGTGGTCAGTTTTTCACTGGCAACATCGGATCGTTGGCGCGACAGACAAACTGGCGAGCAAAAGGAACAAACCGAATGGCACCGCGTTGTGATATTTAATCCGAATTTGGTCGAAGTTGCCGAACGCATGCTGCAAAAGGGAACAAAACTGTATCTCGAGGGCTCTCTGCGTACACGCAAATGGCAAAATCAACAGGGTGTGGACGTTTATACAACCGAAGTTGTTTTGAATCAATTCGCGGGTCAAATGGTGATTTTGGCCGGCGCCAAAAGTTTGGACGGCGCCGCATCTGGCGGTGACTATGGCCAACCGGCATCTCAACCGTCCCAACCCCAACGCGAAGAAATATCCGTCGCCGACATCGGTGACGACATTCCATTTTAATGGAATGGCGTCACCCGGTGACGAATCCGAGTATGTGAAAACGAGCAACGCGAAGTTTGAACAACTACGAGGATACGCGCAGCAATTTAATTGCGAGCGACATTCCATTTTAATGGAATGGCGTCACCCAGTGATGAATCCGAGTATGTGAAAACAAGCGACAGCGCAGTTTGAACAAATACGAGGATACCCACAGGCATCAGCCGAGGGAATCCGAGTATATGAGAACAAGCGCAAGCGCCGTTCGAATAACTACGAGGATACGCGCAGCAATTTAATTGCGAGCGACATTCCATTTTAATGGAATGGCGTCGCCCCCCCTGTCATTGCTAACGTTGGAAACGTTGGCGTACGACTGTGGCAATCCAGGGCAATATGTCTGCGGGCGGTACGCCCGCAGTGCTTTTTTATTTACTGGATCGCCACACTTTGCTCGCGATGAATCCGAGTATGTGAAAACAAGCGACAGCGCAGTTTGAACAACTACGAGGATACCCACAGGCACCAGCCGAGGGAATCCGAGTATGTGAAAACAAGCGACAGCGCAGTTTGAACAAATACGAGGATACGCACAGGGCGCAACGCGCCCGAGCGACACACATACGAATAACGAGTCACGAATAACAAGCAACGAGTAAACCACCCCGCCCTGCGCCCCCCAACGGAGGGGAACTGGCTACGTACCGTCGCAGACCAAAGTTCCCCTCTGCGGAGGGGTGGCGCGCTTTGCGCGACGGGGTGGTATCCCGCGCGCACGCGCAGACAACATCTACACTCACACTCTAATAAAAACGGGGCGAACGCCCCGTTTTATTAAAACCGATATGATCCGGTCACTTTAATATTATGCAACTGGATTGCATCGTTATATTGATAACGATAATCAATACCGAACTGCAAACCACTGGCCGACAGCAATTCCACACCGCCGCCAATATTAGCCCACAACGGATCAATATCAACATCATATTTGGTGTACGTATGCGCCGGCGCAAATTTGTATTTCACAGAATCTGGCGCCCCCAACACATCATATTCAACACCGATCGACGCATACGGGCGAATCTGGAACCACATAGACGGATATATACGTTTCTGGGCAATCAACGAATACCCTGGCGTCAAAATCAAATATCCATCTGATTGCATATTCATGTAATCCTGGCCATCGGCATATTCAGTCACATCAAACCCGAAATTATACCCGACGCGCGCATACGCATTTCCGACGATATATTGATTCAGCCAATCATGCAACAAACCCCATTCGCTGATTAAACTGAACGCAGTACCATCGCCATCGATATGCCCCATGAACGTCTGGTCGCGTGAAATATCGAACATATGCACGTCCAGGAACGCATTACCATACACCCGCGTTTTTTCGCCCAGCGTTTTCATCAAATACCCGCCCAGTCCAATATTCAAATCGTCAACAGACATATCAACATTACCCATCAGCGACGTTTGTGGCAAATACCCCAATTCCACAGAATCAGAATTGTCACTGGACGAATTCGACACACGCGCAGTCAACCCCAAAATCATTGTTTCAGATTCCTGCCAATCAAATCCGCCCGCCACGCTGAACCGATCGCCATATGTGCGTTTTCCATCAGACACATTCTGGCTGAACAATCCGTAATCAACGTCCAACCACGCTTTTTTCAAACTGCGATTACGATTCCAAATGAATTCATCGAACATGCGATCTTCGAAATCACGGAAATTCGTATGTTCATTCAGCGCGACCGCGCCCGCAATTTGTTCCAATTCGCGCGCCTGGAACAGACGGCTGAAACGCGCCAACGGATCCCGTTCTCCGGTCATACTGTAATATTCCATACGGTCATACAGTTCATCGGCCATAACCTGGAACGCAGTACCCTGGAACACCACAGGAATAACCTCTATGGGTGATTCAGCATCAAACACTTTATTCGCGACCTGGCCCGCAATCAGGTTATCCAACGCGCCTGCCGACACATATTCACCGGTTGTATGCGGCACCTGGGCAACCAGCGGTTGCAGTTTAAACACCTCTATCGGCCCACCGAACGCAGGATCAAACACAATATACAAACTGTCGGCCAACCCATCGCCATCTGTATCGCGTTCAGTGATATAAATCGGCAATGCACTGTCGGAACCGTTATAGTCCGCACCCGGTTTCAGCGTGCTGACATAATTAATGCACAGCGAACTGTCCGCATTACAGAATTTCACATCCAAATTGCGCAATTTATCAAACGCGTCCGCAACCTGGATACCATCTGTGGCATGCAGCAACCATATGGCCGTTCCCTGGTCCACAGTTTCAAACAGCGAAATTCCAACCTGGGGTTCTGTGGCGGCACCGCCAATGGCCACACCCGACATTTCGGATATGAATTCCCCACCAACGGTAATTAATGCCTCGGCATCTTCGCCGCCCGCATTGGTAATCACACCGATTGGGTTGTCATCAGTGGCCTCGATAGTGGCCCAATAATTTTTGGTTGTTGTATTATTTGACCCATCACCATTCGGCATAACGGCGGCCCACAAATCACTGCTGTTGTTAAATGTGTAATCGCCACTAATTGTCATATTTTTAATGCCCCAGAAATCAACCCCACCGGAAACATTGCCGCCCACCGACACGTCCAGCCAATTATCATTATTGGCGGGATTTTTCGCGAACCGCAAATCAACCGCGTTAATATCACCGGTCACTTTGACATCGGCAACATTTAACACCATTTTGCCGGATTCCTGATTCACAGCATTCGCAACAAAATTCTGGGCAGATACAGTGTAATCATCGGACGCAACGTTAATCATGCCATCGGACAATGTCCCGACATAATTTTGATATAACGTTGTATTTGCAACATTAAAATCACCATTCAGGTCCAGTCCCGCCCCGGCCAGCGTAATCGTGCCGGTATCCCCAACGGTCAACCCAGCATCGGTGATATTGGTAATACCCGCCCCGGAATCCAAAGTCAATTCACCGGCATTTGACACAATGGATTCAAATTCGATTCCATTCGCCGCATGTAACACCATGGCACCGCTTGTGTTGGTCAATGTACCAAACGCAATCGCACCATTTTCAGTGTTCAATCGCATTTCCTTTGCTGCGTCTGTGTTGATTAAATTGCCGGTCAATGAAATTTCCGCGCCGGTAAACGTCAACGTGCCGGCATTTGATATATCACCACCAACGCTAATCGCGTCCGCGGCATTAAATATCGCAGTGCCATTATTGTTGACCCCACCGGTTCCAATCGCACCACCAACATTAAAGTTTAACAAACTGTTATCGGCAACCTTAACGCCACCATCAATCTGCGCCCCACCGGTCAAATTCCATATGCCACCAGTCCCATTGGTCGTGCTGTAATCACCCGTCACCGCCAGGGATTGTGCGGTAATTTCCGTGGCAGTGGCAACAAAATTCAATGCCCCGCCATTTGTGCCGTGCACAACATCGCCCTTGACATTAACGGCGCCACCAACGTTCACAGTATCGGTATTGGCATTAACCGTTGCACCAGACGCAATATCCAACGCACCCGTAATATTCAACAACTCGCCCGCGGTAATATCCACAGTTCCCGCATTCGCGTCCAAATCACCATCGACTTTGACGTTCGTCCCGGCATTCACAGTGGCGGTCCCGCCGTTATTGGTTAACGCGCCCATATTAACATTCTGTGACGCGTTCGCATTTAACGCACTGGAATTGGTCACAGCGCCAACAGTCACATCGCCCTTTGTCGCGCTGATCCCAACAGTGCCGCTGTTTCCCACATCACCAAATTCAACCGCCAACGCCGACGCATTCAACGTGCCCGCATTGGTGACGGCCCCACCAACACTGATATCCGATGTTTCAGCACTCATGGTCAATGTTTTACCAGATCCCACATTAATCGCGCCGCCAAAATCAATATATGAATCATTCGACTGCAACGTCAATTTGGTCATATTTCCATCAACCTGAACACCATCGCCCGGATTTGTTGCGTTCGCGCCATTCCACCACAGGCCGTCCGCCACATCAATCGCGCCCTTGGCAACCAATTGCGTTCCTGTTTCACCAGACGCACCGGCAAAACTTAAAACACTGCCATCACCAACGGTCACAGTACCAACATTGGTCACACCGGTATTCAGTGTAATTTTCGCACCATTTTCAATACTCATCGCGCCGGCTATGGTCAATTGCTGTGACACATCATTCCCAAACGTCAGCGAATTATCCCCGCCGGCCACAGTCACATTTCCTGTACCAGTTCCGGTATTTTCACTGCCCACGGTAATCGTATTTCCGGCAAACAACAACCTGTGTGCACCACCACCCTGGACATTTGTGATATTGCCATCGATATTCAGCGCGGCCGAATTTGTGCCATCGTGCGCATCACTGTTATCGGCAATTATTGAAACCTGTTCCACCCCGATGGCCCCAACAACAACATCGCCACCCTGGACATCGGTCGCCACACCGGCAATCACATTGCCACCAATATCAATTGAATCACCCGCGGTCAACGATGTCGTTGCATTACCCAATTGCAACACACCGCCCGTCACAGACACGCCGCCCGTCACGGCAACACCACCGGTCAGTGATTGTAAATTAATTGTCCCACCATTGGCCGCAATCGATCCGATGGACAATGCAGTTCCATTTGAATCCGACGCGGTAAAATTAATCGCGTCCGTACCAATTGTCCCATCGCTGATTAATGCGCCCGTTATGGTCACGTCCTTGGCATTAATATTTGTTATACCGGAATCGTTCGTGACATTACCCGCGATATCAATTGAACCGGCATTGGTCGATGCCTGTACAGTCAGTGTTCCGCCATTTGTATTTACCAAATCCCCACTGCCCGTGACATCAGCGTCACCAATCACTACATTTCCACCGCCCAATATTTGCATGGTATACGCGTTTGTCACATCGCCATGCACAATAACATCGGTCGCGGCATTCACAGTGGTGTTGCGGCCACCGTCGCCCACATCTTGATTGGTTGCATCGGCAACAACATCGCCATAAATTTCAATACTTGCATCACCATCGGCGGTTGTATCCGGTGTTTTTAAAGTCAAATTACCGCCATAGTTAATCACATCGGCACCGTCAGTGGCACTGCCGATTGTCAGCGCATTCGCGACAATCGTCATATTGGCGTTCGAATTAAATGTCGGATTGCTCGTATCCTCGTTCGTGATGCCATTTATAACATTGCTGGCAATGGTGTAATCAGAATCAGTAATATTTAATTCAAACGAATTTAATTTATTGGTAAACGCACTTGCCCACATGTCCGGACTGGCATTTTCACCAAATTCCAGTGCACCGGTGGTTAACGAAAAAGTATTATTCACCCCCATACCGGCCAAATTAAAACCATATTCCAATTTGGTTGTACCAGAAACCTTGATAATCAAATCGCCACTGTTTACAAACGAACCGTCTACGACACTGCCACCTTTCACGGTCAAATTCGCGGCGGTCAACGACATTGCGCCACCATTATTACCATTGGTCACAGTTCCACCAACTGTAATAGCCCCGGCGTTAATATCCATCTCAGCCGTGGCGTTAATGTCCATCTCAGCCGCGGCGTTATGCACCAGGTCGCCCACTATGTTCACATCACCAGCTGTAATATCAACAGCGCCCGCCTTCTTATTGGTGGTCAAAGCCGCCATTTGCAGCGTATTTTCAACATTTATACCGGACGCACCACCATTTATATTAAAATCACCGGTCGTCATGGATTGCGCAGAAATCAGCACACCATTATCAATTTCACTTGCCCCATTAATTTTTAACGCATCGGCATCACGTATTGTTAAATACCCATTCGCATCAATGGACGAAAACGTCATATTAATATTGGAATTCAGCGTATTCTGAATATTCAGAACATAACCATCATAAATTCTTAAAGCGCCACCCTTAATTTCGGCACGCGACGTAATGGTAAAACCACCCTCGCCCGTTGTTGGGTCGCCCTTGTTAATATTTGTCCCGGCATATAACACGTTATTATCGTCCGGCAAACTTTCAGGCGGCGTCACACCAATTTCCATGGCGGACACTTCTATGCCATCTGTCGCCTCGAACCCATTTGCATTATTACCCTCGCCCCCGTTTCCGACAATTCCGCCCGCAAACGGCGCGCCCCAGGCACCCATTGGCGCCAGGCACAACATAAAAAATATTGTTTTTTTCATCATATTTCTATTTCTTTCCGTCCAAAATTATGATTATATTATTACACATTTCATCAGTTATGCCAAGGTGAAACTGTATCAAAAAAAATATTTTTTTAAAAAAGGAACAAGGAGTAAAAAGTATGTTTTCTATTAAAACCGTTCACGCGCGTCAGATTATGGACAGCCGTGGCAACCCGACAATTGAATGTGATATTACTTTGGACGGGGGCGCATTTGGTCGCGCGGCCGTTCCATCAGGGGCGTCCACCGGTTCGTTCGAGGCCATCGAACTGCGCGACGGTGGCACCGCATATATGGGCAAAGGTGTTTTGAACGCGGTTAAAAATGTAAATGAAATTATCGCGCCGGCCATTATCGGCATGGACGCGTCCGCCCAATCTGAATTGGACGAAAAAATGATTGCGATTGACGGCACACCGAACAAAGGCAAACTGGGGGCCAACGCTATATTGGCCGTATCGCTGGCCGCGGCACACGCAGTCGCCAATCAAAAAAACATTCCATTATATAGATACATCGCTGAAATATACGGCAATGCAAACCCGTGTGTATTGCCCCGCCCCATGATGAACATCATAAACGGTGGTGCACACGCAGACAATGGCCTGGACGCCCAGGAATTTATGATTATTCCGAACGGCGCCCAATCGGAAACAGACGCCATTCGCATGGGATCTGAAATTTTCCACAATTTGAAAAAGATTTTAAAACACGACGGCAATTCCACCAACGTCGGGGACGAAGGCGGCTTTGCGCCGAACTTTAATTCCTGCGCCCAGGCATTGGACACAATCATCGCGGCAATTCGTGCGGCCGGATACACCCCCGGCACAGATGTGTCAATCGGGCTGGACGTTGCGTCATCTGAATTCTATGCCGACGGCGTATATAAATTCGAAGGCCACACCATGACCGCCGACCAGATGATTGAATTTTACGCTGATTTAATTGCGAAATACCCGATTATTTCAATCGAAGACGCCCTGGCCGAAGAAGATTGGGAAAATTGGAAAACATTAACTGCAAAAATCGGTGACAAATGCCAATTGGTTGGCGACGATTTGTTCGTGACAAATCCAGAACGCCTGAAAAAAGGCATTGACAATCGCGTTGCAAACGCAATACTGATAAAAGTCAACCAAATCGGCAGTTTGACAGAAACCCTGCGCGCGATTAAAATGGCCCAGGACGCGAACTATGGCGTCGTCATTTCGCACCGCAGTGGCGAAACCGAAGATACCACCATCGCAGACCTGGCGGTGGCGACGAACGCGGGACAAATCAAAACAGGTTCTATGTCCCGCACCGACCGCATGGCAAAATATAACCAATTGTTAAGAATCCAGGAACAATTGGGCGATGCGGCAAAATATGGGATATAAAAATAAATGACCATGCCATTTGATATTTTACTGGTTATAAAATACGCGATTGCGATTATGATTTTAATCGCAATCGTGTTGGCACCGGCATGGCTGGCGCGTCAAACCGGCAAAAGTAAACAGGACATGATTTTGGTCCGCCTGGCCAGTTGGATATTCGGCTGGACCGGCATCGGGTGGCTGTGGTCATTATTTTGGTCCGCAAAAAAATAAAAATCCCCCATTCGGGGGATTTTTATTTTACCCCCCCACAGACCAAAGCCCCTTATCCATGGCGACCAACCGCATACCGCCGCGGCCCAAAGTTCCCCTCTGCGGAGGGGTGGCACGTAGTGCCGGGGTGGTCACAGTAATAGAAAACAATGTTCCCGAACGGTACCACACCAGAATGCCCACCGCCACCACCGGGCCCCGCGCAAACATAGTTTGCGTGGGTGGTTCTGTGGGCGGGGGATGTCGCGCAAAGCGCGACGGGGGGTGGGAATATATTATCCCGCGCGCACGCGCCCACAAAAAAAATCACAGGGGGCATTTGCCCCCTGTGATTTAAATAGAAATTTCATATCACATAATTACTGTTGGTTTTGGCCGTCGTGAATATTAATCCCGCGCGCACCAAACGCCGCCGCCAAATTCACAGCCGCAACGCCCTTTTTATACCCGGCGCCACGCTGCTGCGCCTTGATAGCTGCGGTACCCTGCTTTAAATTTTCAATCGTATTCGTCATATTCAATGCCTCTTGCAACATCTCTCTGACGGAACAAATATATACTAATAGTTATTTTTTGTCAAGTATTTTTACCTGTCCCACCAGAAAAATTATTCTGCACACCCATACATACCGCAAACACCGGATTCATCGGGCGTCACATATTCTTCGACCACGGTGATTGGCACCTGGCTACCCGGCTGTTCTGTATAGTGCACTTCTTTGATAACCTGGACACGGCGGTTTGCGGCATTCGCCACCCCGTCACCGGTCTGGACGGCTAAATCTTCCTCGCCTGCGGAAACAGCGACAATCTGGCTGGCCGGAATACCGTATTTAATCAACATTTTCTGTACGGCTTCGGCACGGCGCCCACCCAACGCATAGTTATAATCCGTGCTGCCCATTGTATCAGTATGCCCAATCACAGACACTTTGATATTTTTATTTTCCTGGGTCGCACTGGCCAACTGCTGGATTAACGCCTCGTATTCAGGTTTAATTGTCGCCTTGTCAAAATCAAAGCGGATTTCAAACACTTCCTCCATCACGTGCTGTTTGGGTTCCAGCGGGATTTGCTGCACTTTGATAAAAGTTTTTTCACCGGCATTCGCCTGCAATTTGTCCAAACGGGCATTTATCGCCGCCAATTCGGCACGCATGGCCATCATCATGTTAATAAATTCCTCGCGCGTGACCAGTTCATCACTAATCTGGGGGATATCCTCGGTCACGGTCGGGGTGGCCGGCTGCTGTGGCGGGACACAATTCACATCGCCCTCGTTCACGCATTCACGAACACTGCTGTCATTGACATTATTGCTGTCGCTGATAGTTTTGTCACCACCGTAAATATTTTGATTAAACACCATCGGCTGCACCGGCACAGGATTAATCAAATGTTCCGGCACATTAACATTATTGACTATAATTACCCCCTCGCGCGGTTTGCTGGCGCTGTTCATCGCCGACAGATTGCGGGTTTCAGGATAATAATTCTGTGCGGCGGGTTTTGTTCCACGTTCCACCGCCACCATAACATCGCCATTCGTCGTGACGGTCGTTTGCGATGTTTCAGTCACCGTTTCTGTCACATTGCTGATAACACGGCCACCCTCGCAATCACGCAAAGCGGTCAAGGTTTTATAAAATCTGTCGCGACATTCATTTGCAGTTCCCGTCTGGCCACTGGCCGCGGCGGACAACCAACAATCGTATTTTGCCTGGGCCTCGGCCGCTAATTGTGGCTGGGTCATACTGGCGTCATTTTTCAATTGATCCAGCAAATCATTATATGCGGTATATAACTCGAAAGATTCCTGTTCGCCCTCTACCGGCCAATTGTCCAACACCTCTGGAAATGGTAATTCGCCACTGAACGCGGCCACGGCCTTTTGCGCGAAATATTCACCCATATCGGGATAACCACTGGTGCGCGCATTATAAATGGCATAGGAACGATAGTTCATCGCCAATTGATTTAAAAAAGAATCCTGGTGCGGGGCGGAATACACGTCCAAACTTTCCACATAATCCACAGTCGGGGTTGCAACCGGCGCATATTCGTCATTGCTGTTTCCGCCGGCACACGCCGCCAACGCGACCACAGACGTAATCGCCAGCACGCGTGATATAACAAACACAGATGTCACAGATTTGTTTTTCATGGATTCTTCCTTTCTTAATCCCTGTTATTATACGATTTTTTGCCCCCCGAGTAAAGCGAAAAAGAACGCGCAAAATACAAAAAACTTATTATTCAATCATACGCATACACACGGCAGCATTCAACACAATGCGCGAACATGTTGCCGCAATAAAAATCGCCCAACGGGCGATTTTTTAATTTCCCAAAAACTGTGCAGCCAACGAACCAATCGACCCCACAGACGACCCAAAACCGCCACTGTTGGTGATACTGCTGACCGCGTCCATAATACTGCCGGTATTTGTTGGTTCACCCAATGAACTGATGGTACCAGTCAGGAATTCGCCCCACATTTGTCTTTTTTTCGCACTTAATCTGGAATAAGAACACTTTTCGATTTTCGCAGTCAAATTGGCGGCCATGGTCAATTCGTCCGAACCATAGTAATCTTTTTCGGTAAAATCGATTAAATTAAATATGTCATAGATATCAGACACCGTCACCCGATCTTTATCAGAACAACTCAAACTGCCATCAGAACAATACGTGGCCAGGCCAACCTTTGGGAAATTTTCCCACACCATACCGGCATTACCATCGCCGGCAAAATAGTCATAACAAATCAAATCGTCCATATCAGTACCGGCCGCAACCTGGACAGAACTGCGATATCCGCCATTTGCCACACTGCAACGTTGCCGCCCCAGGCGTTTACGAACCTCGTCCGCGGTCATTGCACCAGTTTTTGCCCATTCCTTGGTCATGCGGTCAACGAAATTTATTTCCTGGGTTGTCGGTATACATTCGGCGGTCAATTCCTTTTGTTGCGCACTCAATTGCTGAACGCCACTGATAATCCCCAACACAGTCGGCAGCAAACTGGCCGCAGATGTCGACGTGGTTGTTTCCGCCGCAGCAACAGGCGCGGCCTTGTTAATAGTAATTGCATCGGCCGACGTCCCCGCCATGCACGCAAACACCCCGGCAAAAATCAGAAAAAACTTTTTCATCTCTCTTGGGATTCATTATAACACAAAAAAACATCAGAATAAATATAAAAATTGCTTTTTTATTCCGGTCGCGCTACACTGTTGGCGTGCAAGGCGACAAACGCAGTTTTATAATATTTTTCAAACACAGACGTCTGAAACGTCTGTGGCAGTTTTTCTTTACCGGCTGGGGCCTGGTTATGGTTGCGGCATTAATCGCTGGATCGCTGTTCACGCGCCAATTGCTGTGGACGCCGATATCCGCAATAAACATGACAGACATTGTCACGAACCAGTTTAAAATGTCAAACACGTCTTTTTCCGGCACAGACAAAAACGGCGAACCGTTTCAAATAAACGCACTCAGCGGTCGCCAGGAATACGACAAACCGGACGTTATATTATTAGACACGGTATCGGGCACTATCACCCGCGTATCAGGCGGTAAAAAAATAGTTGACCATATAACCGCAAATACTGGACAATACCATCGAAAAAACAAAACGATAACATTGCTGGATAATGTGCGCATAGATTCCAGCAACGGCGACAAAGTCAGAACAGATGAATTGGTGATAAAATTATGAAACAATCTGTATTACGCATAGAACACCTGTCCAAATCATACGGCAAACGTGTGGTTATTCGTGACATATCGATGTACGCACGCCAGGGCGAATCGGTCGGCCTGTTGGGTCCAAACGGCGCGGGCAAAACAACCGCATTTTATTGCATAACCGGACAATTAAGTGCAACGCGCGGGCAAATATTTTTAAATTCCCAGGACATAACACACCTGCCGTTTTATCAGCGCGCCCGCCTGCACATCGGCTATCTGCCCCAGGAAAACAGTGTATTTCGTGGTCTGACCGTGGAACAAAACATCATGGCTATCCTAGAGGTTGTCGAGCCCAGCCGCAAAAAACGCCAAAAAAAATTGGACGCATTACTGGACGAATTTTCAATCACATCACTGCGTCGCAGCCCTGCGACCGCCCTGTCCGGCGGCGAACGTCGTCGCGTGGAAATCGCACGCGCATTGGCCAACGACCCAAAATTTATATTGCTGGACGAACCATTTGCGGGCATCGACCCAATTGCAGTAAATGAAATTCGTGATTTGGTGTCGCAGTTAAAAAATCGCGGTCTGGGCGTAATTATCACCGACCACAACGTTCGCGAAACGCTGGGTATTACCGACCGCAGTTATGTTCTGCACGATGGGAAAATTTTGAAACACGGCACCACCGCCGAAATCGTCCAGGACGAAATGGTTAAAAAAGTATACCTGGGCGAAGATTTCGTAATGTAATTCCCCCGCAAAACCAACCACATGGCAAAGCCCCTCTCTGCGGCGGGCACCGGCTGCATATCGTCGCGGGCAAAAGTTCCCCTCTGCGGAGGGGTGTCGACGTAGTCGACGGGGTGGTCCCCCGCGCACGCGCGGACAACATCTACACTCTACACTCTAAACTCTGCACTCTAATAAAAACCGGGGCGAATGCCCCGGCTTTATTCCTCGTCATCTGGTTCTTCGTCGTCATCGTCATCATCATTGTCGACGGCGTTCAAATCAATTTCCTTTGGCACACCCAAAATATCTTCTATCTTTTCAGACGCAGCGTCCAAATCCAATTTGTGCAGCACAGCAAATTCCTGGGCCATACGTTCCAACGCACGCAAATACAATTGCCGCGCAGAAAACGTCATAGTGTCCGTCGGATTGCGCCGCTGCAGGTCACGCACAACCTCGGCCAATTTCATGGGGTCGCCGGAATTAATATTTTCCTCGTACTGGGCGGCACGACGTGCCCAAATCATACGTTTGGCACCGGCCTTGCCCCGGGCGGACGCGATGGCCTCGTCCATTTTTTTGACCGACGTCAACGGCCGCAGCCCTGAAATTTCCGCACGTTCAACCGGCACGCGCAACGTCATATGATTGCGTTCAAAATCAATCACCAGCATTTTTATTTTTTGTCCGGCTACGGTTTGTTCCTCTACCCGCACTAACTTTCCAACGCCCTGGGTTGGATACACAACATACTGGCCTGTTTTAAAATCTAACTTCTTACTTGGCATAATCTGGATACCTTTTAACAGTTGCCATTCTCTCTGTCCCGTATATTATAGCACAAAAAACGTGAAAAACAAATAATTGACCGAAAAAATAAATCCGCCCCAAAATCAGGGCGGAACAAATTCAAATTACCGAATAGTACGCCGCAAAGTCCCCGACGTTCTGCGCACACTGGACCCGCGTCCCCCGGTGGTGGTTCCGCTGGACACAGCGCACACCCACTGACCATCCTGTAATATAGCCGTCTGGCCATCTGGACATTCGGGTTCGTCCAAATTCCAGGCAAAACAACTGCCCCGGCGATACGAACGATACGTTGCATTATCATCGCCGCCATACGTATACGCCCCATATTCAGGGTTCCAAAATCCCTCGGGCTGGCCACTGCACCATTTGCGGTCGCCGAAACATTCCACACAGTTCCCATCGGCATCGCACAATTCCATCGGATAGGCCGTAGTTTTATATCCATTATTAGCACGATCGCCATTACCCATCGGGTCACCAGTTTCCAAATCGCGACACCATAATTTTTGGCATTCAGCGGCATCTATCCCGTCAATATCGCTGTGTTCGACCAAAATATACCCCGGCCCACATGAAAAATCGTCTGCATGCGCAACACCGCCAAACAACGCGCAATTCAAAATAAAAACAGAAAATAAAATTCGCTTCATTCCTAATTCTCTTTTGCTTTTATTTTACACATTTTGGCGGGTATTTGCAAATACCTTTTTATATTATTGCCCCAACCCAGCCGGCGAAAAACGCCCGACGTTATTAAACAGTTCCTGTATGGCATTCAATTCAATCGCGGCCGGGATTGGTGTTTCATCTTCGGAAATAATGACATCAGGCAAATCATCATCACGCAGCACCCGAATATCCGTCACGCGTGTTCCATCAACCCACGCCAGCAAAACCGTTTGATTATCATATTTTAATGGCAACGGCCCACGATAGTTTTCGTCCGCACCATAATAAATCCACACTGTATCGCCATATACAGTTTTCACCTGGGGCGACCCAATTTCATTTAACAATTGCTGGGTCGTTTTGATATCCGCCACCACAGTATCCAAATCTGGCGGGAACACATAGCCACGATGTTTGGTCTGGAACGTACAGGCCCCCAGCACCACCACAGACAAAATCAACAATAATTTTTTCATACCCCAAATGTACACCAAACGTCGCCCCGCACGCAACAAAAAATTGAACGCAGACGCAGCAAATAAAACGGGGCAATTGCCCCGTTTTTATCCCTCGCCGTTTTCTTTGACCTCGGGCGAATTCATCATCGCGAAATGCGCAATATATTTTTTCAATTCACTGCGATAATGATTGTTTTCCTTGGCCTCGGCCACCAGGCGGTCAAAATGCGGATTTGCCGCACGCGCCGCACCAAATCGGCTTTCCGTCTTCAAGAAATCTTCCAACGGGGTCACTTCATCGGCATTGGAATCCATAGTTAACGGACTGTGCCCGTCCAAAATTAACGACGGATCAAACCGATACAACGGCCACGCCCCAGTGGACACCAATTGCATTTGATGTTCCACCCCGTTTTGCAGCGGAAATCCGTGTGCGATACACGGCGCATACGCCAGAATTATTGACGGTCCCGGGAATGCAGCGGCCTCGCGAAAGGCACGAATGGCCTGTGCCTGGTTCGCGCCCAGCGCGATTTGCGCCACATACGCCCCAGACATCATGGCAATCATACCCAAATCTTTTTTGGCGTGTTCTTTGCCGCCGATGGCGAATTTCATACTGGCGCCAAATGGGGTCGCTTTGGATTGTTGACCACCAGTGTTGGAATACCCTTCGGTATCCAAAACCAGAATATTCACATTTTCCCCACTGTGCAGAATGTGGTCCAAACCGCCATATCCAATATCATATGCCCAACCATCACCGCCGACAATCCAAACAGATTTATCAACGATTTCGCCAACCAAACTGCGTGCCATGGCCGCACGTGGCGAATCCATTTTTTCCAATTGGGCGCGCAATTTTGATTCTATTTCGCGCTGCTTGTCAGGGTCGCGTTCTGCGAACATTTCTTCGACATTTGGAATGTTTAATTCAAACAACAATCCCCGCAAAGTATCACGTTTTTGATTCAATGCGATTCGCATCCCCAGGCCATATTCGGCGTTATCTTCGAACAGCGAATTTGACCACGCAGGCCCGCGTCCATTTGCGTCCGTTGTCCATGGTGTTGTTGGCAAATTCGCCCCATATATTGACGAACAACCCGTTGCATTCGCCACCACCATACGATCCCCAAACAGGTGCGACATCATTTTAATATACGGCGTTTCCCCACACCCTGCGCACGCCCCAGGGAATTCAAAATAATGCGGCAACAGTTCAACATGCTTTGGTATATTCAAATTTAATTTTTCACGTGGAATATCCGGAATGTTTTGCGCCGCGTCAAAACGCTTTTGTTGGTCGCCGGCGTCCTGCATTGCAATCATGGACAATGCCTGGACCGGGCAATTTTTCACACAAACATTGCACCCAGTGCAATCCGCCGGCGAAATGTTCAGCGTGAAATACATGTCTGCCCCCAATTCAGGCGTTTTCATTGGCACCACTATCACACCATCGCGACGGGCGGCCTCGGCCTGGTCTGGGGTCATTGCCTTGATACGAATTGCGGCATGCGGACACAGTGTCGAACATTTTCCACACTGGATACATTTTGACAAATCCACCGACGCAACACGTTCAGAAATTGCACGCTTTTCATATTTTGCGGTTCCCACAGGATATTGCCCTGCCCCAAATTCACCATCAACACGGAATCGCGACACAGGCAACGCATCACCACGTTGCGCGGCCATTTCACCCAACGTTCCGGCGATTTCAACTGGGGCTGCACTGGTCATTGCCGGTACAAAATCGGGTGCAAAATTAGACACAGATGACGGCAACGTGTACTCGTGCAGATACTCGGCCGCCTTGTCCACTGCGGCCCAGTTTGCCTGAACGATATCCATACCTTTCTTTTTATATGTTTTTTCGATTGCGACCTTGGCACTTTTGGCGGCGGTGGCCGGATCAATCACATGCGTCAGGTTAAAGAAATTCAGCATGATAAACGTGTTAATACGGTTCCCCAGTCCCAATTCCGCCGCGGCCGCATTTGCGTTCAGGAAAAACACACGTGCATGCATACGAATTAAATGTTCCTGGGCATCACGCGGCAGATTTGCAAACGCCACATCTGGCGCCATCGAAGTGTTAATCATCACAGTACCACCAGCGCGCAATCCACGAAACACATCGAAACGCTGTGCAATCATGAAATTAGAAACGCTGATAAAATCTGCAACCTCTATTAAATATTGGCTTTTAATCGGTTTATCAGAAAAACGAATATGCGACGCAGTCAGCCCACCTGATTTTTTTGAATCATAAACGGCATACGATTGCGGATACAAATCAGAATTTTCCCCGACAATCTTTACGATATTTTTTACAGCCCCCACCGTACCATCGGATCCAATACCATACAAAATCGCAGTTTTGAAATTTGGGTCCTGGACCGCGAACGCGGGATCCGTTTTCAGCGACAGCCCCGTCAA
This sequence comes from uncultured Alphaproteobacteria bacterium, assembly GCA_944392815.1. Lineage (GTDB taxonomy): Bacteria > Pseudomonadota > Alphaproteobacteria > Rs-D84 > Rs-D84 > Enterousia. The sequence continues at coordinate 50,989 of CALXXY010000004.1, read as the reverse complement.
ATCATCTTCGATACCGACGGTAAAATTATGGTGCAACGTGTCACGCATCAGATTTTCATACACGGCCTTGACATCGCGTGGTTTGAATTCTTTGGAACCCAACCCATATCGCCCACCGAACACAGCAGCCCTGTCACCAACAACAGTTTTAACGTCCTGGTACAAAGGTTCACCCAAACTGCCGGGCTCTTTACATCTGTCCAGAACCGCAATCCGTTTCACAGTTTTAGGCAACGCTGCCATAAATGCGTCCGTTGGGAACGGGCGGAACAAATGAACTTTGACCAATCCCAATCCCGCGGGCAAATGCGCCAGTGTTTCTTCGATTGTTTCGCACGCACTGCCCATTGCGACGATAACATTTTCAGCGTTCGGATCACCAACATAATCCACCAAATGATATTGCCGTCCAGTTAATTTTGCGAATTTATCCATACATTCCTGGACAACGCCTGGCGTATTCATATACAGCGGATTGGCGGCCTCGCGTCCCTGGAAAAACACATCAGGATTCTGGGCGGTTCCGCGTACAGTCGGGTGATCCGGCGACATACCGCGCGCCCGATTGGCCAACACCAAATCGTCAGGAATCATTTCACGCAACACATCGTCGTCAATTCGCAGCAAACGCGATTCTTCGTGACTGGTGCGGAACCCGTCAAAGAAATGCAAAAACGGTACGCGCGCGCGCAATGTGGCCGCATGCGAAATCGCCGCCATATCATGCGCCTGTTGCACATTGTGACTGGACAACATTGCGAACCCAGTTGAACGCACAGACATAACATCGCTGTGGTCGCCGAATATAGACAACGCATGCGTCGCCAACGCACGTGCCGCCACATGCATAACAAACGGCGTTTGTTCACCCGCGATTTTGTACATATTCGGAATCATCAGCAACAATCCCTGGGACGCAGTAAACGTTGTCGCCAACGACCCCATTTGCAACGCACCGTGCATAGCCCCAGCGGCACCGCCCTCGGACTGCATTTCGATTATTTGCGGGATTGCGCCCCAAATATTTTTTTTATGCTGGAACGACCATTCGTCCGCCAATTCACCCATAGTACTGCTGGGGGTAATTGGATAAATAGCCGCAAAATCAACACATCTGTACGCGACATCGGCCGCGGCCCAGTTTCCATCAACAATTAAATTTGCCATTTCTTTATTCCCTTAAAAAAATTTTCGTACGGGCTATATCATACCCCGAAATTCACCCCAAGGCAAGATTTATCAATCAATCACAAACTTGACAAAACAAAACCGGGGTCAACCCCGGTTAGTTATTTTTCGTCCGATTTTTCATCATCTGGCGCGTCCCCGTCCACCAATTCAGCGTCCAGCGCAGCCACACTTTCCGGTGTTGCCGGTACAAAATCGGCATGCTGTTGTAATTTGGACATCGCCCGCACCATATCCATTGCACGTTGCAATTGATAATCCAGCGCATCTTTTTCTTCGTCGGTTAATTCTTCGTCTTCGTTATCATCAGATTTATTCTTGGCTTTCTTTTCGGCCTCTTCATTTTTCAGGGCATTTTTAAAAGACGCCTCGGAATACAAACTTTCACGACGTTCCAGAACCTCTATCTTGCTCTGCAGCACTTCTATATCTGGGGTGATACCTTCGTTCTGAATGGAACGGCCAGACGGCGTATAATACCGCGCAATAGTTATATGAATCGCGGTTCCATCGCCCAATGGCTTTTGCTGTTGCACGCTGCCTTTGCCAAACGATTGCGACCCCATGACCAGCGCGCGCCCATTATCCTGTAATGCCCCGGCCACGATTTCAGACGCCGACGCAGACCCATGATTTATCAGCACAACAACGGGCTTGCCATTGGCCAAATCACCGGGCTTGGCAAAATTACGTTCTATATCAGTAGGACGTTTCCCGCGCGTGGACACAATTTCGCCCGCGTCCAGGAACGCATCGGCCACATCAATCGCGGCAGTCAGATATCCGCCCGGATTATTACGCACATCCAACACGTACCCGATAACATCTTTGTCTTCTAACTTTTCCAACGCTTTGTTTAATTCCTTGGCCGTGGTGGCACCAAAATCAGATATACGAACATATCCGATTTTATCGGCATCTTCGTCCTCTTCGAATCCAGCCATCTTTTTTTCTTCGTATTTAACGGATTCGACCTTGATAATGGCGCGCTTTAATGTAATAGTGCGCGGCTCTTGGCCCTCGGATATAACGGTTAATTTTACCTTGGTACCTGGGCGGCCCTTCATTTTTTTGGTTGCCTGATTCAGGGTTAAATCAAACACAGGTTCATCATCAATATGTGTAATATAGTCACCTGCCTTGATTCCGGCCTTGTCCGCAGGGGTATCGTCAATCGGCGAAATCACGCGCACAGCCCCACGATCACTGGTAATCTGAATCCCCAGCCCCCCAAATTCACCCTGGGATTTATCATTAAATTCCTTGAAATCATCGGCCGACAAATACGACGAATGCGGGTCCAACGCCTGCAACATGCCGTTCATAGCGGCCTCTAACATCTTTTTTTCATCTGCCTCTTCTACAAAATTATCGCGCGCAGTTTCAAACACCAACGCCAATTTTTTCAATTGTTCATAAATCTGTTCATCGGTCAGGTGTTCCACGGGCTCGTCCTTGGGCTTGTCCGCGGCAAACGCGGCAACCGGGGTAATCAACATCGCCAAAACCAGCAATTTTTTCAACATATATGATTCCTTTCGTACAATACATTAAAAATCGATTGAAATAACCATAAAACAAAAACTCATTGCCCGCAAGCCCGTTTTTACATAAAAACAATTGAAAACAGTAAAAAAACTTGACAAATTTATTTTAAGGGTTATATTTATAAAGACAAACAGCAGGTAAAAGGCAATGACCAAGACACCAAAGTATAAAAAACAAATAGAGGAAAATCGTGAAACGATAACCAAAATGTTATCGGGTGCCGACACTGTCAAACGCCTGAATAACCTGAATTGGGTTCGTCACGAAATTTCGTATACTGAACCGCGTACATTATTTTATATTCCGAACAAAGAACAAACACCATATTTGGACTATAATTCCATGAAAAATTTGGGTGACGCATACGATTACATCGTAAACAACCCAAAACAAATCATAGATATGACCGAAATCTGCAAACTGCACAGCATGCTGTGCGCTGGCACATATATCCAGGGCGGTCTGTTCCGCACATCACCAAAAATTATTGAAATTATGGTAAACGGTCATCGTGTGCACGCCCCAGACGCGGCATACATATTGAACAAAATGAACGAAATCGTGTTCAAATTAAATAACCCAGATATGTGCGCACTGAAACGTGCATTTGGCGTGCATTACGATTTGATTATGTTGCAACCGTTTGACGATTTCAACAAACGTACAGCGCGCCTGGTTATGAATTGGACATTGATTCAAAACGGATATCGCCCAATAGTATTCAATCAACGCACCGACAAACAAAAATACAAAGAAGCCATCACCGCATGTGCCAATGGCCGACCAAAAGAATATTTTTCATATATGTCATCATGTCTGGTGCGCACCCAACGGGAAATCATCACCCTGTTGCAAAATTCAAAAACATTATAGGGGCACCCATGGCAGACAAATTGAAAAATTTACTAAATCATGGACGCGAAACATACGCTGTATATTACGGCGATGATTTCGTATTAAAACGTCCACTGCCAACATTTAACGATGCCGCCAAAACTAAATGGCTGAAAAAACAACATAAAACCAAGCAATCCATCGACGCAATTCGCGCGATTGACAATCCTGTGTACAATGTACCTGCGATGAATTTCATCAACGACGACGAATATCAAATTTTGGAAGAACGCGCCCCAGGCGAACCATTAACCGCCACGCTGTACAATAAATTAACCAAACGCCAGCAATTTGAAATCATAAACAGCGTTGCCAGTTTTCTGGTGGACATGAACGAATTAAAACCAATTGGCGACATTCAGAAATATAAAATTGCCAACGATATTAAATTTTCACGTCTGGACAATTTTATCGAAAACAAAATGTCAATCTGGTTCACTAAATCCGAAGTTGTATCCATGGCAAAAATCCGTGATGAAATCGGAACATTTGAATACGAAACCCGCCTGGCGTGGTCACACGGCGATTTAAACCCAGGCAACGTTTTATACGACCCCAACACCAGCAAAATATCATTCATTGATTTTGCCGAGGCCGACTATAAATTCATCTATCGCGATATATTTGCCCCACTGCAAATTGAACTGGACATATACAAACGCGTATACGAAACATATTGCCAATTACATAATAAATCGCTGTACCCCATGCCGGGCATAAAAAACGAATCACTGCGCGAAATTATGAAATACAGAATCATGGCCGTATGGCTGCGCCGATTTATCAAGGCCGCAGACGACCTGCGCATAACCCCGGCCAGTCAAAAAAGTGTCGACAACAACATGGAAAAGATTTTCTTTATGCGTCGGCAAATGCAAAATTTTGTAAATCTGGAAAAACAATTTTCGAAATAAATAACTAATCGTCCTCGCGGAACAGACGGGCCGGATCCACGGCTTTGTCGCCACGTCGAACCTCCAGATACATTTCTGGTTTATCCGGATCCATGCGCCCAATGGGTTCACCGGCCAAAACCTCCTGGCCCAGCATAACGTTTATATCACCCAAATTGGTCATAACTGTATTATATCCATTTTTATGCGACATAATTACAACCTGGCCAAAACCCCTGAATTTATCAGCAAACTTCACAACGCCATCGGCCGGCGCCATCACCAGCGCGTCCCCACGCACACGAATACGCCACCCGTCTGATTTCAATCCCAACGCAGTTTTTTCAGCAAAATGCACAACGACGCGCCCACGTACGGGCTTGTTCAATTTACGAATTGAAAAACGCGAATCACCCGACATTTCCGTACTCCCCACGCCGGCCATCAATTCAGATATAGTTTTTGCGCGTGCCGACAAATCACGCAATTTTTTTTGCAATTCAGATTGCTGTGTCCGCAATTTTTGATTTTGGGCGGAACGGGTGCGCAGCAACTTGTCCAATTCATCTTTTTCATCTGAATAACGCTGGGCGGTTCTGTCCAGTTTTTCTTTTTCAACTGCGCGTTGGTCCCGTATTTCGGCCAATTCAGCAATTTGTTCAGTTGCGCGTTTAATTTCCGAATCAAAACTGTCCGCCGCCCCAGACAATATCGCAGACGTCAAAACATAATCGCGCATATTTTCAGAATCAAAATTTGGGTGTGACGCAACAAACAAAATCGTCGCAGCAGAATCGGCAATTCGTTCCCGATTTTGTTGCAATTCCCGTTCCAATTTATCACGTTGGGCGTCCAGTTCCCTGATTTTTTTGGCGACTGCACTGCGCTGTTCTTCCAATGTGCTGACACGGTCGGCCGCACGCACCAATTTTTTCTTGGTCGACGCAATTTCCCTGTCAGACGACGCAACCTGTTGACTTAATTTTTTATTTTGCTGTTCTGTTTTTTTTATTTGTGCCTGGATATTGGCCAATTCACTGGCCGCCCAACCGGGCGTCGTGGACAAAACGAATCCAGCCACAAAAACAGCAATTATTTTTTTCATTAATTTTTATTCACAACACGCAAAAATACTTTCTTGCCACGCTGCACCATGATTTCATCGGCCGGCGCCACAGACGATTTCCAATCAGTAATTTTTTTACCATCAATTTGAATACCGCCCTGTTCCACCATTCTGCGCGCATCAGATTTTGACGCGAACATTTTAATCGCAACCAGAAAATCCACAATGCCCATCGGCCCCGTCATTGAAAATTCAGTCGTCGGGATATTTTCCGAATTCGCCCCGCCACCAAACAGCGCGTCCGCCGCGCTTTCCGCCGCCACAGCCGCATCATACCCATGCGCAATTTCAGTTGCGGCAAACGCCAATCTGCGTTTGGCAGAATTTAATTCCGCCCCCTGCAATTTGGCCAACTGGGCAATTTCGTCCAATGGAATTTCTGTAAATATTTTCAAAAATTTTTCCACCAAATCATCGGGTGTATTGCGGAAATACTGATAATATTCGTATGGCGTTGTTTTATTTTCGTTCACCCACACGGCATTCCCTGCGGACTTGCCAATTTTTTCCCCGCGCGAATCCGTAATCAACGCAGTCGACAACACAAATACTTCGCGGCCCAATTTTTTACGCACCAATTCGACACCCATGATACTGTTGCCCCATTGGTCCGCCCCGCAAAATTGCAACGTGCAATTATATTTTTTGTTCAGCGTTAAAAAATCCACCGCCTGGAAAGTCATATAATTAAATTCCAAAAACGTCATACCGTTTTCCAAACGTCTGCGCACACTTTCCATCGACAACATACGCGGCACGGTAAAATCAGTCCCATATTCACGCAAAAAATCCATATGACTGTAATTTTTATGCCAATCATAGTTATCCACCATAATGGCGTCCGTGTCCCCATCACCAAACTTGATGAATTTTGATATAGATTTACGCAACCCATCACAGTTATGCGCAATTTGTTCATCGGTTAACATGGGCCGTCCCTTGTCCCGACCGGACGGGTCACCAATACGCCCAGTTGCCCCGCCAACCAACAAAATCGGCTTGTGCCCATATTTCTGGAACCAACGCATTAACATCAGCGACGCCAAATGTCCAACATGCAACGAATCCCCCGTTGGGTCGGTTCCCCAATATCCAACAACGCGCCCCGCATTCAATGCGTCATTCAACCCGTCCAAATTGGACGATTGATTAATAAAACCGCGCGATTCCAATTCCTGTAATAACCCGTTTTTCACCGTTGCCACCCCCGTTTATTCGCCAAATACAGCCGCAAATTATTCGATACAGACATCGTCGGCATAATGCCACACTTTAACAACGCCCGACATAAAACCCATCTGAAATGTATTCCGTCCATCATTCCCAGTTTTTCAGTCACAAATGTTCGAATTCCATAATCACTGACCGGTTCAATCAACATATGAATTCTGTCATGATACGTCCACACCACAGGCAAACTTTGCCCAATGCCAACCAACCGGTCGCCCTTTTTCATACCCCGCACAAAATCAGACGGAAACGTTTGATGTCCCATGTATCCGTGATTATGCATCGTCACCGATGCAAACAGCCCATTATCCCTTACGTCGTCTACAGTATACCTTTGCATATTACATACCCTTTTACCTTTTAAAAATACCACGCCACGCGCCAATTTTCCATAAAATAATAACGGGGGCCGCGCCCCCGAATAAATTTTATTTTTGATTTTGTCCATGCAACGCCAAAATATCTTTTGCGATTGATTTGCATGACACAACCCCAGACGATTTCAACGCACGCGACATTGCGCTGCGGAACCGCGTTTTATCAAAACTGAATTCACGCACACCCGCCAAATCTGCATACATAGAATACGCGTGCCATTTATTACGTGGCGTCGCGGCGAAACACAAATTATCCGCAAACTTGTACGCAATTGGCACGTTTTTGTCGTTTTTATCAGCAAAAACACATATACGCGTACCAACATTTAATAATGGCGCAAATTTAATCGGAAACATGGCCCCAGCCACCCCACGTTTATTTGCCATTTCCACATGCACAATTTGATTTCCAACACAAAAAGCAGATTTCACAACATATTTTTCCATAACAATAAATCCATAGTTGGAAAAATCCGGCAAACGCCGGATTTTTCAATATTAACCACATAAATATAATTATGATAACATTTTGGCAACTTCATCAGCCAAATTGTCTTCGCGTTTCTGGATACCTTCGCCCAGAACGAAATACGCGAACCCAGCCAATTTACCGCCGGCTTCTTCGACCACCTGTTTAACGGTCTTGGACGGATCCATAACAAACGGCTGTTCTTCCAAAACGGTTTCGGCATAATATTTGTGAATACGTCCCTGAACCATTTTTTCAACAACCTGTTCTGGTTTGCCGGCCGTTGCCCCAGATTCGATGAACACTTTCTTTTCGCGTTCCACGGCCACCGGGTCAACATCTGCGATTGTCATATATTCAGGTTTGTTTGCCGCAATGTGCATGGCAACCTTGTTCCCGATTTCATCAATTTTATCGGAATCACCATTGATGGCAACCACAACACCAATCTGGCCCATACCCGGCACCAGCGCATTGTGGATATAAGAATAAATATGATCACCAGTCACTTTGGCAATACGGCGCAAATTCATATTTTCGCCAATTGTGGAAATAGTGGCGGCAATATCATCTTTGACCGCGTCCATAGTCGCATCAAAATCGCCCTTTAATTCAGCGGCTTTGGCGGCAATATCCGCAACCAATTTCTGGAATTTGTCATTTTTAGCAACGAAATCTGTTTCGGCATTAACCTCTACTACACAGCCCATATCGTCGCATTTTACAACCGTCACCAACCCAGACGCCGCAACACGGCCGGCCTTGGACGCGGCTTTGACAATACCCTTTTGACGCAGCCAATCGGCGGCGGCTTCGATATCGCCATTATTTTCAACCAGGGCTTTTTTGCAATCCATCATGCCCGCTGAAGTTTTTTCACGCAATTCTTGAATTAATTTTGCGGTTATTTCTGCCATCGTTTCCCCCATTATTAAAATTTCAATTCACAGTGCCGGTGGGGCGCACCCCACCAACACCAATACGTATTAATCCAAAATTATTTGTCGGCTTTTTCGGCCTTTTCCATCAATTTGCCACGACGTTCTGCGCGGGCTTCGGACATTTTGGATTTTTGCTGTGCTTCTTTGTCTTTGATATCGGCCTCGAATTCTTCGGCGGCGGCAATAGCGTCTGTCATATCAGATTCAACCTTTTTACCGGCCGGTCCACCCAAACGTTTTTCGATACCAGACAAAATCGCATCAACGAACAAATCGCAATACAGTTGCGTCGCACGCGCCGCGTCATCATTACCCGGCACAGGATAATCCACCAATTCAGGATTTGCATTTGTATCGCAAATCGCGATTGTCGGAATGTCCAGGATTTTCGCTTCGCGGACTGCGTTGATTTCGCGCGGCACATCAATAACAATCATCGCCTGGGGCACACCGTGCATTTCCAGAATACCACCAAATATTTCGCGCAGTTTTGCGACTTCTTTGGTCATAACGCCAACTTCTTTCTTGGTCAGACCCAATTTATCGGCGTTTTCGATATCCGATTCCATTTTTTTCAAACGGCGAATAGATTGTGAAACAGTTGTCCAGTTGGTCAACATACCACCCAACCAGCGGTTGTTCACATAAAACTGACCGCAACGTTCAGCCGCATCTTTGACGATATCTTTGGCCTGATGTTTGGTTGCGACGAACAACACTTTGCCACCGGCGGCGGCGATTGCCTCCAGCGCGACCAAAGCGCGGTGCAACAACGGTGCTGTTTTATTCAAATTAATGATGTGAATTTTATCTTTTACACCATAAACATACGGTGTCATCAATGGATTCCAGCGACGTGTATGATGTCCAAAATGTACGCCGGCTTCCATCAACTGCTGCATAGTAAATGTAGGCAGAGCCATGTTAATATCCTTTGTTTTCTGTTGTTATCCTCGTCGTTCGGAAAAACCAAATTTTCATTTGGACAGAAAATCGTTTACTGAACGACTGTGTTCTTCACGCCGAAACGTGTAGCCCGATAATAGACCAAACGCGCACAAAAATCAAGCAAAATTTGGCAATTATCAAACGAATAAATTCCGCGGGCTTTATTTGACAAAATCAAATGATGTATTAATATAAAAACACAAAAAATGAAATTCGTACAAATATTTTGTTCGTGCCTGATTGCCGCATGCGTATTGCGCCCTGCAAACGCAATCCAGTTTACAATATTATCCCAATCCGCCAATAATAATTGTACAAACACCGAATACAGACGCGTCCACCCCGATAAATGCCCGTCATTTCTGGGGGCGGCAACGGCGCCCATTTTGTCGGGTGCAACGGTTTTGGGTGGCGCACTGGCACTAATCGGGCTGGCCAACGCCGCGAACGGTGGCGACACCAATTCCACATATTATCAGCCAACATTGCCATCATATAATATGGTGGGCGGGGATATAGATAACATTCAACTGGCCGCCGCAACCGCCACCCCAGAATACACACTGAACGCGACCATTTACGACGACATACGCCTGTCATATTCAATTGCCCGCGGATATACAGGTGCCGGCACGAACATAGCCGTTTTGGACGCAGGCATAGATTCATGGCACGGCCGATTTGTCACAAATATTATATCGTCCGGCCCAATTGCCCCGGACGCAAACGTGACATCATATAAAATCGCATACAATATGGATTTCGTTCCATACAGTGAAATCGGCGACGTTATCAATTCTGCGTCCGACGCAAACGTATTTAACGCCAGTTGGTCTGTACCAATGCGCGCCACAGAATTAAAATCGCGCGAACAACTGATACGTATCACAGACGAAAATTTTGTCAGCAGTTTATCCAACGCGGCCACAAATCGCGACGCCATATTCGTTTGGGCGGCCGGAAACGACGCACACAGCCAATCCAGTGCCCTGTCAGCAATTCCAACCGTCATGCCTGAAATGCAGGGACATTTTATAAACGTGGTCGCATGGGACAGCACCACCGGCACATTGGCCGAATACAGCAACGCGTGTGGCATAACCAGTCAATGGTGCATAACCGCCCCGGGCACTGATATCACCAACGGCATCACCACCGCCAGCGGCACCAGTTTTGCCGCACCATTGGTATCGGCTGCCATCGCCGTCATTCGCCAGGCATTTCCATACATGTCCGCCCCAGACATTACATCATTATTATTTGAAACGGCCCGCGATTTGGGCACGCCCGGCATTGACGCCATATACGGCCACGGCATGCTGGATTTGGAACGTGCCACCCGCCCAGTTGGCGCACCATTGGTGCCAATTGACGGTGGCGGAATGCAACCGATACAAACAGCCCGCATATCGGGCGCAATTGCGCAACGTATATCAGACGCAAATCCGCAATTTGCATATTTTGATAAATACGGTCGCGCATTCAACGCAAATTTATCAGATTTTATTTCGGTACAAAATCAGGGAATTGGATTCCAACGCCTGCGCGCGAAACGCGACATAACCATCGCAGACATCGGCAATTTTGAAATGGGATTAAAAAACAGTGACATCGCATTCGCAGACGGTATGATGCAAACGCGTGGCAACGATTGGTTTGGATTTGTTGGCGCACACGGCGACATCGACATCGGCAATATAAATGTTTTCCAGCGCACCCGCATTTCATTTGGCACGCCACAAACAACACAAAATTCCATAATAAATAATTTTTCAAACATATATACTGCCGCAATTGACATCGGTGCGAAATACGGCGATTGGACATTTGGCGTATCAATCCCAGACACCATAATCGGTGGCACAATGAACCTGCGCACGCCCGTCGGCCGCGCTGCGACTGGTGCCATTTTATACAATGACTATGCCATAGATATGCGTACCCGTCCATCAATAGAATATTCCATATCATATAAATCAATCACCGCCAGTTTTGTGGACAATCCATACGGCACGGACGAATTTTTCATTCTGACCCGTGGTCGTATGGCATTTTAATCCACAGTCACATCGATATCAGTATCCAAACCACGTTCATCAATAAAACGCGCCAAAGTATCACGATGAACATGCAACCGGCGTGCAATGGCTTTTTTATTATCACCATCGGCCAATTTCTGCACGATATAGCGTTCACGACCTTCCAGTTTATAAACATTGCGACTGCCCTGGGGACGGCCGACGCGTTTGCCTTCGGCCTTGACACGCGCCAACGCTTCTTTGGTTCGCTGTGAAATCAAATTACGTTCAATTTCCGCAGACAACCCAAACGCGAACGCCAACACTTTGCTGGTAATATCAGACCCCAACCGATAATTATCCTTTATGGTCCAAATTCGCGCACCTATATTCATACAGTGGTGCAAAATACTCATAATCTGCAGCAAATTACGCCCCAGACGCGACAATTCCGACGCAATTATCAAATCATCTTTTTGAATACGTTTGATTAACCGCCCCAGTTTTCGTTTATTTAAATCTTTGGTTGCGGATATAGTTTCTTCTATCCAGCAATCAATAACCAATTCCTGTTTTTCGCAAAATTTTTTAATTTCGAAACGTTGATTTTCTGTTGTCTGATGATCAGTCGACACACGTATATAGCCATATATCACTGTATACTCCTTTGGCTGATGGCAAATACACGCATTCTCTGCCCTCTGCGCCAGACCCCACGTTTTGGTGATAAAAATCCTAAAGTCAAAAAAATCAGGCGCAAAAATTTAATTATTTGACTTGCGATTTAACGATTTCACATCTATGATATTTTCATCTGGCAAAGGGGGAATTTCATGCAACGCAAAAAACAATCTACATCGTCAAAAAAAACGGTAAAAACCGTACAAGCGCCACGCTGGAAACGCATTTTGTGGTGGGCGTTCGGTGCGGTGTTGATTATCGGCATTATTGCGCTGGTAATCTGTCGCGCCATGCCAGATGATGACACGCCCCGCCTGTCGGCAAATGTGACCACACCGGCCGCACAAACGTTCATCGATAACAACACCATGTTTTTCGCAACACAGCACAGTATCCCCGAACCAAATAACGCACGCGATATATCCAGCCCCGCCCATGTTATCATATCGTATGACCTGGTGTCCGGCCCATACGCTCCGGCATTTAAAATGGACGTAAACAATGATGACATTGCACAAAACATAAAAATCACGCCGTTCATTCGTGGGAATTGGTACCTGCGCGGCAACAGTGCTATTATGTTTCAACCAGACGCCGCATGGCCGGCCGACACAAAATTCACAGTAAAAATCAACAAAACATTATTTAACCCGGACGCCGATATCGACACACGTCGTATAACGTTTACCACCCCAGACATCACGGCACACGTTGATAATTTCAATCTGTATCCCGCACCAGACAACCAAAAATCGGTAATCGGTGTTGCAGTCATATCGTTTAATTATGAAATTAACACAACCGATTTTAATGACCGCGTTTCATTAAAACTGGACGGCGACAAATTGGGATTCAACGTAAAATTCGATAAATTTAATCGCACAGCATTCATAATATCTGACCCAGTTCAAATTACAGACGCCCCGCAAAACATGCGATTAAAATTAAATCGCATACCTGCGGCCATGGGCGATACAAAAACAGAAAAATTAACCGCCAACGTCATGGTGGAATCCGCCGACAATATATTTAAAATATCGTCCATTGAAACAACTGTCGCCGACGATAATGACGGCAATGTACAACAGTTGATATTACTAAACACCACATCAGCCGCGGCACCGAACACTGATTGGTCAAAATATATTTCAGCGTATTTATTGCCAACCTATCGCGATGATGACGAACAAAATATGTCGCGTCCGCACACATGGCAACCCGACGAAATCACAGACGAAACATTATCAAAATCAGAAAAACTGAACATCAAACCAATGAATTTCGCAACACCCAATGGCGTATACCAATACGCGTTTTCATATAATATATCTGATGAACAAACGCGCTATATATATGTTGCAATCCAACCGGGCGCAACATCTGCGAACGGATTTGAAATGAAAAACGCCGCATCGTCGGTTATGCGCGTTCCGTATCCCGAAAAATCAGTACAAATTGCGGGGTCCGGTGCATTATTATCATTGGCGGGCGATCGTCAATTGGGATTGGTTGCGCGTGGTGGCGTGGATACCGCATATGTAAATTTATACAAAGTCAAATCATCGGAAATAAATCATTTAATTTCCCAGACATATAATATATTCGCCGAAAACATGGAATTCAAATCATGGGCATTCGGCGTATACGACATGTCCGTTGTATTTGAAAAAAGAATATCTTTTGCCAACACATCAAAAACAGCCACAAATTATGCCGCACTGGATTTGGGCGATTACCTGGACAGAACATACGGCGATAACACAGGCATATTCATAATTCAAACCGGCACCACAGAAAACGCCGCTGAATACAGCGATAAACGCCTGATATTATTAACCGATTTGGGCATTATCCGCAAAGTCAACCTGGACGCATCATCGGTTGTTTTTGTATCAAACCTGGGGGCCGGTACCCCGGCATCTGACGTTGAAATATCGGTACTGGGGCGCAACGGCAACGCTGTTTGGGCTGGTCGCACGGACGAAAACGGTCGCGCAGACATACCCGCCCTGCCATGGTCAGAATACAGAAACGCCCGCGAACCTGTGGCGATTGTTGCCCGCCGCAACAGCGACGTTGCGTTTATCCCATACAACGCATACAACCAACGTGTCGAATATTCTAAATTTGATACAGGCGGCACATATTCCACCGCCACAACCCCACTGAACGCATTTATGTTTTCAGACCGCGGAATTTATCGCCCTGGCGAAAAACTGGTATTGGCCGGCATAGTCAAAAACAAATCATTCAGCAAACTGTCCGGAATCCCGGTACGCGTTCAAATGTATGATTCGCGCGGCCGCACAGTATACGAACACAGTTTTTCATTAACCACAGACGGTATGTTTGACATTGAATTTGACATTCCGACCGACGCCGCTTTGGGTTCATGGACGGCATACCTGTATTCGTTAACGGCCAACGATAACCTGGACGACATGTTGGGCATGACAAATTTTGATGTCCAGGAATTTACCCCGGACACAATGAAAATAACCGCCCGCATAATCGATGGCCCCGGCAACGACGCATGGATTGCAACGGACAAATTATCCGCAACCGTATCACTGCGCAATATGTTTGGCACGCCCGCCCAAAACCGCAAAATATCGGCACGCGCCACACTGCGTCCCACCCAATATTCATTTGATAAATTTGCAGGATATCAATTCACATCAAACTTTATTTCAGGCACGGAATTAAATTCAGACACAGCAATTCGCACACAAACATATTCCATCGAATTGCCTGAAACGTACACAGATAATGACGGCAATGCAAAACTGGACATTCAGTTTAACCGTGACATTCCATTCGGAACATACACTTTGACATTAAACGTCCAGGGATTTGAATCCAATTCGGGTCGCAGTGTTCAAACCGCAATCACCGCACGCGCGTCCGACGCGAAATATTTAATCGGCTGGCGCGCGAACGGGAATCTGGCATACATCAACCGCAACGCGGCGCGTAAAATTAATTTCGTGGCCGTCGATTCCAACGCCACCCCAATTTCAGTAAACGATTTGACCATGCGCGTCATGCGCCGCGAAAACCAAACCACATTGGTCAAGGACTATAATAATTATTACAAATACCAAACCACCACCCGCGATAAAATCGTATCAGAACGCAAAATTAATATTTCTGACAACGGCACAGATATAACACTGGACACAACCACGGGCGGAACATATTTTGTGCAAATCCTGGACGCATCGGATAAAATTTTGGCCAATGCAGAATATTACGTCGCCGCCGGCGAAAACACGACAATGCAATCCGACACAGACGCCAATTTGCAAATCAAATTAAACGCCACAGAATACGCCCCTGGCGATGACATCACGGTCAGCATAACTGCCCCATACGCCGGCACAGGATTGATAACAATTGAACGCGATCGCGTTTATGCATATAAATGGTTCCGCACGACATCTACGTCATCGGTGCAACACATAACCGTCCCAGATAATTTCGCAGGCACCGGATACGTAAACGTATCATTCGTTCGCGACATCAACAGCCGCGACATATTCACCACACCATATGCATATGCCGTCGCGCCATTTTCAGCCGACACATCTGCGCACAAAATCGGGATAAAATTGGACGCACCAACCACAGTGCGCGATAACAAATTATCCGTCAAATACACAACTGATAAAAACGCGCGCATTATGGTGTTCGCGATAAACACCGGAATTTTACAGGTCGCCAAATATCAAATTCCAAATCCACTGGCGCATTTTTTCCAAAAATCGGCACTCCAGGTTGATACTTTCCAAATTCTGTCATTGTTGTTGCCGGAATATAACATTTTGCGCGAATACGCCAAAACAGGCGGTGGCGATTACGGCACTGGCATATTGGACGCGGCCATAATCCAAAACCCATTTGCACGTGCAACACTGCCGCCGGTGGCGTTCTGGTCCGGAATAATTGACACACGCGCCAATGTCCCTGGCACAGTTGATTTTGAAATTCCAGAATATTTTAACGGCGAAATCACCATTTTTGCCGTCGCTGCAAATACATCGGCGGTTGGCGCATCTGACACACGCACAACGGTGCAATCGCCATTAATGATTTCAACATCTGCGCCGGAATTTGTTGCACCGGGCGATTCGTTTGAAATTAATTCTGTCATAACAAACATGACCGATACAGATAACGCCGACACATCAATCAAAATAAACGCAACCGGTGGCATTGAAATCACAACCACCCCCACCACCAGCGCACAAATCGCACGTGACACAGAACACCTGTTCACATTCGGCGCGTACGCAACTGATGCATTGGGCAACGCAAATATCACCATAACATCAGACATACCAAACGTGGCAACACGCACATCAAACACCACGCTGTCCGTACGCCCAGCAACAACATATAAAACCTATATCTTGTCGGGCGCAATCGATTCGGAAAATGTACAGATATCTGATTTTGCGGTTGATTTATACCCACAATATGCCACGCGCCGGCTGTACATATCACGCGGGACGGACGCGATGATATTGCCATTGTTTGAATATCTGAAAAATTATGAATTCCCATGCACGGAACAATTGGTATCACGCGCGATACCATACGCCCTGATTCCAACCAGCGACATTTTGGGAACAACATTTGACGCATCTGCGGAAAAAATATCCGACACAATAAACACATTGAAAAATCGTCAAAATCCAGACGGTTCGTTTGCGCTGTGGGCGGCCGCACCAACATCATACGAAAATCAAACAAACGCAGACACAGCAACACTGACCGCATACGTCGCAGAATTTTTAACCATTGCACGCGACACTGGATTCAATGTGCCCGGCGACATGTTGTCCCGCGCTGTGGATTACCTGCGGACTTTTGCGGGCGGCACCATCACAGATTCCGCCTATGCACGTGCCGCGGCATATGCGATATATGTGATTTCGGCCAACGGATATGTGACAACCAGTTATATTGACGCGTTCACCCAATACGCGAATGCAAATCTGGACGACTGGCAACAAACCATTATGGGACCATATATCGCCACAGCATATAAAATCATGAAACAGGACGACCTGGCCCGTGATTTAATTGCAAAATATAAATTATCGCCCGACGATGATTTTGAATACATCGCCCTGTTCGATAACAACGTGGCAAACGATGCGAAATATTATTACATCACACGGAAATATTTCACACCTGAAAACCCGATGACATCACGCGCCCTGCGGTCATACATTGCCGCCGGTAATTACAGTGCGTACACGTCCGCCGCCGTCATCATGGCCGCGGCCCAAACGGATAACGCCCCCGCCCCAGATATCAAAATCACGACAGACGTTGGCACAAATTCCCCGGATATCCCCGCAAACGCAACAGAAATCACAATCGAATGCGCGGATTGTTCGCACGACGCGCCGATATATTTCACCCTGTTGCAATCGGGATACCCAACGGAATCCAAACGCACATCAAACGGCATTAATATAACCCGCGAATACTATGATATGAATGGGAATCGCATAACATCGGCCAACATCGGCGATACTGTCACGGTTAAAATATCCGCCCGCACCCGCGGCGGCACAGACAACGCCGACAACGTCGTAATTACAGATTTGTTGCCCGGCGGATTTATCCCGGACAGCCAAACCATCGCTGGCGACATGGAATACGCAGAATTCCGCACAGACCGTGTATTAATCTTTACGGATTTAAACCGCGACACGCGCGAATTCACATACACGGCACAAATTGGATCGGCCGGCGAATTCACAGTTCCGGCAATTTCCGCCATGTCAATGTACAACCCGGAAATTTCCGCAACCGGCCGCACCGACACATTCACAGCAACAAATGAAAACGCAAAATAAATTGACGGCGCACCTGCGCCGTCACAGGATTTTGTACAGCACAATTTTTGCCCTGATTGCGTTATGGGCGATTATAAAAATATTTTTCACCCCGCCATTATTAAATGACGCGATTTTCGGCCACGCCTATTTCGACAGAAACGGCGAATTGTTGCGCATCACATTGGCACCAGATGATAAATATCGGCTGTACACACCACTGGCCGAAATAAACCCAGACATCGTCCGCGCCACCATTTTATACGAAGATAAATATTTCTATTACCACCCAGGCGTCAATCCAATCGCATTAATTCGCGCCACAATAAATTATTTGTCCGGCACCCCACACCCGGCCGGCGCGTCCACCATAACCATGCAGGTTGCACGCATAAAATACGGAATCAACACCAGGGAAATCGCCGGTAAACTGAAACAAATTGCCGCAGCAATTTACATCGATTTATTTTACACCAAAAACGAAATCATCACCGCATATTTAAATCTGGCGCCATATGGTGGCAACATCGAAAGCATTGGCGCGGCGTCATTAATATATTTCAATAAAACGCCGAAAAATTTAACAACCATAGAATCCATAACCCTGGCAACAATTCCGCAAAATCCGAACAAACGCGGATTGAATACGCCCACAGGCCTGAAAAACATGATGAAAATGCGTGGCGATTTGGTACGCCGCTGGATTGACGAAACGGGTCCAGACGACGGCAATTTGATGACATTGGCGCAAATGCCACTGTCCGCGCGCACAACGCGTGAATTGCCGTTCCATGCACCGCATTTTGTAAATTTCGCGATGTCACGCGCCCCGACACACGAATCATACATAACAACCACACTGGATTTAGGATTGCAACACGAATTGGAACGCACAATCGCCGCGCAAATTGCCCGCGGGCGTTCGCGCGGCATCACGAACGCAGCGGCCATATTGGTAAACTATAAAACAATGGACACAGTCGCTTATATCGGATCGGCTGATTATTTCGACAAAAAAATATACGGCGAAAACGATGGCGTCCGCGCGCGACGCAGTCCCGGTTCAACCCTGAAACCATTAATATACGCCACGGCTGTCGACATGGGATTTATTCATTCCATGACATTATTGCGTGACGCAAAAATAAATTTCGGCGTATATGCACCCGAAAATTCAGACAGCGAATTTTTCGGCCCCGTTCTGGCACGCGACGCATTAACCCATTCACGCAATATCCCGGCCATTAACCTGTTGCGACGCATAGGCGTAAAAAATTTTTATAATATTTTGGCGGCATCCGGCGTCACGAATCTGAAATCCCCGGACTATTACGGCATATCAGTCGCCCTGGGCGGGGCCGAGGTTTCCATGTTCGAACTGGCGGACATTTACGCCACAATGGCGAACCTGGGGCTGCGCCGCGACATACGCACAGACACGCGCACCCAAACGAACGACAGTGCACAAATCCTCTCGCCCGAGGCATTTTTCATCACCCTGGACATGTTGGCACACCAATCAACGCCGACAAAAAATATTCCATTTGCGAAACAGCAACCCCAATCCATTCGCCATTATTGGAAAACAGGCACATCATCATCATATCGCGACGCATGGACAGCGGGCATATTTGGCGATTTTGTTTTGATTGTATGGGTTGGCAATTTTGACGGCACACCAAACAACGCATTCAGTGGCGCGCGCGCCGCGGCCCCGATTTATTTCGCATTGGCCGACGCCACACAAAAATATTACGCCACGCGCAACGCACCAATAAAAAATAATAATTTCCTGCGCGACGATATGAATATTTCAACGGTTGAAATGTGCGACGGCGTCGGCGGCCTGGCCGGCAAATATTGTCCCAAAACGGTCACTGCATATTTTATCCCGGGCAAATCACCAATCACAACATCGTCCGTTTATCGCGCGGTTCCGGTGGATAATGACACAGGCCTGCGGGCATGTAACCGCGACCCCAAAACGACACATATGGAAATTTTCGAATTTTGGGATTCTGAATACTTGGACATGTTCGCGCGCGCAGGCATCACACGCAACACCCCGCCCCCATTTATGCCGGGCTGTGATTTGGACGCAATCACATCAACCCGCGCAGCACCGGTCGTCATGTCACCAATTGACGGCACGCGCACGGTTATTTTGTCGGACGCCGACACCCAACCCATCGCATTTCGCGCAGTATCAGACATGACAGATGCAAAAATATTTTGGTTTTTGAACGATGAAATGATTGGCACAACCGTGTCGGGCGCAACATTAATGCACGACACACCAATCGGTGATTACACCGTGCGCATAATGGACGAAATGGGCGCGGCCACAACGATAAAATTCAGCGTAGTCAAATAAAAATCACAACAGAAAATCTGTTATATAATTAAACGAAATTCCAACGATTAAATTGCTGCCATAGTGCTGGGCGGCGCGGGCCTTGGCCAAACGATATTGCACATACGGCCCCATAGTGAAATTCCCCCATAAATTAGTATCCAAACGCAACACTGCACTTAAATCGCGTTCCAAATCGGTCGGCACATATCCAGAATAAGAAAAATATTCACGATAATATCCATCGGACGAAACCTTGACCCCGTCGCGAAGTCCATATTCCAACCGCCACCCAAATTCAGCACCGATTTTGTTATTCTGATCCCCGGCATACGTAAAATCATATTCGTGGATACCGGTTAAATATAAACTTTTAACAATATTGTGATCAAACAGCGAAATACCAGCACTGGAACGAACAATATTCTGTCGCGGCGATTCCACGCTGTCGGCGAATTGAGTTTCATACGCCGCACGCACAGTCGGACCAAATTTCAGCCCCGCAAATTCCCAACACGAATAAGACAAATCACTGGAATACAAAATTTTATCCGCATTTTCATCGGTTGTTGCCGGCGCGTTATACGGTTTCAGCGTAGTTTTGCCATATTCCATCACCAAACTGTTGTCCCATTTAAATTTATTTTTGGTAAATTCCAAAATGGTATCAAACACGCCCTTGATATAATCCTGGCTGGTGGCGTTCAACGCAGACACAGGCGAATCCTGATATTCTGCGGAATTTCGTACCTGGGTTTTCGACCAATCCAGCCCAATTCTGCGCACAGACAATTTCAAATTTTGATTATCGTGCGACACCCCAAACAAAGATTCAGCCGTATCGGCACACGCAACCGCCGGCACAGTCAGACCCAACAACAAAACAACAGAAATTTTTTTAAACATCGAATTACTTTATTATGTGTAAAACACCATTTTGATCGGCGTACCGCCAACCGGCCTCGCGTATGGCGATGGTGAACGCACTGCGTGACGCAGCGGGAATTTCCACCGTCACCCGATTGCCGTTAATGAATTTAGTATCCAAATCAATACCCTCGGCCCGGGCAATAGCATTCAATTCAATCCACCCCGCCAATTTATCAGACATAACAACCTGCACCACGGTTCTGTCACCCGATTTCCCATCGGTCAGCCAGTTTTGAATATTATTTTCGGTCATCCACGCCCGCGCAGCGTCCCCATCAATCGTCATGGTAATATTCGCGGAATAAGTGGTATCAGATTGCTGTTCCCCATCAATAGACGACGATGCAATCAAATTTGTTAAATCGGCCGATTTGGAATTTTGCAATACCGCATCCAATTGATCGGGTATGGAATATTGTCCCAAAACGTCGGCAATAATTTGACGGCGTGCCTCGTCAAACGCCATATCTTTGGCGGTGGCGGCGGTATCGCTGGTCACATTAACAGACGCCACCCCCGACAAATCAATTGCGGCATGCGCCATCACTGGCGCCGCCACAACACATAATGCAACCAAAAATTTTTTCACATCAATCATGCTTGCCCGATTAAAACTTTGCATTAATCCCGACGCGAATTCCCAATGATTTATAGAACGACTCTATTTCACCATCGGTTTTGCATACCCAACCAGGGCACGATTCTTCCAACGCTTTAATATTTATCGCTTCCGCACTACCGGTCCCTGGGGTCAGCATTGCTTCTTCATCGCCATTCCACTTGTCCGAATTCAAAATTTCATTATACCGATCAGTATAGTACGAACTATTCAGATATGTTGTCGCGTCCGCGCCGCTGACACTGTAATAATCATACGTCACACCCAACGATAATGCAACCGAATCGGTAATCGCAGTTGTCCAATTCGCCCCCATTCCAAAATGGAACGCGCTGAACATACCGGCAGTATCCTCTACACTTTTTGGGTGTTGCCAATCAAAACGATACGGCTGGTCGCCCACGGATTCATATCCCGGCAATCCCAATTCCACACGTGCATTCACAGCATTGTTTTGATTAATCACATAATCCATATCCAACGCCAAATACGGCCCCATCCATGTGGTTTCATACGAATGGCTTTCACCCGGCTGCATATAATAATATGTCCCCGCCGTATCCACCGACGTAGCCCCCCCTGGTATAATAATATCATCGTTTATGTCATCACGCCCAGGCACGGCTTCGTTGCCCCCGACAAAGATAAGAATTGGGTCACATTGAACTTCGCCATTAACCTCGAAACAATTGTATGTATCAACCGCCAACCCATAGTTATTTTCGGTTGTCAGTTTATAATTCAAATACCGAAATCCAACCGACGGCGTTAATGTCACATTTCCAATCTTGAAAATATCAGTCAAACCAAACCCGACATTAAATCCCATCATACTGCCGCCCTGGCTGGTGCCCATGGACATAGCATGACCAATCTGATCCTCCAGAAAAGTGTCGCCAGAATCACACACGCCATTGTCGTTATTATCGGTACACCACGACGTCACCGGATACCCGCCATTGGTAATATCATCGTCGTACATTGGACTTTCGCCCCACTGCATACCATATTTTAATCCGACATCAACCTGCATAGTGGTGCTGCCAACATCAAACGCATACCCGGCCGACACGTCCAACACATTCCACGCCAGGTTATCATAACTTAAAATACTGCCGGACTGTGCCATTTCAAAACGCCACTGCGCCATTTCATGCAAAATCCCCGCGTCCAGCCAAAATCCAGATTTTTTTGCACCGCCCCCGGTTTGTGTTGCCGCGCTTTGCGCGACCTGTTGCGTTGTCACATTGCGCGCATTATTTGCACCATACGTGTTATACCGACTGGCATACGACCCAGTATTACCATACGACGTATTATATCGATTGGCATACCCCGTCTGGCGCGACGCATACGACGTTTGCGGCGATTGATACGCCCCAGTCGTATACCCAGAATAATATGTTCCGGCCGCATTCGCCGCAATTGGCGCAAACAGCAACACAGCCAACAAAGAAACCTTTCTCATTTTTCCCCTTCCACTTTATTATTATCGCCACAATTATATCATAAAATGATTGAAAAAAAAACATGTTCTTGTAAGATTGACGCATCACCCACCCTGCGGGCATGGCGCAACTGGCAGACGCGCAGCACTAAGGATGCTGTGGACTAAAATCCTTGGGGGTTCGATTCCCCCTGCCCGCACCAAAATAAAACTTGCCCCCGTTTTCAAAAATTTGCTAACATTCACATATAAAGTAAAGGAATGACGGGAATCAAACGGATTTTGCTGGGTTGCCTGGGTGCACTGGGCATATGCGTATACGCCGCATACGCCGACGATTCGTCGGACGCGGCTGCGCGTGCTGCAACCCGTCGCGACACAACCACAACGGTGTCCCGCACCCAATCCGCCACCACACACACCCAGTCAAATTCAGTGTCCGGGATTTCGCGCGCAACAAACGTGACCCCGCCCACCACAACGCGCACACGCACACAATCGTCGTCCACGCGTGACGGCAACGTGGTCAGTCGCGACACCACGCGCGGCGCGACGACATCGACACAATCTGTATCTGCGCGCACTGGCGCGACGGTATTGCCCCGCACCACAACATCATCGCAATCCGTGATATCGGTGCCATCGCGCGCGGCCACCACACGCGGCGTCACAGTATCCCGCACGGCCGCCCCATCACGCAGCGCGCCCCAGCATACCGCCACCCCATCGCGCAGCGCGACAACCATATCCCGCGCGGCCACCACACAATCGCGCGCCGCGACCCAGCCCCGTCGCACTACGGCCACGAATCGCATTGCACGCGCCGCAACCGACGCGGCCGCCGCGAATGAAATTATCAAGCGCGACTATACCACCTGTCGCGAGGTTTATTACAGTTGCATGGACGAATTCTGCGCGAACAAGGACAGCCAACTAAAACGCTGTGCGTGTTCATCGCGCGTCAACGAATTCGACGATGTCAAAGCGCAACTGTCCCAGGTCGAGGATAAATTACTGGATTTCAACCAACGCCTGCTGACGGTGAATATGGACAAAGAAGACGCCCTGGCCATATCCCAGGCGACCGAGGGCGAACTCGCATTCCAGCAAGAGGACACCACCGCGTCCAAAGAATTATTGGACGAAATATCCGAAAAATTAAACACGACATTCGAAACAGATTCATTCGACGCGAACCTGGCGCCGATATCATTATCGCTGAACATCGACGCCGCATTCGACAGCGTTGATTCATTGGCGGGTTCGTCCACCACCACCAAAAGCGGCACGGAATTATATTCCGCCGCCTTGCCCGTTTGCCGCGAAATGGCGATGGAGGTCTGCACCGCCGACGAACTGGACATAGTCGAAAGCGGATATCAAATGGCCATCGAACAGGACTGCAACACCGTGGCCAAGGCATATCAAACGCAACAGGATTTGGCGCGCGAAAAAATCCGCGAAGGCAGCGCCCTGTTGGACATTTCACGCCTGAACACATATCAAACCCGCAATTCGGACGACATTTTAACGTGCAAGAAAAAAATGTTGGATTTATTAACCAATACGGCCGTGTGCGGTGACGATTTGGGAAAATGTTTGGACATCAGCGGCCAATACATAGATCCGTCCACGGGCGAAGCAATCCTGACCAAAAACCTGGTAAATTTGGGTTCATTAATCACCCGACCGACCGGCAACCAAACATGGACCAGTGTTCCCGGCAACGACACATTTGTTCGGTATTTAAATTCGAAAAAAATGTTTTTAGAATCTGCCACTGAAAATTGCCAGGACATTGCCGACTATGTATGGGACGAATTCATCGACGACGCATTGGCGCAAATCAAATTGGCCCAGGACGCCAAATTGGAAGAAGTCCGCCAAAGTTGCACCACATTAACCACCCAGTGTTTAACCAACGCCTATGATTCGCTAGAGGAATTTGACGCCCGCGCCCTGTCCATTTTCGGGGTCGAGGCCGACAAAACCGCCAAACAAATGTGTGCCGAGGTTCAAACCGCCTGCACCGCGTTGCTGGACACAACCGACGGCGGTGTGGATTGGTCAACCGGCATGACCGACATCGCGGCCGACAAAACATACGAAACAATTCTGCAAACCTGTCGCGAGGTTGGGCGTGCCTGCATTATCCAGTCATGTAAATCGATATCTGGCAACTTTGGCCTGTGCGACGACATTGACACGTCCGTCAACAGAAAGGCGATTATCAACCGCACCGCCTGTTGGGACGAAGTCGTCGAATGCGTCACCAGTGCCGGCATAACATCGCTGGATCGCATAGCGGAACTGCACGCGCACGAAATCGACGCCGCCACCGGTGCATTTTACCCCAGCATATACGGCAACGCGTATGAAATCACCCACAGCAACATAAACAATTGCATTAACGACCCGGACAGTGGCACATGCATATATGACATCTGCGAAAACCAGTGCGGATACAACGACGACGGCACATACAGCAACGTTGATTCCGACGAATGCCGCATTTGCCGTATGTCTGAACGCATCTGGGGCAACTGCGAGGGACACCCCGCCAGCAGTTTGGCCAATGCCGATTCGCACAACGCAATCAATATGCCACTGGACACCAGCAACGACACACTGTTGTCATGGTTTGCCAAAAACACCAATACCGAAGACGCCCCAGACGCATGCCGCGACACATCATGCGGCCCCGGATTCATCGCGGTTCTGGACCCAGAAACCGGCGCGACCGCCTGCACGTCCGAGGCCAACCTGGACGGCCACAACAACATGTGCAGCCCGTCGACCCTGTGGCAATTGGAAATCAATGGCATAATGACATGCTGCAAAATCAATAGCAACACCAGCGGCTCGGCGGACGCATTTGGAAACTGCTGCCACTTGGCAAACACCGAGCCAAATGTTGACGACCTGGATTGGTCCGCCCCATCGGATTATTACGGTAGCGCGGGCGGAAATTTAGAGGATGATCCCATCAGGGCGGATGGTTTCGGCGATACACAAACCGAGGGTAATGTCCCCACAAGCGCTTCGGGGCTGTGTATCCCCGCAGGTGCCAAATTTGTTGCCGCGGTGAATGTGACCAAGGACAACTATTATCCAGATGGCATGATATATGTCCTGTGCGTTGGCGACACTAGCGGCGTCGACACTACAGACACATCATATCCAGCCGGTAAAACAGTGCAATGTAGTGGGCGCTATCTGATTGTAGCCGAGGACGGAACTAACCACTATATGTCGCCGAACTACGAAAACGGCCCCAGATTTGATTATCCGTCCAAATCATATTTCGCGGGTCAGGCATCTATGTGCAATCTGCAATATGATAACGGGAAATGGGCCTGGGTGCTGGACGGCGGCACAACAACCGACATCACGGGCGATGCCGACGACCCGGCAACCCAGGCCGACGACGTATGCGGGGGTAATCCGGCACGATATATTATATCGTACTAATAACCTTGACAATATGACATTTTTGTCATATAATAAGATGTGAACGAACCAGTGATACAAAACACATGGTGATAAAAATGGCAAAAAATGATATGTTTTTCCGTTTTTATTCTGGCGGTGCGCCGGATTGGCCACCATGCGACGAATGTCGTGTGGGGGGAATAATGGGGAATGAATTTTCGCCAAAATCCGTTAACGCCGCCGATGATTTTGTGTCACGCATAGGATAAAAGTCCGGGATTTTTCCGGGCTTTTTTGCTTTTGAAAAACCAAAAGGAGCCCAAAATGCAATTAAAAAAAATCGTTCCATATAAAATAAAAAGATTAATCCCCATGTTGGGACTGGCCGGCGCAACATTGATGATGACCCCGGGGTGCGAAAAAGAACCTATCCCCACCCGCGATGAATTTTTGGTATTTGATCAATTAAATATGTTGACCGTGGAACAAATCCAACAGGCCGCGGCCTCATCAGACGTAAGAACCGTATATTTGGTCCCGCGCAGCAACTGGAATAATTTGCGCGCCAAGAATATAACTTCACTGTCCAGGATATTGCAAGAATGGATTGACGCATCACCCAAGGCGCGCGGCCAGGGCGATTTTGAACTGTATGTTGGCGAAGCCGCCAAAGTACCCGAGGACAGTTTGCGTATAGTCCAAAATGGTTGGACAATAAACGCGTACAGACACGGAACATGGCAACGTTAAAAAAATCCGGCATTGCCGGATTTTTTTAATATTTGACGAAATCATTCAAATATGTAAACATTATCCCTGTAATATATTGCACAGGAATATTTTAAATGAAACGTATTTTATTTGCCGTATTTGGTGTAATTATAATGTTGCCAATGGCCTCTATGGCGGTGGATTGCACGATGGTGGACGGGCAATGCCCCGCTGGGTGCTACCGCTTCGGAATGGACTGTGCCCCATGTCAACCCGGTTATTATAATGATACGCTTGGCGCAGATGAATGCACCGCATGCACAATCCCCGAAGGAGCAACACCCAATCTCGACCAAACGGGCTTAACCTCAGATAACTGCGGCTGGACGGCATACTGCAAATCTGGCGAGTACGTAGCAAGCACCAAAAATTTAACATGCCAGCCATGTGGGGATTACTATACCGCCAAGGGTGGCGAATTTACGATAACCGGCTATGGCCCCGCCGCCGCCACCACCAGCATCGATGGCTACGAAAAATCCGACCGCTGTGATGGAAAAGTGTATAAGTTAACTCTTAAACGTAATTCGATAATAACAGACGACAAAACGGCATACTTTAAATACGACACCGGTTTTTCAGCAAATAGCACAGGACCATGGAACAAAACAACCCTTCCGGCATCCGCATTACAAGATAACAAACCAGTACAAACATTCGTAGGGTATTTTGACAACAAGGGCGATCTTGTATGGGAGGAACGCGACCAATATTTCAGTAGCAATGGTGCCTTAACTAAACCGCAGGCAGATTTGGCTAAGCTAGCCAATAAGGACAACGAGATAACACTCTGGGCTGGCTGGTCATTTTCACCATACCACATCTACTATTATTACGATGATGCTGGCGGTAGTCAGATAACACAAACCTGTGGTGAGGATAAAGATTATTCCGGTAGCACTTGTAAAACTCAGGAATATCAATGGGATGCCCCCCCAATGGGTAAACTTTTCACTAGATATAAATGCTATACCAACGAAGAATTTTCCAATTCATGCACTAAACCGTTTTACACACCCGGCGACCAAATCGCACCACCAGAAACCGACGCTGAAAAAACACGTTATTTTGTTGCACAATATGACGCCTGCCCTGCGGGACATTATTGCACAAATGGCAAAACGTACAATTGTCCCGCCGGCACCACCAGTGACCCTGGCGCCGGTTCCACCACCAATTGTTATATGGTGCGGGGCGACGGTGGCACCAAATTTTGTGACAACACCGGTGATTGTTTTTACCTGCCTGGGTCGGGACATGTTCCGCACGCCAAGGTGGCCGGCAACTAAATCACAAATCACGCATTATCGGTGGTAATTTCAATTCCATCAATTGCGTCATTTATACGCGACATTTCCGCGTTGGTAAATTTCCCCAGCACCCAATCGGCCGGATCCATCGGCAAATCAAAATCACGCGGGTGGCCAATGCCTATCCTTATCCGGTGATAATCGGGTCCAACCGCGGCATCTATGGATTTTATGCCATTGTGGCCCGCACTGCTGCCGCCAACCTTTTCCCGAACGGTACCTGTTTTTAAATCCATATCGTCGTGAATCACAATCAAATTTTCCAGCGGGATTTTATAAAACCGCATAATTGCCCCAACGGCCACGCCGCTGTTATTCATATATGTTTGTGGCAATGCAAATATCACACGCCGCCCGTTGGTTTTATCCACAGATATCAGTGCATTATGTTCCGCACGCCATGTGGCATCAACCGGCGCCAAATGACGCACAGCCATAAATCCCACATTGTGACGTGTGCGTTCGTACTGCGCACCAGGATTGCCCAGTCCAACAATCAATATTGGTTTATTTTCTTGCATATGTATCTCTTTTTTCTATTATAATATCATACAAAGGAGAAAAATATGAAATTAAATTATCTGGGGATTTTAACAGCCGCGGCATTAACAGTTTCTGGTTCGGCAAACGCTGCGTCGTTATTTGATTTTTACGCGGGCGCCATGGTTGGTGTTGGTGGCGCAACCGTATTCGCCAACGATATGGATGTCAGCAAATCTGCACAATCATATGGCGCCGTTATCGGATTTGATATACCTGTATTTCGTTTTGAATTGGAATATGACTATATGCACGCGGCCCCTATTGAAATGCACGTCGGCATGATAAACGCATATGCAAAAATGCCCCTGCCCGCGGTAAAACCGTATCTGGGCGTCGGCATCGGTAATGTTTTCAGCGGCACCGACGAAGATTTTATGGATATCGATTCCGTCGCCGCGTACCAGGCGATGTTGGGTGTCACATTTGATATACCTGTGTTGCCAATTGATGTCGATGTCGAAGGTCGCGTCCTGTACGCAGCGGACATTTACGATTATCATGGATTAAAACCAGATTTTCTGCAATACGAAGCGCGCCTGAAATTACGCTATGTATTTTAATAATTGGGTGATAAAAAAATGCTGACGCTGATTGATGGCAATTCCATATTATTCCGCGCATATTACGGTGTGCACAGTCGACTGACCCGCAGCGACGGCACACCAACCGGCGCAGTATACGGATTTTTTAATATGGTGTTGCCACTGTTGGCCGACGCAAAACCAAACGATTCGTTTGTTTGCGTGTTTGACGCTTCGCGTATTTCTTTTCGCCAGGATATATACCCCGCGTACAAGGCCAATCGTACCGAAACACCACCTGATTTAATCACGCAATCATACATGGTGCGCGACGGCGTGGCCGCAATGGGCATGCCTGTGTTGTGCATCCCGGGTATAGAGGCCGACGATGTCATCGCGACTTTGGCACGCGAAAACTGCACCGCCCCCGACGCGACGCGCATTATCACCAGTGACAAAGATTTAATGCAACTGGTGTCTGATTGCGTGTTTTTATACGACGGCATGAAACAGCGCGAAATCCGCACGCCCCAGGTTATCGAAAAATTCGGCGTCGGCCCCAATCGCGTCATTGACGTGCAAAGTTTAATGGGCGATTCGTCCGACAATGTCCCGGGCGTCCCGGGTATTGGCCCGAAAAAGGCCGCTGAATTAATCAATCAATTCGGTTCGCTGGACGAATTATACGAACATTTGGACGATGTAAAAAACGAACGCATACGCGGATTGCTGCGCGACAATCGTGACGCTGCATACATTTCGCGTCAATTGGTGACATTAAAATCAGACGTTGATTTATCGGGGCTGAAAATCACACCGTTTGTGTTTAACACGCCGGCTGCATTGAATTTCGTGCGTGAAAAATTGGAAAGCAATTCTTTGGCCGCCAAAATTGAAAAATTATTTCCAATGGAAAAATTTAACGCCGGCCCCGCACCACAGCCATTTGAATTCGCGGGTTCCGTGTGCAATGTGGACACACCCGCCCCGGCCACCCCGTCGCACGACAAAAAATTAACGTCGGACACAATCACAACAGTGGACGCACTGGATAAATTTTTATCATCTGTCACAGACGTGATTGCATTGGACACAGAAACAACGGGGCTGAATTCATTGGACGCGCGCGTTGTCGGCATTTCGCTGGCGACAACCGATTCGCACGGCGTATATATTCCCATTCGCCACATAACTGCGTCCGACGATTTGTTTTCAGAAAACAAAATCGCCCCGAATCAGTTGGACATAAACACAGTTCGCGAAAAACTGTGGCCGATTTTCACAAATAAAAATATTACCAAGGTCGGCCATAACCTGAAATACGACCTGCACATTTTTGAAAACGAGGGCTGGCCGACGTGCGACATCGCACCAATTGATGACACAATGCTGATTTCATATGCGCTGCACGGCACTTTGCACGGGCACGGGTTGGACGAATTGGCACAAAAATATTTGGCACATGTGAATATATCGTTTGCGTCACTGTTTCCACCAAAAACACGCGACGCAGATATGCACTTTGAAACATTGGACATTGCGGCCGCCACCCCATATGCGGCCGAAGATGCCACCATATGTCTGCAGTTATATAAATTGATGCGCCCGCAATTGGACAAAAACGAAAAATTGCGCGAATTATATGACACTTGCGATTTGCCGTTAATGCCAATACTGATGCAAATGGAACGCACGGGCGTGCTGGTCAACAAAAACGGATTGACACAATTATCCACGGTATTCCACGAACAATTAACCAAACTGGAATCAGAAATTTGGAACCTGGCCGGTCATGAATTTAATATCGCCAGTCCCAAACAATTGGGCACTGTTTTATTCGACGAATTAAATTTGCCCGCGAACAAAAAACGTTCCACAGACGCAGACACCCTGAACGATTTAATCGACGCCCACCCAGTAATTGAAAAAATACTAAATTGGCGTTCAATTGCAAAACTGGCGGGGACATACGCCGACGCATTGCCGCGGCAAATCGCCGACGACGGCCGCATTCACACAACCTATTTGCAAACCAGCACGAACACAGGCCGCCTGTCCAGCCGCGACCCAAACCTGCAAAACATTCCGATAAAAACCGAACTGGGCGAAGAAATCAGAAAATGTTTCATCGCACCAACCGGCCGCGTATTAATTTCGGCCGACTATTCACAAATTCAATTGCGATTGCTGGCGGACGTCGCGAACGTCCACACGTTCAAAGAAACTTTTAACGCAGGTCACGACATTCACGAACAAACCGCCCGCCAGATATTCGGAATCGCGGCGGACGCGCCTATGCCGCGCGACCTGCGCCGTGCGGCCAAAACAGTGAACTTTTCAATCATATACGGAATTTCATCGTTTGGACTGGCCGGGCAATTGGGAATTTCACGCCCCGCGGCCCAGGAAATAATAAATTCGTACATGGCGGGATTGCCCGAAATTCGCGATTACATCGAATACATCAAAAATTTCGCCACCACACACGCATGCGTGTACACGCCCTGGGGTCGCAGAATCGAATTGCCCGAGGTTAAAAATCCCCGCACCCGTGCATATGCACTGCGTGCCGCTGTCAACGCCCCAATCCAGGGATTCGAGGCAGATTTAATGCGGCGCGCAATGGTGAATATAAATCGCGACATTATTGAACCAAACGCGAATAAAATCAGCATGATTATGCAGGTTCACGACGAAATCATATTTGAATGCGATGAAAACGTGGCCGATGAATTTGCCAAAAAAATAGAATACGCCATGGAATCTGTCGCAAAATTATCAGTTCCCCTGGCCGCGGACTATGTAATCGGCAAATGTTGGGGCAAATAAAAAAATCCCAGATTTTTGGGATTTTTTAATTTCCCCGCGTGCCGAATGCAAACGGTGGTTTATTTTCGGCATTTGTTTGTGCGTAGTTTACACCAGAATCCGGCACTTTGTCAACGGCATTTCTGCCGTTTTTTATCCACCATTTGCATTCGGCACAATTTGGGGGATAAAATGCAAAAATTAAATAATTTCATATACATGATTGCGGCGGCAATCGTGTCGAATTTGGTGTATGCAATAAACGGAATATCTGCATATGCCGCCACATGCACATATACATATAACTCGTACGTCACGGATCGCCGTGGCCAGGCCAACA
Source organism: uncultured Alphaproteobacteria bacterium (assembly GCA_944392815.1). Classification (GTDB taxonomy): domain Bacteria; phylum Pseudomonadota; class Alphaproteobacteria; order Rs-D84; family Rs-D84; genus Enterousia. The sequence continues at coordinate 17,750 of CALXXY010000004.1, read as the reverse complement.
ACCTGTCAGGGTGCAGCAGCGTATGCAGCAGAATGTGGAACGGTATGGGTCAAAGTTGGCGCGCCGTTTATAATTCAACCAACCGCAGTTGCACATGCATGGTCACAAACAGAAACACCGCCACCGCCACCTGGCAATATGTCGCATATGGCGGCTGTGGCCGACGCAATGAGTGCGCCATAACATACCAAACATGTGATACCTGCGCCAAACGCAGCACCGTATCTACCGGTGCCGCACTCTGCAACAGCGACGACATCCCCGGATACGCTGGATACCAAACCAGTTCCTGTATTACATACAGTGGAAATGTATCGTGCTCATATTTTTGTACATGCTGCCCCTGCACCGGAAGCCAGGGCATGGGCGAAAGTTGCATGGGTTCACAAAATGGCGCCGGCCCATACATGTTGGTATATTCAGACCCATACGCGCACTCGATAAAAGGGTGTTATATCCAAGGTACGGGTGGTTTTGACAAAACCGGCGTATTTGAATACACCCAGGGAAATGAATGCCATTGGAGTGATACATTATTACCATCTGCCCCCAGCATTCCTGTTAAACCCTGAAACAAAAACACCGCCAGATGGCGGTGTTTTTTTATTCAGAATCCGAAAACCATACGTTGTTTTGATTGACGTTTTTTTTCATTACGCACGGCTTCTTCTTTTAAACGCTTGCGCTTAGTGGTTGGTTTTTCATAACGCTGGCGTTCTTTCATTTCGCGGTACAGGCCCTCTTTCTGTGATTTACGTTTTGCAACGCGCAGTGCCTGTTCGACGTTATTATCGCGAACCAGAACTTTTACCATATGTACTTCACCCCCTTTGGCGCATTTATTTTGTTAATAATTTCCTGGTGGAGCTGATCGGACTCGAACCGACGACCCCCTGCTTGCAAAGCAGGTGCTCTACCAACTGAGCTACAACCCCATAAACAAAGCCCCCTGATTTTATACAGTTTTGTCAATATTGTCAAATTAAAAATGAAAAATTGTGATCAAAATCTTTCACTGGACAGATTTCCCCGCAAATCCTATAATAGGGCGTTATGTTTAAAAAATTAAAGAAAAGCATTAAAAAACTTATCCACGGCGACGAAAACAACGGCCGCATAAAATGGTCACTGTACGGGCGCGTATGGCGCGAAATCGGCAAACCGCAATGGAAATGGTTGGTGACCGGCGTAATCACGACGGTTCTGGCCGCCGGGGCCGAGGCATACACCATCACCCTGGTGCAACAGGTTGTTGATAACGCGTTTATACAAAAAAGTATGACGCACATTTACCTGTTTGGGTTGCAAATCATCGCGGCCTTTGGATTCAAGGGCGCATTTAACTATGCAAAATCCCTGATTATGTCCAAAGCCGGCCTGAACGCCAGTGCCGATTTACAGAAAAAAATCTATCGCCACATGGTAAAAATGAACATTTCCAAATTTTACGGCGATGGAATTGGCAAACATTTGAACTATTTTTCGGTCCAGGCGGGCGCGGTATTAAACCTGGTGACGGGCACGTTAATCAACACAGTCCAGCAAATCGCAACACTGATTATGACATTGGGATTAATGGTGTACTATGCACCACAAATGTGCGCGGTGTTGCTGTTCCTGGTGCCGGCAATCATGATTCCAATGGTGTTGATTATGCGCAAACGCCGCAAATTATCACGCGAATCTTTTGGCATTGCAAACGACGTGTCCCAACATTTAAACCAAACCCTGCATGGAATTAAAACTATCCAGGCATTCGCGAACGAGGATTCCGAAACAGAAAAATTCGCCCGCGTTTTGAATTCGTCCATGATAAATTCATACAAAGGCACCCAGGCATTCGCCCTGCAATCGCCATTGTTGGAATTAATGATATCGATTGGGCTGTGCATGGCACTGATTATCGGCGGGCACTTTATTGTGACTGGCGCGATTTCCACCGGTGATTTCACGGCATTTCTGCTGGCACTGACCGCGGCATATAAACCGGCCAAGGCCATCACCAACACCGGCAACACGGTACAGCACGGTTTACTCGCCGCCGAGGTTCTGTTTAATTTCCTGGACAGCAAACCAGATATCCAGGACGCCCCAGACGCGCGTGAATTAAAACCTGGCAATATGTCGGTTAAATTCAATCACGTATCATTTGAATATATTCCGGGCGAACCGGTATTGCACGACATAAACCTGAACGTGCCGGCCGGCAAAGTATGCGCATTGGTTGGACCGTCCGGTGGTGGTAAAACAACGATGTTCAATTTGATTGAACGTTTTTATGAACCCCAACATGGGAAAATAGAAATAAATAATACCGACATAAAAAAATTCACATTGCATTCCCTGCGTCAAAACATAGCCGAAGTATCCCAGGACGTGTTCTTGTTCAACGGCACTATCGAGGATAATATTAAATACGGCAATCCGAACGCCACCCCCGAACAAATCCAGGCGGCGGCGCGCGCGGCAAACGCACACGATTTTATTATGTCGTTCCCACGCAAATATAAATCCAAAGTTGGCGAAGGTGGCGCCCTGCTGTCGGGCGGTCAAAAACAGCGCATTGCAATCGCGCGCGCTATATTAAAAGACGCCCCCATTTTGCTGCTGGACGAGGCCACATCCGCCCTGGACACGCAAAGTGAAAAATTAATTCAATCGGCGTTAAATGATTTGATGGTTGGTCGTACCACATTCGTAATTGCGCACCGATTGTCAACCATTCTGGACGCAGATATCATTTGCGTTATCAAAGACGGCCACATCGTCGAACAGGGAACTGATGCCGAATTGGTTGCGTTGGACGGCGAATATAAAAAATTGCGTGATATTCAATTTAAAACGGACAAACGCGCGCACAAAAAATAATCCATCATACAATCCGCCACCGCCGTCACCAAATGCGTGGCATTGAATTCAACCGCCACGGAATGTGCGGGGCTATCACCCCGGGCTTCGCCCCCCGCACAACAAACACTCTGTCATTCCCGCCTACGCGGGAATGACAAGGAAGTGCGGGCGTTCGCCCGCGGACAACATCTACACTCTAAACTCTACACTCTTCACTCTATTATTCCCGCGCACACGCGGGAATAATAAAAAACGGGGCAACGCCCCGTTTTTACTGCACCGTCAATTCTTTGCCATGAACGTCGACAACTACTGTGCTGCCCTCGCCCACGGTACCGGACAAAATCAGGTCGGCTATTTTATCCTCGACCGCGGACGTAATTAAACGTTTCAACGGTCGCGCCCCAAACACAGGGTCATACCCATTGTCGCCCAACCATTTAATGGCTTTATCGGACACATTCAGCGAAATCCGACGTTCTGCCAATCGATTTTCCAGGTTGCGCAACTGGATTTTCACAATACCGGCCATGACATCTTTGCCCAACGGGTTAAAGAACACAATTTCGTCAATACGGTTAATAAATTCAGGACGGAATTGTTTTTTCACCGCGTCCATATCCGGCAAATTGCTGGTCATTATGATGATAGTGTTTGTAAAGTTCACCACATGCCCCTGGCCATCGGTCAAACGTCCATCGTCCAGTATCTGCAGGAACACATTAAACACATCAGGATTGGCCTTTTCAATTTCGTCGAACAACAACACCTGATACGGGCGGCGCCGCACACTTTCGGTCAGCACCCCACCCTGTTCATATCCGACATATCCCGGGGGACTGCCAATCAGGCGCGACACCGAATGCGGTTCCATATATTCACTCATATCAATCCGGGTCATCGCCGTTTCATCGTTAAACAGATATTCTGCCAACGCTTTGGCGACCTCGGTTTTTCCGACGCCGGTCGGCCCCAGGAACATAAAACTGCCCGACGGTCTGTGCGGATCAGACAGCCCCGCCCGGCTGCGTCGAATTGCACGCGCCACCACAGACAACGCATGATCCTGGCCCACGACACGTTTACGCAACTCGTCTTCTATATTCAGCAACTTGGATTGTTCTTCCATGCTTAATTTATCAGCCGGCACCCCGGTCCATTTGCTGACAACCGCCGCAATATGTTCAGGCAACACAGTTTTATATTCCCGTGCATCTGCATTCATTTTGCTGATTTGCTGTTCCAGTTCTGGAATTTTTCCATATTGCAACGCGGACGCTTTTTCATAATCACCATTGCGCATAGCGGTCGCCACTTCGGCCTTGGCAGCGTCCAGCGCGGCCATCGCATCGGACAGCGCGCGCATTTTATCCTGCTCGGCCCGCCATTGTGCGGTCAGTTTTTTGGATTCTTCTTCTGTTTCACGAATTATGCCGTCTAATTCAGCCAGACGTTTTTTGGAATCCTCGTCTTTTTCCTTTCTCAGCGCCTGTTGTTCTATTTTCAATTGCATTAAATGACGATCAACCTCGTCCAATTTGTCGGGCTTGGACGCAATTTCGATACGCACGCGCGCGGCGGCTTCGTCAATCAGGTCAATCGCCTTGTCCGGCAAAAACCTGTCTGTGATATACCGATTGGACAAACGCACCGCGGCCACCAACGCCGCATCAGAAATACGCACCCCATGGTGACCTTCGTATTTTTCCTTTAACCCGCGCAAAATCGAAATAGTATCGTCAACCGTCGGTTCGTCAACATAGACGGGCTGGAAACGTCGCGCCAACGCAGGGTCTTTTTCAATGTATTGCCGATATTCGTCCAGCGTTGTCGCCCCCAAACAGTGCAATTCGCCACGCGCCAACATTGGCTTTATCAAATTGCCCGCGTCCATGGAACCTTCGCCTTTGCCGGCCCCCACCAGGGTATGTAATTCATCAATGAACAAAATAATTTGTCCATCAGAATCCTTGACCGCTTTTAATATGGCTTTGAACCGGCCTTCGAATTGACCACGGAACATGGCACCCGCCATCAGCGCGCCCATATCCAACGACAGCAATTTTTTATTCAACAAATTTTCTGGCACGTCGCGGGATACAATGCGTTCAGCCAACCCCTCGACTATTGCGGTTTTTCCGACACCTGGATTACCAATCAACACCGGATTATTTTTAGTGCGCCGGGACAGAACCTGGATAGTGCGCCGAATTTCTTCGTCACGCCCAATCACAGGATCCAATTTCCCATCTGCCGCCAATTTTGTAAAATCCGTCGTGTATTTAGCAATCGCCTGGTCGGGCGTTTCTTGCATTTCTTCTGGATTCATGTGTTAAAATCTCCTTTGTATTTTTCCTATATATAGTAGCACTTTGACGTTTTTCAAGGTACAGGAATCAAAACATTGATTTTTATATCTAACTGGACTTTTAAAAATATTTATGATATAATTCGCGGGTTGCGCGGCATAAAAAATAATAAAACAATCCTTGACTTTTGCGGATTTTTATTATAGATTATGCCCCAGTTATCAAAGGATTAGAAATGCCACGTGTATGTAAAGTGACCGGCAAAAAGACAATGGTTGGAATGAACGTATCCCATTCGGAACGTCATACAAAGCGTACTTTTCTGCCGAATTTGCAAAAATTAAAGTTTCACAGCGATGTTTTGAATCGCGATTTTTCGTTGCGTATTTCGACGGCCGGGCTGCGCACATTGACCAAACATGGTGGTCTGGACGCATATGTGATGTCAAAATCACCGTCCCGTTTAACGCCGGAAATGGCCGCAATTAAAAAAGCGATTAATAAAAAATTGGGCAAAGTTGAAAAACCAGCCAAAAAACCAGTGCACAAGGCAAATCGCAGTGCGCGCCTGGTGAAAAAGGTTGCTGCCCGTACAGCCGCAACAAAATAATTTGTTGTGCTGCCTTTTGGCCCCGTGGCGGAATTGGTAGACGCGCTTGACTCAAAATCAAGTTCTGCAAGGAGTGTCGGTTCGAGTCCGACCAGGGCCACCAGATTAGATAAAAACGTCTCTTTTTGAGACGTTTTTTATTTACTCTTTGTTCCTGCCCCCTATTTAACTTCGCCTTGCATTTTGCATGCCGCGCACTATATATATGATAAATTCGCGAATCGGGTTTTTGTATGATATAGTTTCATTTGAAAAACAAGGGATTTAGTAATATGGCATTAATACCAATGGTTATCGAGGAATCACCCCGCGGGGAACGTTCCTTTGACATATATTCGCGCCTGCTGCGCGATCGTATCGTAATGATTAACGGACAAATTGAACCCGGCATGGCCAACACAGTTGTTGCGCAACTGTTGTTTTTGGAATCAGAAAATCCAAACGCAGAAATTTCGTTGTACATAAATTCCCCGGGTGGCGACGTTTCCGCCGGCTGGGCGATTATGGACACCATGCAATATATTAAATCACCGGTTTCCACAATTGGTATGGGACTGGTTGCGTCAATGGGTTCTGTGTTATTGGCGGCGGGCGAACACGGCAAACGCTTTGTATTGCCCAACACGCAAATCATGATACACCAACCACTGGCCGGGGCCGAGGGTCAAATCACCGACATGGAAATTCGCATGACCCAGTACCAAAAAAATAAAAAAACATTAATCAAACAAATGGCCGAATTCACCGGACGCAAAGAAAAAGAATTGTTCGACGCCATGGAACGCGACAATTGGATGACCCCGGACGAGGCCAAAGATTTCGGTCTGATTGATGGTGTATTAAAACGCAAATAAAAATCGCTGATGTGGGGGACATGGACATGAGTGACGATAAAATTAAATCCAATGGCGACACAACGAATACAGCGGCGGACAATAATAATCCGCCCCAATTCTGCAGTTTCTGTGGCAAAGCTGTATACGAAGTAAAAAAACTGGTCAGTGGTCGCAATGTTTGCATTTGCGACGAATGTATTAACCTGTGCAACGACATAATGGCCGACGACCTGCGGGCCGAGGTTGGCCGCGACACAGCAAAACTGCCCACACCGCGCCAGATTTATGATTTCCTGAACGAATACATCGTGGGCCAGGACAACGCCAAACGCACATTGTCGGTGGCGGTATACAATCATTACAAACGCCACAGCGTTGCACTGAACACAAATGTTGAAATTCAAAAATCAAACGTGTTGTTAATTGGCCCGACCGGCACGGGTAAAACATTATTCGCCCAAACACTGGCGCGAATTTTGGACGTACCGTTTGCCATCGCAGACGCCACCACTTTGACCGAGGCCGGCTATGTCGGCGACGACGTGGAAAGTGTTTTAACCCGTCTGTTGCAAAACGCGAATTTTGACGTGGAACGCGCAGGCCGCGGCATTATCTATATCGACGAAATCGATAAAATCGCCCGCAAATCCGAAAATCCGTCATTAACACGCGACGTTTCCGGCGAAGGCGTCCAACAGGCATTATTAAAATTGGTCGAGGGCACCGTTGCCAACGTGCCCGCCGGCGGCGCGGGTCGCAAACACCCGGGCGAGGCCACCGTTCAATTGGACACATCAAAAATCTTGTTCATTTGTGGCGGTGCATTTGACGGCCTGAACAAAATCATCGGCGCCCGCACGAACGAACGCGCCGGCATAGGTTTTGGTGCCACAGTCCAATCCAAACAGGAACGCGAATCCAAAAATTACCTGGCCGATGTCCAGCCCCAGGATTTGGTGAAATTCGGCATAATTCCTGAATTGGTTGGGCGATTACCAATCGTCACAACGCTGCAGGATTTGGACGAAGACGCATTGGTAAAAATCCTGACCGAACCGAAAAATGCAATAGTTAAACAATACGCGGCCATGCTGGAAATGGACGGCGTAAAATTAACAATCACAGACGACGGCCTGCGTGCGATTGCACGGCGTGCGGTCGAACGCAAAACGGGTGCGCGTGGTCTGCGCAGCATATTGGAAAACATATTGTTGGAACCAATGTTCGCGGCCCCCGACAAACCGGATTTGGCCGAAATAGTAATTGACCACGATGTGGTTGACGGAAAAAAACCACCGGTTGAAATACTGCGCGACGCGAAAAAGGTCGCATAAACCACACACGGGGCAAAGTTCCCCTCTGCGGAGGGGTGCCGGCGCTTCGGGCCCCGCGAAAATGCAATTTTCGTGGGTGATAAGCCGGCGGGGTGGTCATTGCACCCCACCCCCCGACGGTCTGACGACCGCACCCCCCGCCCCAGAACCACCCACGCAAACTATGTTTGCGCGGGGCCCGGTGTGGCGGTGGGCATTCCGCTTGGTTATTGCTCGTGCACTCTCTCCCCTGTCATTCCCGCGCCCGGGGCCCCCGCAAATACTAATGTATTTGTGGGGTGGACAAGGCGGGAATAGGGTCCATTAAATTCGTATCGCGGGTTTCAGACAAATAAAAATGCAACACAGAATTATTCCCAAAATTAAATAACTAATTAACAACCACAGCCCTATTCCCGCCTGCGCGGGAATGACAGAGTGTTTGTTGTGCTGGGCCCCGGGCGCGGGAATGACAGGTTATGGGGAGTAAGTGCGCTTTCTTGTAATCTCTAACCACCCCGGGCTGCGCCCACCCCTCCAATGGAGGGGAACTGGTTCCGCGACGGGACGAAGGCCAAGTTCCCCTCTGCGGAGGGGTGCCGGCTATGCCGGCGGGGTGGTCATTAAAAAAACGGGGCAATGCCCCGTTTTTTATGGAACGATTGAGCTTGCAATCTCGACACCACCCGGTCCCCCCGGAGTTCCAGTTCCTGGTCCCACCGGAATTCCAGGTCCCACCGTAATTCCAGGTCCAGGCACCAAACCCGTGTCAGTTTTATAATAACATTTGTCTGTGTCGGTGTATTCGTACAGGCCGGTGGGGTCATATGCATTGCCCACAACATAACAACCGGCCGCAGATGTTGCCCCACGATTTGCGCTGACACGCATCATGTATGAACCTGGCGCACTGTTTTGCGACCCCAAACAACTTTCATACATGGGCTGGCCACCGGCACAGGGGCACCCTATACACGAACTGATAATTTTATCATATGTACCCTTGTTCACGTCAAATGCCATGGCGGTGGAACTGCCTGTGTACGCGTCGACAGCACAACTTACAGTACCATACATTGTTTCCGTTGCAAATGTTGCGGCATCTGCATTACGTTTATATTCAACCTCGCATTCCAGACGAGTGCCGTATGGAATACCAACGAACTCCCAAATCCCACGTCCGGTGGCAACCGTAGTTGTCGAGCAATAACAACTGGGTACATTCAATCTGCCAGTGGCACCAATTCCATACATCTTATCACAATACGAATCGCAAGCGGATCGATCATAAATATAATAAGTCGACCCAACAGAACGAGTTTGGAAAAACGCGTATGTGCACGAACTTGCTACGAACCATGCATGCGCAACAGTATTGCCAAAAAAATACACCAGATTCGACACAAACACTGCCGCAATCATATACATAAAATTATTAATTTTATTCATGGTTCCCCCCCGCCGATACCAATCCACCGTTTGCATTCGGCATTTCTTTTTTTGCAAAATCCCCAGAAATCTGGGATTTTTTTATTCCCCAGTGTACCGAATATAAACGGTGTTTTATTTTCGGCATTTACTTGCGTGTATTTTACCCCAGAATCCGGCACTTTGTCAACGGCATTTTTGCCGTTTTTTATCCACCGTTTGCATTCGGCACAATTTGGGGGATAAAATGCAAAAATTAAATAATTTCATATACATGATTGCGGCGGCAATCGTGTCGAATTTGGTGTATGCAATAAACGGAATATCTGCATATGCCGACACATGCACATTTAGACATAATTTTTACGCCACGGAGCGCTATTTGGCCAACAACCCGTCAGAGTGCACCAGCATATGCAGCCTATATTGGGCTGGGGCTGAAAGTTGGCACGCCAGTTATACTCCAACCATCCGCACTTGTACATGTTTCGTCATGTACGAAGCCACCACCACCGGCACCTGGCAAACTGTCGCTGGTGGCGCCTGTGGCCAACGCGTAGAATGTGCCGCAACATACCGACCATGTGATACCTGCACCAACGAAACCGGCGTAAGAGCTAGTGGCACAATCTGCAACAGCGACAACAAGCCCGGATACGCTGGATACCTAACCGAGACCTGTAATTCAGAATCGTGCTATGATGTTTGTGAATGCTGCCCCTGCACCGGCACAGCCGGCATGGGCGAAGATTGCATGGGTTCACAAAATAGCGCCGGCCCATACATGTTGGTATATTCAAACCCATACGCGGCCTCGCTAAAAGGGTGTTATATCCAAGGTACGGGTGGTCTTGACAACACCGGCACATTTGAATACACCCAGGAGAGCGCATGCTACTTCAGATAAAAATGGGACCCACGGGTCCCATTTTTACTGTTCCAACACCGCAATGCCGGGTAATGTGCGACCCTCGATAAATTCCAGGAATGCCCCACCCCCGGTTGATACATATGTAATATCGCCTTTGACCCCACAGGCCTCCAGCGCGGCAACGGTATCCCCACCACCAACAATGCTTTCCAATTTGCCCGCACGTGTTTGTTCGGCAATTGCGTGCGCGATTGCAAACGACCCATACGACCACGTCGGTTGCCATTCGGCCATACCAACCGTTCCGTTCCAAATCACTGTTGCCGCCGCACGAATGGCCGCCACATCACGTTCAGTCGTTTTTTCACCCGCATCGATGATTATATCGTCGTCCTCGATTTCGGTAAAATCTTTGTTGCTGCGCTGGGCGTCGGCACGAAATTCTTTGGCCACACCTTTGTCCAGTGGCAACAAAACTTCGCAATTATTTTCGCGGGCATATTCCAAAATTTCCAGCGCGGTATCTTTCTGGTCGGCCTCGTACAGGGAATTTCCGACTTTGCCCCCCAACGCATAATTAAACGTGGTTCCCAATGCACCGCCAATAATCAATTTATCGGACAATTTCGCCAACGCTTTTAACACGCCGATTTTGGTCGAAACTTTACTGCCCGCGACAATGGATAACAACGGCCGTTTAGGATTTTCCATAACAGCATTTAAATGTTCTATTTCCGACGCCAATAATTTCCCGGCATACGACGGCAAAATTTCAGCCACCCCCACAGTACTGGCATGCGCACGGTGCGACACAGCAAACGCATCGTTCACAAAAATATCAAACCCATCGGCCAAACTGCGCGCAAATTCAGGGTCGTTTTTTTCTTCGCCTGGATAAAAACGCACATTTTCCAACAGAACAACATCGCCGTCATTCATGTTTTGCATAAAATCTTTGTCCAAACAATCGCCAATCAATGGGATTTTCATATATTCAGCAATCGGTGCCAAACTGTATTCCATATTGCGCGTACCCTTTGGCCGCCCCAGGTGCGCACAAATCGCGATACGCGCCCCGCCCGCCTGCAACGCGCGTATGGTCGGCATACTCTGTTCAATTCTGAACGCGTCAGTAATGCGGCCGTCCACAATCTGAACATTAAAATCATCGCGCAGCAAAATATATTTGCCACGTACGTCCAAATTTTCAATCGTGCGTAGTTTCATTTTTGTTTATCCTTTCCTTTACTGGTTTATATGTTTTTCGATAATGTTCGTTTATACCATATTTTTCAATCGCGCGCAAATGTTCTGGGGTCGGATACCCCGCATTTTTGTCCCACGCATACATTGGGAACTGTGCCGCCAAATCATGCATAATTTTATCCCGCGTTTCTTTGGCAATAATGGACGCAGCCGCAATCGATAACGATTTTGCGTCGCCCCGCACAACGGGCGCGCCATGTAAATCCATCGGCAACCTGTTCCCGTCAACCAAGCAAAACTGCGGCACGCACCCCAAATTTTGCACAGCCCGCCGCATTGCCAACATTGACGCATGTAAAATATTTAATTCATCTATTTCAGCCGCACTGCACATACCAATTGCCCACATGGTATTATTCACAATCCAATCGTATGCCGCCGCCCGCATATGGGCTGTCATTTGTTTAGAATCCCGAATAACCACAGGAATTTCAATATCCCGCCGCGGAAACACAACCGCCGCCGCCACCACCGGCCCACACAGGGGGCCACGACCGGCCTCGTCCACGCCGGCAACAATGTCGCACCCTGTTTCATTTTCAATATCAAACGTCGGATTTGTTTTCATAGCGATTAAATCGACATACGGTCGGCGATTTGTTTTTGGACGTATTCATCTTCGCTGTTGTACAGCGGCCATTCGCCATCGGCTAAATCGCGCATAGTCGTCAACGGCTGATCCAAACGCGCCCGATACAGCCACATATTTGACATCACACGTTTTATATAACTGCGGGTTTCGTATGTCGGGAAACTTTCTATGTACAACAACGGGTCATACGTTTGAAACGTTTTTTCAAAATCAACCAACGTCCCCATACCAGCATTATACGCCGCCAACATTTTAATAATATTATTGTTGATATTCGGGTGCGCCAACAGGTCCACTATATATTGCTGCCCCAGGAACATATTATGTTCGGGCTTTAACATATCAATATCAGACATATCAACCTTGTTTTCGCGCGCGACGCGTTTGGCGGTACTGGGCATAATCTGCATCAACCCATTTGCCCCCGCCCCAGATTTGGCATTCGCCCGAAATCCAGATTCCTGTTTGGTAATCGCCAACAACAACGCGCGATCAATCGACCACCCACCCATGGGTTCCCAATCAGGCAACGGATATTGCGCAGAATAAATAATATTGTCATCAATTTCCAAAATTCCACGGTCTTTGACCAAACTGGACGCCTGGATAGACACACGCGGCAACCCGTACGCCGTCGCCACAGAATTAATCGCGTGCAACGTGCGGTCGGTCACCCGCGCCGTAATCATATATTTCAAATACAATTCAGCCCTGTCCTTTTGCCCAACCTGCAACAGCCCCAGCGCAATTTTTCCATATTTACTTTCACGCAGGGTATCGATATCCTCGTCAGTGCAATCCTGTTCAAAAAACTCGTACCGTGGCGTACGCCCCAACATTACCGACGACAACGCCCCATAAAACGCCATTGGGTGCGCGGCCGCAATTTTCCAATATTTTTTTGCGTCCGACCTGTTTCCCGCTGCGTCCGCCGCACGACCGGCCCAGAATGCGGCCTCGGTCTTTCTGGCGTTATTGATTTGTTCCAAATCCAAAATAGCACTGAAATATTTTTGACTTTCGTCGTATTTTTCTTCTTTGAAATACAGCAATCCCATGGCCCACATACCGTATTCAGATTCAGCGTCCGACGCAACAAATCCCCATTTTTTCGCCAATTCGAATTCACCGTTTGTATAATATATAAAAGATAAACGCCCCGCCAAACGCCCATAATCCGATTCGGTTAATTTACGTTTAAACGATGAATCTTCCAGTATTAAACGCGCAGTTTTTGTTGCGCCACTGCGAATTGCGCGTTTAAATTTATTAATTTTTGTATTTGTATCGCCGGTATATTTTTTTGCAGTCCACGTTTCAGATTGTGCCGTTTCTATGGACGCGCCACCGCTGATTGTACGCGGGATATATGGTTTACGCACAGTCGCCTGTTTGATTTTGGCCAATTTCGCCATACGTTCGGCCCCAGGCATATCATAATATTTTTCCATCCAGGCAACCAATTCACGCCCACGTGTACGATATGTATCGGAAATGTATCGCTGATATAAAACCTCGTTCATCAATAACGGGTCAGACAATTGTTTTTGCAGTTTTTCTGCTGCGGAAATTTCTTCTTCGTCCTGCAGCAAAAATATTTGTGTATATAAACTGGCATCGGCATCAGACAAAACATCTATATCCGGCAAATCCGCTGCAACGGCGGCAACGGGCAAAAAGATTGCTATTAAAAATGTGAATATTTTTTTCATACGTTTCAAAACAGTGATGTTTTCGGCAGCGGGCAAACAACTGCGCCATCATCGGCCTCGGGTATTTGATCCAGGACCTTTTTAAAATCCGAAATACGGGAAAATTTGCGATACACAGATACAAATCGCACAAACGCAATTGGATCCAGATTCAGCAACGAATCCGACACCATTTGCCCCACCATTGCGCTGGTCACCGTATCATCGGCGGTTTCAGTTTCCAACCGTCTGTGAATAGACGTCACCAATTTTTCAATTTGTTCATCACCAACATCGCGATTGCGGCACGCCAATTTGATACTGCGGCGCAGTTTTTCGCGATCAAATGCCTCCAGCTTGCCGCTGTTTTTGCGCACCATCAAATCGCGCATTTGCACGCGTTCCACTGTGGTGAATTTTGCCCCGCATTGATTGCACACGCGACGACGCCGAATAATGGCATCTTCGGTATCTGGGCGGGAATCAGTCACCCGGCTGTCGGTTGAATTACAATATGGACATCTCATACCCGTATACAGTAGCAATCAAATCCCCAACTGTAAAGCAAAATTATATTTACCCCGAATTCCCCAAAAAATACGTTTTTTATAAAAATCAAGCACTTTATTTCTTTTTGCCCGTTGCCCAGGCCATTTTTTCACCCCCATTTTATGATAAAATATATACACGAGAGTCCGAGAGAGATGGAAAAATACCTGAACCAGATTTTAACCGGTGATTGTATCGAAGTTATGCGCGGCATACCCGACGCATCGGTTGACGCAGTGTTCGCGGACGCCCCATATAATTTGCAACTGGGCGCAAAAACCCTCTATCGGCCCGAGGATCAAACCGCCGCCCGCGCCGTGCGTGACGCATGGGACGCATTTGACAGTCCCGCTGCATACGACGAATTTACGCGCCAATGGCTGACCGAATGCAAACGCGTATTAAAACCAGACGGCGCCATGTGGGTCATCGGCAGTTATCATAATATTTTCCGCGTTGGCGCAATTTTACAGGATTTGGGTTTTTGGATTTTGAACGACATTGCATGGGTCAAAACCAACCCTATGCCAAATTTCCGCGGCACACGTTTTACAAACGCGCACGAAACATTAATTTGGGCCACACCGCGCAAAACGGGCAAATATACGTTTAATTATGAAACAATGAAAAAATTAAACGGCGGCAAACAAATGCGTTCCGATTGGAACATAAACATCTGCCTGGGCGAAGAACGGGTCAAAGGCCCCGATGGCAAAAGTTTACATAACACGCAAAAGCCATTGGATTTATTACGCCGTGTAATTTTGGCATCAACAAACGCCGGCGATATAATTCTGGACCCATTTTTGGGCAGTGGCACCACAGCCGCCGCCGCCCGTGAATTGGGTCGCAATTTCATCGGCATTGAACGCGATGACGCATACGTTGCCGCTGCACGTGCACGCGTTGACGCGGTCCAGCCAATCGATTTATCGGATATAGAGGTCACAACCCCCAAACGTGCCGAGGTTCGCGTTGCATTCCGTGAATTAATCGACGCAGGCCTGTTGTACGTTGGTCAAACATTGGTCAGTCCACGTGGCGAACGTGTTATGATTACCCGCGACGGCCAATTAACACACACATTGTACGGCAAAGCATCAATCCACGTCATGGCTGCGCGCCTGCAACATTGCGTCAGTTTTAATGGTTGGGATTACTGGTCCGCCGAAAAACGCGACGGTTCATTGGTTCCAATTGATGAATTACGTAAATATATCCGCAGCATAAAACACGACATGAAAAAGGTCGCCTAATAAAAAAATTACTCACAAAACAAAAAACGGGGCATCTGCCCCGTTTTTATCTGCACAACCCAACGATTTATTGTTCGTCCAGGGCTGTTTCGATTTGCGCGGCCGGAACTGCGCCCGGGAACGCCTGTTCACCAACAATCAGGAACGGAGTACCGCTGATTTCGAAACGCTGTGCCAAATCGCGAACGTTTCTTAATTCACGCGCAACCACATCGCCCTTCATGTCTTCTTTTAATTTTTCAGTATCCAAACCAACTTCTTTGGCCATTTTCATGACATTGGCTTCAACTTTTTCGCCAATTTTGGACTGATCTTTCAAATCGTCCTGGCTGTAAAATTCACGGGTCATCAACATATCTGTCAATTCTGCCGCTTTGGCCGGATCCTGCAATTTCGCAGCAATCACTGCCTTGGCCGGGGCATCAGACAATGGCCCATGGATAGAAAAGTTTTTCACAACTACGCGGACATCATCGCGATCGGCCAACACACGTGCCAATTCACCGTGCACACGGCGGCAGTACGGGCAAGAGAAATCTGTCCAAACATAGATTGTTTTTTTCGCACCTTCACGATTACCCAACACAGGGGCATCACGCATCATTTTATCGCCCTCGGAACGGACAAATTTACGAATTTGTTTGTTCTTTTCGGCCTGTTGCTGTTCCTGCATACCGGTCACCATTTCCTGAACGATTGCCGGGTTAACAGCGGTCAGGTAATACGGCATATACAAACGGCACATACTGCCCGCAATCAGGATAATAGCGATAACGCTGATGCATTTTTTCGCAACGATTTTACCAGCAGATGGTTTCTTTTCGTCACCCTTTGGCAGCAACATACCACCAAACAGGAACAACAGAACACCAACGACCAGAATCAAGATTGTCCAAGTCATGATTTTTTCTCCTTTATATCTGTTGAACGGAATACACAGTAATCAAAAAATGCCAAGTATGCAAGGAATAATTTACCCAAATTTTAACATACCCCGCGCCACCGGCAAATCCACGCCCTGGGCCGCACACGCACGTTCCAGGAACCGTCGCGTCACCGATAAATTCACCGGCATTTTATACAATTTATCCGCATACGGTGCGCCACACGCCGCACACACCGCACGCCCAGTACGCGGCGATAAATATATTAAATCGTCACGCGCCCCGCACCCCGAACACGACGCAAAATTCAACGCGTACCCCAATTCGCGCAGCAATGAAATTTCCCATTGCAAATACAGCGCCCCTGCATTTTCGCAATTCATATTTTTCAACAACGTCACAGTATCATTGTACAGCGCGCTGTATTGTTCCCGTTCCGGCAACAGCGTCACCAACAAAGCGAACACCGCATTCATATATTCCAACGTATCACGCGCCATCATCAATCCCGCGGCCAGGTTTTTATCGGACTCCCAATGAAACGCACCCAGTTGTGAATCCAACCGCGCATTCCACGCCACCGCCCCAATTTGCCCGATCAAAGGTTTATTTTTCCGCGCGATTTGCGCCCCGCGCATCATGCCGCACAGCACACCAAAATCAGCGGTAAAAATCCGCGCCACCATATCGCGTTCTCCAAACGGCCGCAGATCAATCAAAATCCCATTCGATTCCAATTTCATATCATGGCGTATTATATAAACAAAGTTTCAATACGCCAACAAATGATTTTTATTATTGATTTACACCCAACCTTTGATAATAATAGAAAATGACACAGGGTGTTCCTGTGTTGGGCTTAAGAACCCTTCCGTTGCGTCCGTGATACAGACGTTAAACAATCCAACCCGCATGGTTGGAGTGTGGTGAATATATCGAATAAACCACGCAATTCAACGGATTGTTCTTAAACTCCAACCACCTGAATTTTTCCGGTGGTTTTTTCTTAACGGAAAAAAAGGATATAAGAATATGAAAAAGCAAATCATAATAATCGCGGGGTTGGTATCTGTAATCATGACGCCCCCGGCATCGGCCGTCACCAAATGCGTGGCATTAAACAGCAACACGACGTGTACATATAAAAATCCAGGGGATAACGTTGCCGATTGGACATCAACATGTACAACAAATGGGGTCAGCACCCCAATAAGCGGCATAGGGATATGTAGCAGTACAACAGGCGAGTCATATGGCGAGACAGCGACAGAACTAGACATATCGTCCACAGCCGA
>CALXXY010000003.1 GCA_944392815.1 uncultured Alphaproteobacteria bacterium | reverse complement strand
TTGGCGCCAAAGCAGGGCGGCGATCACGAACGTGTATCTGGGATTTCTTTGTCACCAGACGATTTGATTTAAAAAAACGGGGCACGCCCCGTTTTTTAATATCCCTGTTGATAACGACAATCGGAATCGTATACCCATGTGCCACTGGGGTCGGTGAATCCGTCCTGTGCCTGGACATAGCACTGTGTAATATTGTTGGCGTCTGGGTATGAATGTACAACAACATATGGACTGGCGACATAGACATTAGATCCCATGCCCAGAAAGTATGCCAATTCGCCGTTGGTGCCCGTGCCCGGACAGCATGATATATCTGTTAATCGTCCCCTTGCTCCTGGGGCAAAGGCGGCATATCCTGCGTTGCGTGATGTATACACTTCATATGATTGATATGGATCTGTACCCATTGTGGCGTCTGAGTGGTCACACGAATACAGTACGCCGCAACTGCGATAAACTGGCGTCGCAGTTGTGCGCGCATATGTGGAACGATACAGACACATACAGTAATAGGCGTTTCCCCAAGCTTCGCGGCCGCTGCCAATGGAATAACTGTTCATATAAGATTGTGAAATAGTGTACCAGCGACATACGGCGTCGCATGTGGCAGCCAGGGAGTTGACTTCTGAGGCAGCAGCAGTTTCCACGGTTTTCCATACTGTGCGTATTTCCTGTGGGCAATAATAGACGGCCATTGCATAGTTGTGTAATGCGTCCATCGTATACACCAGATTTGCGACAAATGTCGCCGCAATCATGTATATGAAATTATTTAATTTTTGCATTTTATCCCCCAAATTGTGCCGAATGCAAACGGTGGATAAAAAACGGCAAAAATGCCGTTGACAAAGTGGCTGATTTTGGGGTAAAATACGTATGAACAAATGCCGAAAATAAACCACCGTTTTTGGGTGGCTTTTTTATTTCTGTAAAAATCCCAGATTTCTGGGGAACTTATTTTTGCTGGTTGGGGTTGCAATTTGCCGAATTTTTTCTATATTTATCCTTGCTATGGCTGGAATTATAAAAATTCGCGGGGCCCGCGAAAATAATCTTAGAAATATCGATTTGGACATACCAAAAAATAAATTGGTGGTCTTTACTGGCGTGTCTGGGTCGGGCAAATCGTCGTTGGCGTTTAATACCATTTATGCCGAGGGACAGCGTCGATATGTCGAATCGCTGTCGTCGTATGCACGGCAATTTTTGGATATGCAGAAAAAGCCCGATGTCGATTTAATCGAGGGTCTGTCGCCCGCAATTTCCATTGAACAAAAAACTACGTCGAAAAATCCGCGTTCCACGGTTGGGACTGTGACTGAAATTTATGATTATTTGCGTTTGCTGTGGGCGCGTATTGGGGTGCCGCATTCGCCGGTGACTGGGTTGCCGATTAAATCGCAAACTATACCTGAAATGGTTGATTGGACCATGAAAATACCGGCTGGGGTGAAAATTTTCATAATGGCCCCGCTGGTGCGTGAACGCAAGGGTGAATATAAGAAAGAAATTGCGTTTTTGGTAAAACAGGGGTATCAGCGCGCAATAATTGATGGCGAATTGTACGATTTGTCGGCTGTGCCACCATTGGATAAAAATAAAAAACACACCATATTTGTTATTGTTGACAGATTGCAAATGCCGGCGGCGGGCGCGTCGGACGCCGATACTGATGAATTTCGGTCGCGTATGTTCGCGTCGTTCGAAGGTTCACTGCGTTTGGTGCCGGGGTCTGTGTTGGTGCGACGTCTGGACACGAACGAGGATATTTTATATTCGCAAAATTATGCGTGTCCCGTCAGTGGTTTCACTGTGCCGAAAATCGAACCACGTTTGTTTTCGTTTAATGCGCCAATGGGGGCATGCCAGGCGTGTGATGGGTTGGGTGTACAATTAAATATGTCGCCTGATTTGGTGATACCTGATCCGTCTAAATCCATATTGGACGGTGCAATTGCGCCGTGGTCGCGTGGCGGAATGTTAAGTCAATTTGACCATTTGTTGGACGCGTTGCATAAAAAATACAAAATACCGCTGTCCAAGCCGTGGCATACGTTAACGCAACAACAAAAAGATATTATTTTGTACGGCAGTGGTGACGAGCCCATAAAAATAAACTGGAATGGGTTCGTTTATGAAAAACCGTACGAGGGTGTAATCCCAAATATAGAACGCCGTTGGCGCGAATCGGATTCCGAGGCCGTGCGTGCCGAATTGGCGAAATATCAATCTGAAAAACCATGTCCTGTGTGCCATGGAAAACGTTTAAATATCCAGGCATTGTGTGTGAAAATTTATGGGCTGGATATTATGGACGCGTGCGATATGTCTGTGGATCAATCGTTGCGCTGGTTTACTGATTTGCCGCAACATTTGTCGCAAAAGGAAAATGATATTGCACGGGTTATATTGCGCGAAATTACCAGTCGTTTACAATTTTTGAAAAATGTGGGACTGGGGTATTTGACTTTGTCACGTATGGCGGGAACGCTGTCTGGGGGCGAAGCGCAACGTATTCGGTTGGCGTCACAGATTGGCAGTGGGTTGTCTGGTGTGTTATATGTGTTGGACGAACCGTCAATTGGGTTGCACCAAAGTGATAATGATAAATTATTGGATACATTGAAAACGCTGCGGGACAAAGATAACACTGTTATCGTTGTTGAACATGACGAAGACGCTATGCGGGCCGCTGATTTTTTGGTGGATATTGGGCCGGGGGCCGGGATTAATGGTGGGCGCGTGGTTGCCGCCGGCACCCCAGACCAAGTGATTAAAAATAAAGATTCGTTGACTGGGCAATATTTATCCGGGAAACGCAAAATTGATGTTCCAAAACGGCGGCGTTCGGGTAATGGGCACGTGATT
The DNA here is from genome assembly GCA_944392815.1 of uncultured Alphaproteobacteria bacterium. Lineage (GTDB taxonomy): Bacteria > Pseudomonadota > Alphaproteobacteria > Rs-D84 > Rs-D84 > Enterousia. The sequence continues at coordinate 104,651 of CALXXY010000003.1, read as the reverse complement.
TCAATCCAGGGCGCACGTGAAAATAATCTGAAAAATGTTAATGTGGATTTTCCGTTGGGCAAATTTGTTGCGTTGACCGGGGTGTCGGGTTCTGGAAAATCTACGCTGTTGTTGGATACGTTGTATCCAGCGTTAATGCGCGCGTTGTATAATTCCAAATTGGAAATAGGGGCGCATGATATTATTCGTGGCATGGAACATGTGGACAAGGTTGTCGATATTGATCAATCGCCAATCGGGCGCACCCCACGCAGTAATCCGGCCACGTATACAGGTGTGTTTTCAAATATTCGCGATTTCTTTGCCGGTTTGCCCGAGGCCAAGGCACGCGGATATGGGCCTGGGCGTTTTTCGTTTAATGTCAAAGGCGGCCGGTGCGAGGCCTGTCAGGGCGATGGCCAGATAAAAATTGAAATGAATTTTTTGGCTGATGTGTACGTGGAATGCGACAAATGTCATGGCGCACGGTATAATGACGAAACGTTGGCTGTGAAATACAAAGGCAAATCTATTGCCGATGTGTTAAATATGACGGTCGAAGAAGCGTACAGATTTTTCAGCAGCGTTCCGCAAATTGCACGTAAATTGGAATTGTTAAAGCGGGTCGGGTTGGACTATATCAAATTGGGACAAAGTTCGTTGGATTTGTCCGGGGGCGAAGCGCAACGTATTAAATTGTCCAAAGAATTGGCCGCGCGCAGTACCGGGCAAACCATATATATCCTGGACGAACCGACAACGGGATTGCATTTCGCAGATATTAAATTGCTGTTGTCTGTGTTGCATGAATTGGTTGATGCGGGCAATACGGTCATCGTTATTGAACATAATTTAGAAGTGATTAAAACAGCGGATTGGATTATTGATTTGGGCCCGGGGGGCGGCGCAAATGGTGGACGTGTTGTCGCCACTGGTACGCCAGAACAGGTGGCGGAAAATCCTGATTCGCTGACGGGGCTGTATTTGAAAAAGTATCTGGACAATGCGCCACGTAAAAAATAAAGTAGTGTTATAAACAGAATTTAACCCAAGGAGTAAATCGAATGTTCGGATTTGGCAAGAAAAAAACAAATAAACCAATTGATACAACCGCAAATGAAAATGCAGCCGCGCAGATTGATGAAAAAGAATTACAAAAATTAGAAGAAAAAATGCCCAGCGGTATGAAAGAAACTGCCCAGCGCATGATGTCTGGACAATTTGATATGAATGATATGCTGGCGCAATTGAAACAGATTAAAAAAATGAGCAATTTCAGCGGGCTGTTGAAAATGGTGCCCGGAATGTCGGGGGCTGTGGCCGCGATGAAAGAAAAAATCAAGGACGGCAGCGTTGATGCACAAATCAGAATACTGGAGGCCATGACCCCAGCCGAACGTGCAGAACCCGAAAAAATTTTTGCCAATGCAAAAACACGTATTGCGGAAACCGCTGGGTGCACTGTGCGCGATGTGGAACATATTATCAAACAATATACTAAAATGCGTCAGCAGATGGCATTGGTTCAGCGTATGGGTGGTATGGAGGCCGTTATGGAAAAAATGAAAAAGCAGGGTAATTAATGAGGTGGACTGATTTATTTAAAGCAAATTGGTGGTGGCAACAATTTGATTGGACGCCGGTTGCTGTCAAAGCACCGCGGCCACGTTATGAAGTGTACAAAGATGCTGGACGCGTTTTGTTGGGATACGAGGTCGAAGTGGATTATCTGTATCATGGCAATCAATGTGTGCTGTTTCCGACCGATATGGAAAAATTGGGATTGGTGACACCACAACGCGCGTTGGCCAATGCTATTAATTTTTACAAGGAAACAAGAAAAAAAGTTAATGAATACAAAAGGGGGCAACAAAAATGCATGTAAATATGAAAAAAATTTTTGATTGGAATATCCAAGATGTGCGTGGACCTTTTGCGGTGTATACGCAGGATAAGCGTATTGATGGTTTTAATGTGTTTGTCGTATATCGTCACCACGGTGCGCGCAGATTCTTTTTCGATGTGATGTCTGAAAAATGGTGGGGGTTGTACAGCACACCAGAATCGGCGGCAAAAAATTTTGCTGCACAGATGAGGGCCAAAAAAGAAAATCAGGCACATGCGCAATATCAAAAAACACGTTAGTTGGCGATGAAAATTTTAAACAAAAAAATTGCGGCAAAAAAATCGTCTGCGGCCTGGATTCAGCGCCAGGCGGCGGATCCATATGTGGCGCGCGCACATCGTGATGGTTATCGGGCGCGTGCCGCGTATAAATTGATTGAAATAAATGAAAAATATAAATTCCTGAAAAATGGCCAGGTTGTGGTGGATTTGGGCGCTGCGCCGGGGTCTTGGTCGCAATATGTTATGCGTGCGTTTCCGCGGTCGCGCTTGTTCGCCATGGATTTGTTGGAAATCGTGCCAATTCCTGGGGTCGAATTTTACCAGGGCGATTTTACGTCGGACGCTGCGCTGGATTGGTTGGTACAAAAATTAAATTTACCGGCCGATGGTGCGGCGCATGGGACTGTGGACGTGGTGTTGTCTGATATGGCGCCAAATACAGTTGGGCATAAAAAAACCGATCATATTCGGCAAATGGTGTTGTTGGAATATGCGTTTGATTTTGCGTGTCGTGCGTTAAAGCCCGGTGGTGTGTTTGTTGCAAAATCTTTTACAGGTGGCACAACAAACGATTTATTAAAGCAAATTCGTGAAAAATTCGAATCGGTGCATCATGTGAAACCGCCTGCATCGCGCAAGGACAGCGTGGAAATGTTCATCGTTGCGATGGGATTTCGTGGATAAATTTTATTTCAATTTTTCGGCCGCTGTGCGTGCCAATTCGTCACAGCGTTCATTATATTCATTTCCGTTGTGGCCGCGTACCCACACCCAATGAATTTTGCGGGGTTGCGCCAATTCGTCCAGTTGTTGCCACAGTTCTTTGTTTTTAACGGGCTTTTTCGCGGCGGTTTTCCAATTGTTGTTTTTCCATTGTGGAACCCAGACCTGCATGCCGTTTTTTACATATTGACTGTCGGTGTGGATTTCAATTTCGTTGTGATGGCGGGTTGCGGCCAGTGCGCGTATAACCGCCGTTAATTCCATTTGATTGTTTGTTGTGTTGGGGGCGCCACCGCTGCGTTCAGCCACATTTTTCCCATCGGTTGCGATGAATGCCCAACCGCCCGGACCGGGGTTTCCCAAACAACTGCCATCTGTCCAAATTTTTAACATTTTTTTAACCTGCTTTTGTGATATAATATCATAAAATGAGATTTGATGCCAAACAATTACGGGAAATGTCCAAGGCCGTGCGCGCGCACGCGTTGAATGCTGTGCGCAATGCAGGGTCGGGGCATGTTGGAATCGTGCTGGGGGCGGCGGATATAGTGACCGCCATTTATGCCAATTTCCTGCGGCCGGGGGTGGACAAATTTGTGTTGTCGTCTGGCCATGGCAGTGCGCTGTTGTATTCTGTATTAAGTTTGGCGGGGTATGATATTGGTGATTTAACCAGTTTTCGTAAATTTGGCGGATTGCCCGGCCACCCGGAATTTGGTATTGATGGGGTGTGGGCGACAACCGGACCATTGGGTCAGGGTATTGGAAACGCGGTTGGGTTGGCGTTGGCGGAAAAAATTCGTGGTGGTGATGGTGTTGTTTACTGTTTGTGCAGCGATGGCGATTTAAGCGAAGGCGTCGCGGCCGAGGTCATTACATTCGCCGGTCGGTATGAATTGGACAATCTGGTGTTAATTTGGGACGATAATGGCGTGACCATTGATGGTGCGGCATTGGTTGACGATGATATGCCTGCACGTATGGCGGCGGCCGGGTGGAATGTAAAATACGTTGATGGGAATAATTTTGCCGATTTAAACAGGGCTTTGCGTGGTGCAACCGGGCGGGGCGCGCCAACATTTGTTGATGCAAAAACTGTTATTGGGCGCGAATCCAGTTTGGCTGGGACCGCGGCGGCGCATGGGTTGGCGTTGTCTGATTCGGAAATGATGATATTGATTGAAAAAAATATTTCTTATGATGGGGACGCGCTGTGGATGTTGGTGGCGGCGGATTATGCGAAAAAATATGTCCCGCAATATCCAAAATTTAATGCAAAGAAAGTTAAATGGCCGAACGATGATGACGGTGGCGCGGCGTCCACACGGGAATTGTCCGGGGTGTATTTGAATGCGCTGTTGGCGGCCGGTGCGCCGTTAATCGGGGGCAGTGCTGATTTGGGGCGCAATACCGGGGCCGAGGTTAAGTCCAGTTCCGATATAGTTCCGCCATCATTCGATGGAAATTATATAAATTATGGTGTGCGCGAACATGCAATGGGCGCGATTATGAACGGTATGGCGGTGGCCGGATTGCGGCCGTATGGGTCAACGTTTTTGGTGTTCAGTGACTATATGCGCGCCAGTATTCGTATGGCGGCAATGTCGCATTTGCCCGTGATTTATGTGTTTTCGCATGACAGTATTACTGTGGGGGCGGACGGCCCGACGCATCAGCCCGTTGAACAATTGCCTGGGTTGCGATTAATTCCGAATTTAAACGTATATCGTCCATGCAACCGGGCCGAGGTTGCACACGCATGGCAATCGGCAATTGCAGATACTGGACGCCCCAGCGCAATTATTTTGTCGCGTCAAAAATTTACGCAGGTTCCGACGCCTGGGGGGGCGGATATATCGCGTGGTGCATATATAATTCACCCGGCCACAGCCCGACGTGTGCGTGTCACGATTATTGCCACCGGGGCCGAGGTTGCATTGGCTGTATCTGTTGCGAAAAAATTGGGTGATGCTGTCCAGGTGGTCAGTATGCCGTCTGTTTCCGATTTCAGAAATCAGGACGAAAAATACAAAAATAAAATTTTGGCCGGATTTGTCGTCGCAATAGAGGCCGCGGCATCTGCGCCCTGGTTTGAATTTGCAGATGCTGTTGTTGGGATTGATTCATTTGGGGTGTCTGGTGATGGGGACGAAGTATATGCGCATTTTGGATTTGACACGGACGCAATTGCGCGCGATATTTTAAATAAAATAAAGTAAATATCACATATGGCTGAATACGAATTCGTTTTATCATCGGGTGAACGTATCCCGGTTGTAATTGTGGCGCGCCGTGGGTTGCGTAATATTACTTTGCGTCCAAAAACGCGCCCAGTACGCGAAATTCATATATCAAAACCGTGGTTGACACCGACGGCGACTGCGTTGCGTTTTTTGGAACAAAAACGTCGCTGGTGTGAACGCATATTTAACAATGCACCACAAAAAATACGATTGCATTCTGGCGATGAAATAGAATTTTTGGGGTGGCATGTTTTATTAACACATGACCCATCGCGGCGGTCAAATGAATTTGTTGCGCATGACGACACATCGGCAACACTGATTGTCGGGGGCGGGGCGGATATGTTTGAACGTCGTGTGCGTGATTTTATTCGCAGCCAGTTTTTGATTGTGGCCAAACAAATGGTGCACAGCGCGCCGCGTGAATTGTGGCCAAAACGTATAGCTGTGCGTGACACAACCAGTCGTTGGGGCAGTTGTTCGACCAGTGGGACGATGTCTTTGTCGTGGCGGTTGGCGTTTGCGCCGCGTGACGTTATGCGATATGTTGTTATGCACGAATTGGCGCACAGGGTACATATGGATCATTCGCCTGCGTTTTGGCAAACTGTGTCGCAGTTGTATGGATTTGGGGTGGAACGCGCCAAAAGATGGCTGAATGCGCACGGCGCTGAATTGCACAGATATTTTTGACTTGTGTATTTGTATTAATAGGGTATACTGTGAATTGAATCAGTGGGGACATTGGTTCAGGGATTTAGCAATCCTGTATCCATACGGTACGAAATGTATCGATATCCACCGACAACATGCAGTGTTGTTCGGTTGCCTGACTTTATGGGTCGGGTTGTGTCGGCGATACAACAGGTTGTATTGCAACCGAAAACCGACAGGTCATTGATGGATATGATTTGCTAACTTCCCGACCACCAATCATCTGGTGGTTTTTGTTTAACGTTCAAACAAAAAAAGGAAGAAGCAATGAAAAAAATCTTATGTGGTTCTGTGTTTGCCTTGGTCGCAACTGGTGCAATGGCTGATGGGTTTTATATCAATCCACAGGTTGCGTACAGCATTACATCTGTGTCTGAAAATCGTGTGGAAAAATCGTCACAAAATGGCGTGTGGGCCGAATTTGATGGCAATAAACACGAAAGTTGGTCTGGCAAAGGACATAAATTTTCACCAAAAATTGCGGTCGGTTATGAATTTGATATGGAAAAAGCCGGCATATTGTCAGTCGAGGCGGAATACGGCCAAGTCGATAATTTCTTTAACGCGGTTGGGTTTGATGCGGCTGAAAATGGTGACAAGCCAAATGATACCGATGTCAGAAACTTTACATACAATGAAAGCACACTGGGATTGAACGTTAAATACGGGTATAAAGTATATAAGTTTATCCCGTATGTGACGGCGGGTATTGGGTATACCACAATCGAATCAGAAAATAATTTCCGCAGTGGTAATTGGTTCTGGGAAACGCCGGCGACAACTGAAAATATGTCGTGGAATGTTGGCGTTGGTATCGAAGTCCCGGTCACAGATAACGTTGCGTTCAATATCGCGTATAAATATACCGATTTGGGCAGTGTAGAATACACAAATGGCATGTTCCATGTTGATCACAAAACAGAACTGGGCGGAATGAAGGGCGTGTTTGATTCAGATGTTGATTTGTACAAACATGAAATCATTGCCGGTGTAAAGATGTCTTTTTAATATTCTTTTATTTTGGTTTGGTTAATATATCCCGCGCATAACGCGGGATATATTTTTAATAAAAACTTGCAAAGTGGTGGATTTTGGGTATTATTTTCGTATGATTTGCAATAAAACAATTTTATTCGCACATTATCACGCCCATCGGGCGGGGTGTTTATAGCGTTTTTCATATATTTGTGATATAATCTGTTTCGTATAAAATCGTCGCGGTGCGCGACACAACCACAGGATTAAAAAATGGAATTAAAGCCAACAAAAACTTTGTCGGGATTTATTGAATTATTGCCGGCGCAACAGCGCTGTTTTGATGAATGTGCTGTGCGTATGCAACGTGTGTTGAAAACGGCGGGTTTTGCACATTTGGATTTGCCCGCAATCGAACGAGCCGAGGTTTTAACCGACAAAGACAATTGGGACGAAATTGAAACCCAGATGTTTTTGTTTCAAAAGGGCGATACAAAAATGGGGCTGCGGTACGATGGAACGGTTGGGTTGTCGCGCTATGTTGCTGGGCATATAAATGATTTAGTGTTCCCCTTTCGTGCGTACCAATTTGCACGCAACTATCGCGGCGAACGACCCCAGCGTGGGCGTTATCGTGAATTTTATCAGATGGATTTGGATATCATGGGAATTGATACGCTGTCTGAAAATTACGATGCTGAAATCGTGGCGACGTTGGCGCGGGCATATGAATCTGTGGCTGAATTTATTGGGCCGGTGAATATTCGTGTGGGAAATCGTCGTTTCTGGAATGCGATGTTTGCGTATTTGGGCTTGAATGCGGAACAAAGCAGGGCGGCGTTTGTTTTAATTGATAAACGTGAAAAAATTTCTGATTTTTACGATGGGTTGGTGGAAACGGTTGGCGCGGACGCGGCGACAACAATCAATCGCGTGTTTTCAGATGGTTATAAATCTTTTGTAAATGTATCAGATGCATTGGACGCGGCCATTCGCGAAATCGATGAATTTATGGTTTTGCTGGATTCCATGGGAATTAAAAACGCAAAAATAGATTTGGGAATTATGCGCGGGCATGCGTACTATACCGGGATTGTGTTTGAATTTTTCCTGGATAATTTCCCGGAATTGGGTGCGATTGGTGGCGGTGGCCGGTACGAAGATTTGGCGTCTAAATTTTCCAAAACGAAAATTATCGGGGTCGGGGCAGCCGTTGGATTTTCGCGTTTAATGGTTGCATTGTTGGACGACAACCGAATCGATTTAACACCGTTTATGCGTCCAGTGCGCGCGGCTGTGTTGTGCATGGGTGGCGACCAGGTTGCGTATTCTATGCGTGTGTTGGCGGCGTTGCGTGGTGCCGGGATTGCCGCGGTGCCGTATTTGGACGCAAATAAAAAATTCAAAAATCAAATCGAATTTGCCGATAAAATTAACGCTGATTTCAGTATCATTATTGGCGAAAATGAACGCGCGTCAGAAATGTTGGCATTGAAAAATATGCAAACGGGTCAGCAACAAACTTTGTCGCTGGACGATGTTATCAAATTGTTGAAATAAATCGGATTGGTCATGGTTATTGATGATAAATTAAAAGATATTCAAACGCGCGCTGCGGAAATTGCCGAACAGATGAATTCTGGTAATGTGTCGGGGGCCGAGTTAACCCGACTGTCCAAAGAATATTCGCAGTTGTCGGAAATTTTGCCGCTGGTGAATGAATATTTCGCAATAAAGCAGGGCATAGATGACGCAAATGAAATGTTGCATGATGCGGAATTAAAATCTGTTGCCGCGGAACAATTGGACGAATTGAATCACAAATTGCCTGATATAGAACGCAAATTGCAAATCGCGTTGCTGCCCCGGGACGAGGCCGACGATAACAGTGTTATTATGGAAATTCGTGCCGGTGTTGGTGGCGAAGAATCCGCGCTGTTCGCGGGCGATTTGTATAATCAATATAAATCGTACGCCATGCGTCATGGTTGGACAACCGAAGTGATTGATGAAAATCCTACGTCGTTGCACGGGTACAAAGAAATTATTTTCAAAATAGACGGCGCGGGCGCGTACGCGCGGTTGAAATTTGAATCTGGTATTCATCGTGTGCAACGTGTGCCCGAAACCGAGGCCGGTGGCCGTATCCATACCAGTGCTGCGTCGGTGGCTGTTATGCCCCAGGCCCAGGACATAGACATTGTTATTGATGACAAGGATATTCGTATCGACGTGTTCCGTGCGTCTGGGGCGGGGGGACAGCACGTTAATAAAACCGACAGTGCTGTGCGTATTACACATTTCCCGACTGGAATAGTTGTCACGTGTCAAAATGAACGCAGCCAGTTCCAGAACAAGGCGGCGGCTATGGCTGTTTTGCGGTCTAAATTATATGAAAAACAGCGCAATGAACAGCAAAACGCCAGTAATTCTGCGCGTAAAAGCATGGTTGGGTCTGGCGACCGCAGTGAAAAAATTCGCACGTATAATTTTCCTGAACAACGCGTGACGGATCATCGTATTAAATTAACGTTGTATAAATTGGACGATATTTTGGCCGGTGGCCCCGCGTTGGACGAAATGATAGATGCGTTAATTGCCGCCGATCAATTGGATCGTTTGGCTAATCTGGAATAATTTGGGTTTGATAACAGGGGCAAAAGCCCCCGTTAATAAAATCACCATGAAATGCAATAAAAATCCCGCATATCGCGGGATTTTTGTTTTATCAGAATATGTATTTTAAATTAACACTGCCGTTCCAGCCGGCGCGGCCACCATCGCGACGGTTGATTTGCAGGCCAACATTAAATCTGTCTATGGATTTTTCAATACCGATTCCATATTCTGCATAATCGCGGGTTGTCAATTCGTCGTACAGTGTGCCGTTCACCCATACGTCGCCTGGGGTGCCCATGACAAATGCATATTTGAAATTAATATATCCGAACCAGCCGCGCCCCACGTGTTTTATTGCACGGATTTCCGGGGCTATTTCGAACATATTATAATTTGCGTTCGCAATAGCGTCGCCCGACATAGATATATAATCCGCCGAACCAATCCATGTATATCCCGCGTATACGCCGGGCTGGATTGTAAATGTGTTGTCCAGCGCAATGTTAAATGTTGCGTTCATTGCGACGCCGGCCCACATGTTTGCGAATTCGTCAATGCCGTATTCTGTTTCGGCGCTGTTGTACAATGCGCCGGCATTTGCCGCCACAGATAAATTGAAATTGTGGACATTATATCCGCCGTATAACCCGACATAGCCACCGTTTTCAGACATGTCAATAAAACTGTTGGTTTGACCGCCGCCAATGTATCCGCCGAAAATTCCCCATTCTGATATGCCGATGCCGCGCTGGGATTCGCCGCCCGCCAATCCGAACATGATTAAATCTGTATCAGTGTCCAGTCCATCAATATCGTGGAATTTTACGTCATCATCGATGTGTTGCCAATTTATCCATGCGCTGTTTAATACTGGGCGCGGGTCGCGTGTTTCCATGGTCATATCCATGGACACGGTGTCGCCGCCATTGCGACCGGTTTGTTGGACTGTGCCATCGTCGCCATATTCGCCGTACAGACGTGGCCAGCCGTACATCGGTGTTGTGCCGTATAAATATCTGGCGTCTGGGTCATTGTGTTTGATTATGTTGGCGCGACCGCCCAATGCGGCGGCGGCTGTGCCCTCGAACGTTTGCATGGCGGTTGTCATAACCGAATGCTGGATTGCGGTGATGTTGTGCGCTGCAAATGAATTTGCGTAAATATGCGGGCCGGCCGCAAAAGCGCCGCCCATGGACAGTATAAATGTGGCCAATGCCAATAAAGATGTTTTGTTCATGATGCTCTCTCGTCCCCTACGTAATTGATATGTTTGCATTATATCATATTTTTCGTGATTTTAAAATAAAAAGCGTTTTTAATTCTTGTTGAGAATGGGCGTATTTTTTAGTAAAATTTGCGGTATGAAAGAAAATATAAAACTGAACAAGCCGATTGTTATGGTTGGGCTGATGGGGGCCGGTAAAACCAGTGTAGGGCGCGCGTTGGCACGACGGCTGGGGATTCCGTTCGTTGATTCAGACAAAGAAATCGAGGCCGCAGCCGGTTGCAGCGTGGTGGATATTTTCGCCATGTATGGCGAGGCCGAATTTCGTCGCGCTGAACAGAGGGTCATTGAACGGCTGTTTGATACGCCGCCGGCGTTAAAGGTTATTTCCACAGGCGAGGGCGCATTTATAACCCCGGCCGTGCGAAAAATGGTGTTGGAACGCGCGGTGTCTGTGTGGCTGCGGGCGGATTTGGATTTGTTGGTAAAACGAACTGGGTTTCGGCATACGCGGCCGCAGTTGCTGCACACGGACAGTCGGAAAATTTTGGCGCAATTGATTGATGAACGATATGATATTTATGCAACCGCTGATATTACCGTGGAAACGCGCGATGAAAGTTTGCGGAAAACACTGAACAAGGTGGTCGCTGAATTAAAAGATTATTTGAATAATGGCAAAGGTGAAAAAAATGGCTAAAAATAAATTGTTGTCCGAATTCAGAACGTTTTTGGAACGTGGCAGCGCGATTGATATGGCCGTTGGTATCATCGTCGGCAGTGTCATGACGACTATGGTTAATTCGCTGGTCAAAGATGTTATTATGCCACCAATCGGTATGCTGATCGGGGATATTGATTTTTCGCAATTTTTTATCGTTCTGTCGGGTGGGGCGCCGGGTGCGCACTATAACACTGTGGCCGAAGCCCAGGCCGCCGGGGCCGCCACTATGAATATAGGTGTGTTTTTGAATACTGTGGTCAGTTTTCTGATTACTATGTTTGCGGTGTTTTTAATGGTGCGCGTGATGAACAAATTGCGTGCGAAAAAGGCCGTGACGACGCGGACGTGCCCGTATTGTAAATCTACTATAAATATCCAGGCGACAAAATGCCCAAATTGCTGTTCGAAATTACAGGCCGAGCAAATTATACCTGCCCAACCCAGTGATTTAGAAAAGGGGATTAAAACTGTGACCCGGGTTGCCAGGGATAAAATTACAAAAATCACGAAAGTGGCCCATGGCGGCCGCAAATCACGGTGATTTGTGTGGTGAAATGTGTAAAAAACGGCGAATTTCCGCCGTTTTTTGTGTTTTTTTTGCGCGCCGCCGCCGGGGCGTGTTTCGTTTTGGCGTCGTGTGGTAATTGGTGGGGTGGACGGCGGAACAGGGCGGTTTTGTTGGACCGGGGCGTATTTTCGTTGTTTCATATTATGTCGTGATGATAAAAATGATGGCTGTCAGGTATACGGCAAATATCGTGCAAATTATAAAAAGTTTGTCGATGTGGCGACGTTTGCGCGATGATTTTGTGTTTGTCGTGTGATTTATTATTGTTCGCGCCACAGTGATGTTTATATTTATATTCATTTTTGTACCGTATTTTTTTGTTGCCGTTTTGTTGTGTGTCAGGACGAAATTTCGGCCAGTTTTTCGCCCCAGGGGACACCGATTTGTAAACCATGCCAAAAGGCGCATAATGTATATTATGTATAGTTTTATTCGCCGGGGCTCATAAAACTATACATAATATAATGGGAATGTGGAGTGCTGGCGCTCCCAAAACTATACATAATATATGAGGATTATGTGCCCGCTGGGGCTCATAAAACTATACATAATATAACAGGAATGTGGAGTGCTGGCGCCCCCAAAACTATACATAATATATGAGGATTATGTGGTCGCCGGGGCTCATAAAAACTGTACGTAATATAACGAGAATATGATGTGTTGGTGTGTTCCAAAATGATACATGAATACAAGCAGATTTGTTTTGTGGTTTTGTGTGTCGGACGTGTCAAATATTATAATTTGTGAAAATGTGTGTGTAGTCGCGCGTGATAAAAATTTGCTGTGATGTGTGTTGTCGCTGTCGTCGGTATTATTTTTTGTTCGCTGTGGCGCAGATGAACATATAAATGTACGTTAAATAAAATTCATCTGCGTCATAGCACGATGAATTTTGGGTTTAGTTTTTGACTTGGTGATTTTTTTGTTTCGTGCAGTTTTGTGCGGCGTGTTTTTGTATCGGGCGTGTTTCGGATTTTTTTTGTGAATGTTTTTACGCATATTTATTGGTGAAATTTATTGAAGATATTTATTGTAAAAATAAAATAACACTTTGTATTTAGTGATATAATGTGTTTTTATGTGTTTCTGTGGTTTTGGTTGCCTGTGTGGCCGTTTTTTGTCATTGTCGGGGGCGGAAAAATCGGTTTTTGTGCCCTATTCTGACCGTAAAAATGCAAAAAATGGCGGATTTCTGCGGGTTTTCAGCGATTTTTGGTGTATTTTTGATGTTAAAATGGTGTATTATTGTATAAAATTTAAAAATTTACTAAAAATATATAGATATATGTATAAATTAAAGTAATTTTTGAATAAAAAAATATGTCAAAATGGGGCGGATGGCGTTCGGGTGCGACACGTTATTCGGGCATACTATCCCCCTGTCATTGCGAAGGAGTACGATCAACGTTGAAAACGTTGTCGTACGACTGTGGCAATCCAGTGCAATATGTCTGCGAGCATTCGCCCGCAGTGCTTTTTATTTACTGGATCGCCACGCTTTGCTCGCGATGAATCCGAGTATATGAGGTCAAACGAAGTGCAGACCGAATAAATACGAGGATACGCACAGGGCGCAACGCGCCCGAGCGACACACTCACGAGTCACGAGTAAACCACCCCGTCGCGCAAAGCGCGCCACCCCTCCGCAGAGGGGAACTAGCTACGTACCGTTGCGGGGCAAAGTTCCCCTCTGCGGAGGGGTGGCACGAAGTGCCGGGGTGGTTTATTCCATTGCGCAGGGTTGTTCGAATTCATATATGCCGGTGGTGTCTGTATACGATACACCCACCGGGGCGTACATAATACACGACCCGCCGGGGTTGGACGCGATACAACTGGTTGCTGTGCCGGCGGACGTATAGCCCGATGGGCATGAACTGTTCGCAATATCCATATGTTCCTCGACCACCGCAGTATAACCCGACGGGCATGAAGTTGATGGGGTGCTTATTGCCTGCACTGGCGGACCAACGACTACTCCACCTTCTATATCCAGGGCCATCGCAGATACCGGACAACATAATGCAAATAAAATCAGTATTCTTTTCATTGTGCGCCCCCATTAGTCAGAAAGCGAGCCGAACATTCCACGCCGAAAGAGCGGTGTATCACGAACATTCGTCGCGCAGTATGATGCGCACCTATGGTGACAATCGCCCGCTGTCGGGGTTGAGTTGACATACACCCAGCGCGACACAGCAGGACTTATCATACGGCACCAACAATATTTGTTATCATCAGCAGTGGACGACAGGTCTAGTTGTGTTGTTGTTGTTCCTAGGGCGCTAGCACTTGCATTAGCACATATCCCTATGCCTTTTATCGGAATACTTACATCGTTTGTAGTGCATGTTGTTGTCCAATCAGTAACATCGAATTCTGAACTTGCATATGCACACGTTGTACTGCGGCTGTTTAACGCCACGCACTTCGTCACGGCCATCGCGGGTTGTGATTGGACTATGGCCACGGAAAACACCCCGACCAGTATTAAATGTTTTTTCATTATGCAACCTCCCTTGTTTCATTTGTTTTGATAATGAAAAAACCACCAGAAAAATTCAGGTGGTTGGAGGTTCGAAACTATAAACTAGAATAGTGCTGCTTATTCAATATATTCGCAAGCCCTCCAACCATGCTAGATCGGAGTTTAATTCATCAGTTGCCTGACGCTAGTTTAACGGGTTTCGACACCCCATCGGTGGAACACCCACCGACATTTGTTATATTATCGCGTGTGCGCGGGTGGTGCAAGGACTTATTTGATTTTACGTGAATGCTGCGGTACAATTTTCGGTATGAGATTAGATATCGCACTGGTTTCACGAAATCTGTATTCCACGCGGGCGCGCGCGGCGGCGGCGATTAAATCGGGTCTGGTGACTGTGAATGGGGCGCGTGCGCAAAAGCCGAGTATGGACGTTGCCGACACAGATGTGATTGTTGGCGGGGCGCTGCCCTATTCCACTGGGCGCGGCAGTTTGAAATTGGGGGCTGCGCTGGACGCGTTTGGGGTGAATCCCGCGGGGTATGTTTGTTTGGATGTTGGTGCCAGTACTGGTGGTTTTACAGAAACGCTGTTATCGCGCGGGGCGGCGCATGTGATTGCGGTTGATGTCGGCACAAATCAATTGGTGGATTCGTTAAAAAATGATGCGCGTGTGACCGCGCTGGAACAGACGGATATTCGGTCGTTGTCCCCCATGCGGTCGGTTGATTTGATTGTGGTTGATGTGTCGTTTATTTCATTAACCAACATCAGCGATGCGCTGGTCGCATGGAATGCGCCGCAAATTATCGCCCTGATTAAGCCCCAGTTCGAGGTTTCCCGCAATGTTGCCGCCCGTGCGCATGGTGTGATTAAAAGTGAATCTGAACGTGCCGCGGCCATTCAAAACGTTGTACAAAACTTTGAAAAAAATGGCTATAAACAATCTGGTATTATTGAATCGCCCATTCGCGGCGGCAGTGGCAATGTGGAATATTTGGCACTTTTGCGCCGGGTGGCGCAATAAAACTCCTTGAATCCAGCATATTTTATGTATAAAATTTTTCCAGAATTTAACAACAGGTTATAAAAATGGCAGACGATATTAAAAAAATTCATGAACGCGAAGAAAAATGGCAACGCCGTTGGGCGGACGCCGGTGTTTTTACCCCTAAAAATGATGGCAGCAAGACACCGTTTTATATGTTGGCGGAATTTCCTTTTCCATCGGGCACTGGATTGCATGGCGGACATATGTTGAATTACACCGGGTGTGACGTTATGGCGCGTTTTCGTCGTATGCAGGGTTATGATGTTTTATATCCGTTGGGCTTTGATTCATTGGGGATTTCGGCGGAAAACTATGCCACGAAAATTGGCAAACACCCGTCCGAGGTTGTTCGTGACCTGGTGCAAAAGTTTACTGCCAATATGGTGGAAATGGGTTGGTCGATTGATTTGAAATCGCAAATTGCGACGTCGGATCCTGAATATATCAAATGGACCCAGTGGATGTTTATTCAATTTTTCAATGCAGGTTTGGCGTACAAGTCCATGTTGCCGATGAACTGGTGTCCGAATTGCCGCACCACGTTGACCAACGAAGAATTGGAAGATGGCAAATGCAATCGTTGTCATGGACCAGTCGAAATTCGTGAAAAAATGCAGTGGAATCTGGCGATTACTAAATATGCCCAGCGTTTGTTGGATGATTTGAAATTGGTTGATTATCCGGAACGTGTAAAGCGCGATCAGATAAACTGGATTGGTAAATCCACTGGTGCGGACGTTGATTTTATGGTCGGTGACGATGTAATGACCGTTTACACCACACGTGTTGATACTATATTCGGTGCGACATTCTGTGCGATTGCGCCGGAACACAAATTGGTTGCCAAATGGCTGGCTGACGGGCGCATTAAAAACGCGGACGCGGTGCGTGCGTATATAAAACAATCGGCCGAAAAATCCGAATTTGATCGGACGGACGCAACAAAAGAAAAAACAGGTGTGCGTTTGGACGGCATAATGGCGCGCAATCCATTTACAGGCGATGAAATCCCCGTGTTTGTGGCGGACTATGTATTGGTGAATTATGCGCATGGTACTATTATGGCTGTTCCGGCGCACGATGAACGCGACTGGGATTTTGCGAAAAAATTCGGTTTGAAAATTATTCCTGTGATTGATGGTGGCGAATCCGACAAGGTTTGGACCGGTGACGGCGCGCATATTAATTCAGGATTTTTAAATGGCATGAACAAGGCCGATGCAATCGCCGCCGCGATTAAGTATGGCGAGGAACACGGCTTTGCCCGCCCGAAAACACGTTTCAAAATGACTGATTGGGGTTTTTCGCGCCAGATGTATTGGGGCGAGCCAATCCCATTGGTCTATTGTGAAAAATGCGGTTGGGTGCCGGTGCCTGAATCTGAATTGCCGTTAATGCAGCCGTATATGGAAAATTACCGTCCGACCGAGGACGGCGAAAGTCCCCTGGCCCGCGCGACTGATTGGGTGAATACCATGTGTCCGAAATGTGGCGCGCCGGCGCGACGCGAAACGGATACTATGCCGCAGTGGGCGGGTTCGTCGTGGTATTATATGCGGTATCTGGATCCGCGTAATGACAAAGAATTTTGTTCGCGGGAACAAATGGAACGCTGGATGCCGGTAAATCATTATAATGGCGGCAATGAACACAATACGCGTCATTTGATTTATTCGCGTTTTTGGCACAAAGCGTTGTATGATTTGGGTTTTGTAAACACTGTCGAGCCGTATAAAAAACGTACCACGAACGGATTGCTGATGGGGTCGGACGGTAAAAAAATGTCTAAATCCGCCGGCAATGGATTCCAGGTTGATGAAATGGTGGCGCGTGTTGGTGCCGATGCCGCGCGTACGACTGTGTTGTCGCTGGGACCGTGGGATACGAATGTGAACTGGTCGGACGGTGCGCTGGCCGGGGTGCAAAGATTCCTGAAACGTGTGGAAAATATGGCGGACAAACTGACAGACGATGTTATGACGCCCGAACAGGAACGTTTGGTTAATCAATTAATTGCTGATATGACCGAACGTTTGGAAAATATGCGTTTTAATACCGCGATTTCTGCAATGATGGAATTTATCAATCAATTTGATGGTGGTATGCCGCGCGCTGCGTACGAAGTGTTGATTCAAATGTTAAATCCGTTTGCGCCACATTTGACAGAAGAAATCTGGGAACGTTTGGGGCACGCGGATATGTTGGTGTTTCAACCGTGGCCAACGTATGACGCGGCCAAATTGGTTAAAACGACAATGACCATTGTCGCGTCGGTTAACGGTAAACGCGCGGGCGATTTTCAGATTGGTGTTGACGCGCCGGAATCTGAAATTGTTGCCGCCGCGCGTGATGTGGCCGCACGACGTTTGGGCGATGCTGAAATAATCAAAACCATCGTTGTGCCAAATAAAATGGTGAATTTTGTTGTAAAGAAATAAAAAACGCCCGGTTGGGCGTTTTTTGATTACGAGATTTTTTTCAATCTGCGAACGCGGCGTTCGGAATTGTCAAATGGGCTTTCCAAAAATGCGCGCGCGACCAGGAAAGATACCTCTATATCAATATCGTCGGCGGCCAATGCCAGCACGTTGATGTCGTCGTGGAATCTGTCGTCGCGGGCCTGGTCCGGGCGTTCACAGCGTGATGCGCGAATGTGGCGATAACGGTTGGCCGCGATTTGCATACCTGCGCCAGTGCCACAGATTAAAATGCCGCGGGATTTTTCGTCGTTCGCCATTGCGTCGGCCAATGTTTTGGCAATGTCTGGAAAATCGACGGGTGTGTTTAAATCGTCAGTCCCCAGATTTACCAGGTTGTATCCAATTGCCGCCAACATTTCAATCAGGTATAATTTTACCCCCACCCCACGGTGGTCGGCGGCTATGTATATTTTTGATATGTTTTTATTCATTTTTTTTATCCTTGCGCTTGGCCAATTTGCATTCCAGGCCTGTGTTCCCAGTGATGTTTAATGTGAAATAAGACAGTGTGCCGGTCATTTGGGCGTTGCTGAAAATGTTGGCCGTGTTTACCGTTGCCGGGCCGTCCAACGAACCGTGCAAAAACAGGTTTGTCGCGGTCACTTTGCCAACCACATGACCGCCGCGGCCAATGATGACTGTGTCGGCCGTGACGTTGCCAACGACGTTGCCGTGAATTTGCACGGTGTGGTCAGTTTTTATGTCGCCGGTTAATTTACAGCCCGCGCCGATAATTGTCGGTGATTGTTTTTCTTTTGCGTTTGTAAATGCCAACATGGTTTTATTCCTTTACAAATTTTGCGGGGTCGAATGGGACGCCCTTGTACCGAATTTCATAATGCAAATGCGGTCCAGTTGAACGGCCCGTGGATCCAGCCAGGCCGATGACTGTGCCCGGACGCACCCAATCGCCACGTGTGACCAATGTTTGTGACAGGTGGGCGTACAGTGTCGTGAATCCCAATCCGTGGTCGATTTCCACCGTTGTGCCGTATCCCACGCGTTCGCCCGCAGATACCACGCGGCCGGGGGCGACAGCCATTAATTCTGTGCCGATTTTACCGGCAAAATCAATGCCGCGGTGGCGTTTGGGTTCGCCGGTGAATGGATCGTTGCGTGTGCCAAAATTTGATGTGACGCGCATTTTTTCCACAGGTGCGCCCAATGGCAACATAGTATTTAATTTTGCCAGGCCGTTCCATAATTCTAAATCATCGGCCAATTTCTGGTATTTTGGGTCCAATTCATCGTCAAATTCAATTGGTGAATATGCCGCGCCCACAAATGGATTTGAAAATTTGTTCGCGCTGTTTACCAATTTTTTCTGGGTCAGTCCCAGTGACGCGATGGTTGTACTGATGCCGCGGATATTGTCGCGCAGGTTGTCTATGTTTTCAGTGGCCAATTTTGATACCGCGTCAACAATTTGAATGTCTGCGGTGGCGATTTGTTCCATTGACGCAACCAATTGGGTATTGCGTTTTTTCAGCATTTCGTTTTCTGCGCGTGTCAATTCCAGTTCGGCCGACAATTCAGACAGGTTTGTATATTCCGCTGCATACTCGTCATTTGTGAACATTTCCGTCAGGCGAGTGCGCAGAAAATCCAATTCGCCCCATGTTTTCAGACGGCTGTTCATTAAATCTTCGCGTTGGGTGTCTGTTAAATCGGCGGCGTTCAGGATTTTATCGTCTGTGACATTTAAATCGCGGGTTAAATCATTGTATTTCTGCAGGTATACCTGTAAATCAGTCATTTGACGCGCGTGCATGGATTTTGCCGCATCCAATTCCTGGGTGCGTTTTTGCAGTAATGGGCGGTGGTATACAAATACGTATGTCGACCATGTGGCCCATAAAACCAGACCTATTTTCCCACAGAATTTTGTAAAGCGCCAAAAACTGCTTTGTTTAAAAGTGTATACGTTTCCGCGGGGGGTGTCCATAACTGTGAATTCGCGTGGTGGAAATACGCGGCATATTACACGCCACATCGCGCGAAATGGCGATGTTATAAATGCCCACAGGGACGTAAAATATCGTGTTATAAAATTTATCATATTGTCACAGGGTACCCAATGTATCCGAAATAGTCAAGCCATCACGTAATATGGCGTCATTATTCATGGACAGGCCAATATGCAACGTTGCCCCGCCCCGTGTCCCAACACGCCCACGCAGCAGCACGCGTTCTGCGGTTTGTTTTGCGCCAAACAATGGGATAATGGTTATGTCGCCACAGTGTTTTGACATTTCTGCGGTGACTTCGGCCATGCGGTCGGCCGCGATAATTATGCAAAAATGTCCACGCGGGCGTGTGCGTGCGATGCATTTTCGTGTCCAGGTGGTTAAATCTGCATTGTGGTGGGCGTTATGTTTCGCCGGGGTGCCACGAAAATATGGCGGGTTTGTGATGACCACGTCAAACGTGCGCGCGGTGCGCCATGTGGTGATGTCTGCGTTAATTAATTCAATGTCGCGATTGTTCAGTTCCGCGTTTTTGGCGCATTCGGCCAACATTTCGTTCGATGTGTCAATGCCTGTCAGGCGAATATTCCCATCGTGGGCCAGTGTGCACAGCCCCGCCCCGCCCGTGCCGATGCCGACGTCCAGCACGGTTTTTGCGCCCGCCGGCACGAATGCCGCCAGCCAAACTGCGTCGGACGTGGGGTTGTATCGACCGCGACTTATGCGGACACGACCGCCCATCAGGGTAAAAATTTCTTGTTTTTGCGCCATGTCTGTATAATAATCCAACAAAGTAAAAAGGCAAGTTTATGTTTGAAAGCAGTATGATTGTGCAAAGTGCAATAAGCGCGTTTAATAATGCCGCGTTGGCGGCGCCTGCGTTTTTGTGGTGGGCGATTTTGGCGGTGCCTGTGTTTATGATGGTGTATTTTTGTGGGCATGCGTTTTTGCAGCGCATTGGCTGGAATTCAGAAAATATTATGTCGCGCACGTCGCTGGCTGCGGTGATTCTGACGTTGGCGTGGGTTGTGTTGTTTGGCGGCAATTATGCCGTGTTGCGTGATAATGCAACTGTGTTGCCGTTTTTAATCGCGGCCATAGTTTTTGTGGCGTCTGTGTTTGTCGGGTCGTATTCGCGTGGGTTTAATTTGCCAAAGTTTCGTGGTGCCAGTGGCCGACAAAAATGGGGAATTGTTGTTTGTTGGGTGATGATTTTGGCCGCGATTGGGTTGTCTGATATTCATGCGTGGTGGGGACCACTGTTGCAAATCGGTGCGTTTTTGTTTGGTGGACTGGTTGGGCGTATGGCGCGGTGCGAAATGCGACCCATAGCGGGAACTGCGCTGGTTATGGGGGTGACGACTGTCGCCATGTTAATGCAGCCGGAATTTTTCCGGTTTGGTCAATTGGGGGCATTGACGCCGGTGCATTTGTTGTTTTTGATTTTAATGGCGGCGGCGGTTGCGGCGACGATTGCGTTGCGTAATCTGCGGCCACATGGTGCAATTCGGCACAGTGCGTATGTGAAATTAAAATGGCTGGTACGATTTATAGCAGTGCTGTGTATGGCGTTGTTTGTTTTGACTGAATCCGTGGTGATTTTCCTGGGCATGACGTTTGTGTTTTTCATATTGTTTGCTATGTCCATATGGCATGCGGAAAAGTTGCCTGAACATGTTGGTGAACGTATGTTTGCGATAATGCTGGGGCTGTTCGGGATAATCACAGTTATGCCCGCGGTCAGCGGTTTGGGGATTTTGTACTGGATAACTTTGCCACGTGGCAATGCGTGGGGCCAGATGAAATTCCTGTTATAATTCGTTATATTTATTGAATACCAATTTATGCGCGGATAATGTATTATTCCAGGCGAAAAGTAAAAAAATATAGGCCTGAATATTATGATACACCCAACAGCAATTATTCATGATGGCGCCGTTTTGGGCGCCGATTGCAAAATAGGACCGTTCTGTATCGTTGGCCCAAATGTGGTTTTGGGTGACCGTGTGGAATTGGTATCAAATGTCGTTATTGATGGAAAAACGTCCATAGGCGATGATTCTATTGTTTATCCGTTCGCCGTTTTGGGCGTGATGAGCCAGGATTTAAAATGGCAGGACGAATCCGCTATGACCGGGTTGCGTATCGGTAAACGGTGCAAAATTCGCGAATATGTGACCATTCATTCTGGGACGCCTGCGTCGGACGGGACCGTTATCGGTGACGATTGTCAAATTATGGTGAATGCCCATGTGGGGCACGATTGCAAGATTGGCAACAGTGTTGTTATGTCCAATCTGGTTCAGGTTGCTGGTCACGTAGAGGTCGAAGATTACGCGATTTTGTCCGGTGGCGTTATGGTGTTGCAATTCGCGCGTATTGGGCGTAATGCGTTTATTGGCGGAATGTCCGGCGTTGGAAACGATGTTTTGCCGTATGCCATTTATGACGGGACGCCGCGTGCTGTGTATCGCACGATTAATCGTGTTGGATTAATGCGTCATGGTTTTACAAACGAAGATATGCACGCAATCCACAGTGTATATTCGGCTGTTTTCCGCAGTACTGATGGAACTGTTTCTGAACGTTTGGCCCGCGTCCGTAAAGATGTAAAAAACAACAAATACGCCATGGACGCGATTGATTTCATAGAAAATCGTTCGAAACGTGGAATTGGTACTTCTAAAAATGCAGAATAAAAAAATCAAAGTTTTTATTATTGCCGGCGAAGTGTCTGGTGACGTTTTGGGCGCGCGTATTATGCGCGAAATGGACGATGCCGCGTTCGTTGGTATTGGTGGTGAAAATATGATTGGGGCGGGATTGAAATCGCTGTTCCCGATGTCTGATTTATCCGTTATGGGGGTGATAGAGGTCGCGGCCCATGCGCGTACATTAACGCGGCGTATTAATCAGACGGTTGACGCCATTGTCGAAATGCGGCCCGATATAGTTTTGACGATTGATTCGCCCGGGTTCGCGCGCAGCGTGATAAAAAAATTGCGTAAAATGCCAGCTGGGCGTGCGCTGATTGCCGATGGGTTGAAATTCCATCATGTTGTTGCGCCCCAGGTTTGGGCCTGGCGTGCTGGGCGCGCAAAAAAATATGCCCAGACATTTGATAAATTATACGCGTTTTTTGATTTCGAGGTACCGTATTTTACTAAATATGGGTTGGACACAGTTGCGGTTGGTCACCCCATAGCAGATGGATTGCTGGGGCGTAAAAGAAAATCGCACACGGACGAAAAAATTATCACTTTAATTCCCGGCAGCCGCATGTCCGAGGTCAAACGTCTGTTCCCGATTTTTCGCGATGTCGCGCATCAGTTGGTTGCGGACGGCTATGTTGGGTATAAATTTGTTATCCCAACCGTTGAAACGACGGACGCATACATTCGTCAGCAAATTAAACATTGGGACGTGAAACCTGAATTGGTGACGGCGGATATGCGATATGATGTGTATGAAAAAACGTATATTGCGATTGCGGCCAGTGGTACTGTGTCGGCCGAATTGGCGATGTTGCATGTGCCGGCGATTATTATTTATAAAATGAATCCGATAACAACGTGGCTGGTGCGCCAGGTCATTCGCGTTAATTGGGTGTCGTTGGTTAATATTTTGCTGAATCGTGGTGTGTATCCGGAATTTTTGGGTCCCGCCGCGACAACAGAAAATGTTTTGGACGATGTACAACAGTTAACAATACCATCGGTGCGCGATAAAATGACGGACGCGTTGGCGTCGGCCGATGATTTATGGCGCAGACCTGATGGCGCGCCCGCGGCGTTGATTGCGAAATCTGTTCGGGCGGCTGTGCGCGGTAAATAGTTTTTGTGTATGAACGTAAAAAATGCGTCACGAAAATTCGTGACGCATTTTTATTTTGTTGTGCCCCGCCCCATGCGCGCGGCCGCCGGGCGTGTTATATGACCGCGTCGGGCAGATTATGCAGCAGCAGTTCCCCAGCAGATGTTTCAGGTGTTTTGCACATGCCCTCTTCTTCGGTAGAATCATATGGGCATACCTGGCGGGACGAGTTTAAATCCAGTGTGCACCAGTTTTCTGGCGCGGTGGCGCTGGTTGATGTGGGGACGGTGGACGACGTGCATTTCGCATCGTTCATTGCAGTGCTGGTCGGAACACCGGCGATGCATTTCGGGCTTTTGCCCCATTTGCTGCGTCGACCGCCATTTTCCCAGCACAGGCACGCGCCCCATGATTGGGTATCCACGTCCAGATTATATTGCCGCGGGCACATATCTTCGCCTTGGCCAATGCCGTACAAATAGACCAGGTTCGGGGTTTCGGCTGTTCCGGCCCCATTACCACCACTACCACCGTATTCAATTGAACCTTCAAAGTTGGACAGGCACAGATTGGATTCCTGGTACAAACCTTGTTTGATGAATTGCAGTTCAACAAAACGGCCCTGCAGGTTGGTGCACTGGGTGGCCAGTGTGTCGACAATCTGGTTATAAATTTCGGTGGCAACCCCAGTTGGGCGTGGTTCGTGGTGCGACAGCACGCGCGCATTGATTTTATTACCGCTGGCCTGGTTTGTTGCGATATCTATCGGGGTTATGTTTTCTGTTGCCACATCGTCCAGCAGTCCATATTTTTTATGGTTGTATGTTATGTTGGCATGATCTTCGAGTGGTTCGCCATTATATTGGCCGTTTTTATCAAAATAGAATACAGTTTCGTCGCCGAATGTCCCGCGGCCGGCGATTATGCGGTCGAATCCACCAAAGGCGTTCTCCATCATTTCGGGGGTATTGCATGACGCGATTTCCTGTAATTGCTGGGCGCATTTTGATACCGGTTTGTCCGTGTTGGGGTTGCCATTTTCGTCATATTCATACAGGGTGAACCAGTCCAGGGCCTCGCCCGTTTTGAACAGGCCGCTGTATGGATAATAGAAGTTTTCATATCCGGATCCGCCAAAGTTATCAAAGCACTGTTTTACAACTGCGCGACATGCGGTCAATGTGTCTGTTTCCTGGCGGTTGTTGATATAGTCCGTCACGATGTTTTGGCCGCCAGTTTGGTCATAGAACATCATGTTGCACGAATTAATATAATCACGGCACATTTCTGTTGTTAATGTGACGCTGTCCGGTTGTAAAATAACCGTGTCGTCGCCGGTCAGTGATGCCATGGCGTCTGTGATGGCGGCCTCGCTGTTCATATAGCAGGCAGATACAAAATCAAAGCAACCCTGTTTGATTTCGGATACTTTGGATTGTTGGGCATAGTATATGTCCAGCATGGCTTTGTCCAGGTATTCCGACCAAACAACGTCGGCAATTTCCGTACATTTGTCCAATTCTGGTTCCGCGAATTTTTTAACGCGATTTTCAAAATTTTTAACGAAAGTCCTGTTGTATGTGATTTGCGATAATTTTTGATCGGCGGCGTCAACACCGTCTGCAAATTTCAGCAGATTTCCCAATTCGTAAAAATTTTCCACGCCTGCGATTGGGGCGCCTGTGGAAACATCGATAAATTCGCCATTGTCCAGGCATTTGTGGTAATTGGAACCACAAACTTCCTCGCTTAAAATGGCGTTTTCAACATTGGTCAGGCATGTTGCCATGTCGCTGGAATTGTGCGCCTGGCGATTTTCTACGCGGGCCAAATCCAACATAGCGCTGCTTTCGCGGATAGCAGATTTTATTTCCTTTTGCTTGTTTTCTATTGCTGTTTCGACACTGTTGCAGTCCTGTTCAATTGCCATTAAATATGCGGTGATTGCGCGCTGTAATTGTGCGTCGGTACAGTCGGCGCGTACGGCCTCGCGACATTGGGGGTATACGGCGTCGTACAGATTTTGGCCGTTGTATGACGCGATGATTTGACCCGCGTCCGCAGTGCCAAACGCGTTTACTGTGTCAAACGATAATGTTATGCTGTTCAAATCGGAATATTTGCCACCAACAGACGTGTCGCCACCGCGTATTGAATTCATGATGGCCTGTAATAATTGTTTTGACGCAGATGTGTCCGACGTCAGGGCATTTTCGCCCTCGGTCGCGGTTTTCATGGCGGTTGCCTGGGCCGCGGTCATGCCGACAACGTTCAGATTTTCATTGAATACGGTTAATTGGTCGCTGGCGTCCTGCATGGTGTCGCGGATTTCGGTTAAATCAAACACGCGATTACTGCAAGAACAGCGACGATAGTCGTCGTTTTTTAATTCGCAAAATTGATCCATGCATGTAAAATATGCACTTTTGCATTGCTCGTATTCTGCGCCGGTGCGTGTTTCGGACATTGCACTGGTGTTTGTGGCGGCGCGTGATACAACCGGCGCTGCGGCGCGCGCAGTTGCCGCGCGGGTCGTGTTGTTGCCCGTGCGGGCCACCGACGTGCGCGTGGCATTTGGGCGATTTGACGATGACGATGGGCGCGCGGCGGTGGTTCGCGTGGCGTTATTTTGTGATGCTGTGCGCGATACAGTTGGCGTGGCCGTGCGCACAGTTGCACTGCGCCCAGCGACGGCGCGTGTGGACGCCGTGCGCGAAACTGTTTGATTGGCATTATTCGTATTGCGATTCGTTGCATTTTCATCACGCACAGCCGCGTTGGCAATGCCAATGCACAGGGCAAAAGTAGTGATAAAATACAGAATCCTTCTCATTCTGAATTAAATGTTAGCAAAATTGCGATTTTCAGGGCAAGTGTTTTTATGTTTTTTAATGTGTTTGGTTTATTTGATTTTTCTGTTGCAAAATTGGTAAAGTTAATATAAGATAATGGGGCAATTGCGGATATGGCGGAATTGGTAGACGCGCTAGTTTCAGGTACTAGTGGCAGCAATGCCTTGGAGGTTCAAGTCCTCTTATCCGCACCAAAGTTCTGGGGTTGTAGCTCAGTTGATAGAGCGCTACGTTCGCATCGTAGAGGTCGTGGGTTTGAGTCCCATCAGCTCCACCAAAATTTTTTATCGATTCAAATTGCAATGGGGGATATGGCGGAATGGTAGACGCTGAGGACTTAAAATCCTTTGGTCATTGCGACCGTGTGGGTTCGAGTCCCACTATCCCCACCAAACGGTTATAAAAAAACAGGGGCGAAATATTTCGCCCCTGTTTTTAATACAATTTGTGTTTTGTTTCCATTGATACTTTCATTAAATATTTTTTATAGTCACTGTCTTTTAATTTATTGATGATATCTTTTAATTGGTTTTTGTTAATGAACCCGCGTCTGTATGCGATTTCTTCGATACAGGCGATTTTCAGGCCCTGGCGTTCTTCGATAATTTGAACAAAGTTGCTGGAATCCAACAAACTTTTTGGGGTGCCTGCGTCCAACCATGCGTTCCCGCGCAGCATTGGTACAACGGACATTCTGTGTTCTGATAAATACATGTTGTTCAAATCGGTAATTTCGTATTCGCCACGCGCCGATGGGGTCAAAGATTTGGCTTTGTCCACGACGTCGCTGGGGTAAAAATACAGCCCCACTGATGCGAAATTTGATTTCGGATTTTTGGGTTTTTCTTCGATTGATACAGCGTTTAATTTATCATCAAATTCAACGACGCCAAATCTTTCTGGGTCGGATACATGGTATGCAAAAATTGTTGCGCGCTTGCCCTGGTTTTTTGCGACTTTTTTACGGAACCATGGCAATTGTCCGCCCATGTGGAATATATTGTCGCCCAAAATCAGGCATACGTCCTGGTTATTAATAAACTGTTCACCGATGGTGAATGCCTGGGCGATGCCCTGGGGTTTTTCCTGGATTGCGTATTGAATGTGCATGCCCAATGTGCTGCCATTTTCGAACAGACGTTCGATGTTTGGCGTGTCCTGGGGCGTGGAAATAATCAGAACATCGCGTATGTCAAATTGCATCAGCGTTGACATCGGATAATAAATCATCGGTTTGTCGTATACCGGCAATAACTGTTTAGATGTGGTTTTGGTCAATGGGTACAGGCGTGTGCCACTGCCGCCCGCTAAAATTATGCCTTTCATACACTGAACCCCTTTGGTTTGAATATTCTGAATTCATGATAGAAAAATAATGACAAAAATCAAGTTTTTGTATAAATTTTTTGCTTGCGCTGATTTTAGGGTGGTGATAGAATACAGTCCGCAATTGAAAATATGTGTTTTGGATGAGTAGCTCAGTTGGTTAGAGCATCACGTTCACATCGTGGGGGTCGTTGGTTCGAGTCCAATCTCATCCACCAGAATAAAAAATCCGCCAGGTGGCGGATTTTTGTTTTATGGTATTATCTATCGTAATCCTTTGGCACGACAGCATGCGGACGCAGCACTGCGCCAATCAGAATATTTTTTGCCCGGGGTGCGTAAATCCTGCCATGGTTGCCAGCCGTTGCATGTTTTTTTTGTGCCAGTGCCGCTGCATTTTGCATATCTGCGCAATGTGCATGTTTGGGCAGAAACTTTGCCTGTGTCGGTTGTGCATTTTACAACGACAGTTTGATTTTTGGCGTCGTTTTTTCCCATTTCTTTGGACGATAATAATTGATACGCGTTTGCGCCGGTGACGGATATTGCGGTTATACACAATGCCATAAATATTTTTTTAATCATATTCATGCACCCCCTGTATAGTTATTATATGTGGTTGTGATAAAAAATACAATGGGAATTATTCGCGCGTTGTCCACGGGGTGTCATTCATTATCAGGTAATATAATTCTGCGTTATCTGTGCCGGGGTTATGGATTATTGGACGCACGACGAAAATATCCACATTGCACGCGTGATTGTTTTGTTCCGTTTGAATTTTGTCCAGGTTGAAATGGAATTTGTTGGCAAAATCCATGGCCTGCAGATATGCGGCGTCATCGTCTGCGGCGGAATATGCATTGCCCGCCCACATCAGCCACATGCCGTGATTTATGACATTTTCCTGGCCCTGTAAATCGTCGGCCGACAGCAGTGTCAATGGTTTGAAATCAATGCCACTGGTGAATTCGCCGGTGCTGGTTTCCGTCCAATCATACATGCCACCGAAAAAACGCAATGCGCCGTATATGTATCCGCCCGTGCGTTCCAGGCGCGCCAATGCCCCGGCATTTGTTAATGTTGATTGAAACAACCAATCGCGAATTTGGCCGGACAGTGTGCTGCTGCGGGCGATTTTTTCCGCGTTGCGAATGGTTTTCCCGCCTGTGTTTGCCGCGCGGATTGCGCGCCATGCGCGTGCGATGATATTGCCACGTTGTGGGGTGCGTAAACTGCGCAAAGTGCGGCGGTATTGATTCAGTGATGTGAATGCGTTTGTGGCATTGCGATATTGCCGAACGTTGTCGTCTGTTTGTTCCAGTGTGCGCATAGTGCGCGCCAAATCATCGGCCTGGGCGGCGAGGCGTTCGTATTGCGCGGCGTCGGCGACGCGGTCAATGTTGCGCAATTGTTCGGCCACGCGCGTATATTGTTGCGATATGCGCACGTAATCGCGTACGGAATCTGTCGTGCGCAATGTTTTGATTGTGTTTGTTAATCCGTGCAATGCACGGGACGCGCGGGCGGATTTTGTTGCGCCCAAAATAACTGTGCCGCCGCCCATCGTTAAAACTGTTATTGCCACGTCCAGACCGATTTCCAGATAAGATATCCATTGCAAACTTACGTCGCCCGCCACATAGTAATCATTTGTATCGTTATCAATGCCAACTGTTTCGCGGGTGGCAACGTTTATCATTCTTCTGTCCCCGGCCAGTGCGGATTTGCTGGTGCACTGGTTGCCATGTGGAAATAACCTGTCTATGTTGTCATTAATATATCGCATGGATACCGTCTTATTTTTCCCAGGACCCACGAATTCATCCAGCGTGCCCGATTCAACAACCATGATTGCATACCATGCAGGATCTGTGTTTGTCCAAACCGTGCCGTCGGTCGGGTCAATACGCGGATTCGGATTCAAATCAGCCAATTCATTTTTTTCGCCCAATGTTATTCGTTGGGCCAAAATTTTTGGTTGGGTTTCGTAATTGATGACTATTTCGCGCCCGCCCGGAAAAACGTATTTTATTGGTTGCAGTGTAATCGTTTCGTCATCGGCAGCGTTTGCGAATTCGGGACATTTCATAACCGCGCGCAGAACGTCAGGATTTGCAAAAGTTTGATAAATCCATTGACGTATGACAATATCTTCGTCCGTTTCCGATACAGCCGCAGAATTGTTGGCCAGCGCGTCCGCAAATACGGCAGTGGCGCATTCTGTATCGTTCGGTGTGATTTGGTTTATATCAGAAATTGGGACAAAATCTGGCGACGTTGTCGGGACGGTTATGTCACCCGCCCCACCCCCGACCAGTGATATTGGTGCGGTTGTTTGTGTCACATTCGCACAAAGCGCCACATTTGTGGCGCAAAGTGCAATCAGCCAAGATATAAATATCCGCCGCATTAATTTTGGTTTTGTGTGTTCACCATATAACCGCATTCCTGCAATATTAATTGGCGTTGCAATTGCAGTCGTTTGATTAATTCATCGTATTGATCGGCGGTCGGGTTTGTCGGATTTGTATATGGTGTGACCGGTGCGCCACCCGTCGTTCCGTTGCCGCCACCGCCCGCGATGACACATGTGTCCCCGGAACGTTCGTATCCATCAATACATTTCCAATCCCAACAGAAATTTGTTGTGTCCTGGACCGGTATAATATAATTTTCTATGCCCTGGGTTGGGGCGGTGTTGCAAAATCTGACCGTGCATTCAGGTGCCCAAAAATCATCAACCCACATGCCGCCTTCGTACCATTTTTTACCCTGGTCGGTCCAGGTTGATTCGTCCTTTGGTTTGCCCTGCAGACATTGACGTACCTGGAACGGTGTGTTTTGCGAGCCATCTTCGGCGCCACAGAACATGAATCCGCCAATTGGAACGACGCGGTCGCCTTTGTTAAATGCGGTATTGCAACATGTGTATGCCCCGGTGACAGGATCGCGCAGGCAATCTGTTTCGGAAAATACCTTTGCCGCAGGGTACAATGCACCGGCCAATGCGCCAACACCTGCACCGATAGCAGTACCCAGACCTGGGGCGATTAAACTGCCAACAGAGGCGCCCGCTGCGGCACCACTTAATGCGCCACCAACCACGTTGCCGGCACCGTGTTCCTGGTTCCCCAGGCCAGATGTCACAACACCCGCTGTACCAGCGACGATACCAATCCCAGTGCCGATACGTGCGCCACGTGACATATTTGACCAATTGGTGCGAATTCTGCCGGCGGTGCCACCGCCACCAGCCCCAGCGCCTGTACCAGTACCGGTTCCAGTTCCCGTACCTGTTCCAGCGCCTGTACCAGTACCGGTTCCCGTACCTGTTCCAGTTCCTGTACCAGTACCGGTTCCGGTGCCTGTACCAGTACCAGTTGGGCTGCCGACCACTGGCGGTACCGCTGGCATTCCGGCGGTACTTACATATCGACCCGTGTTGGCGTCACGATAACGGTGATCAGATACGCTTTGGACAAGGTTTACATTCGGATCATTCCACATCAGGGCATTCGCACCGTGTATGCCGATGAATGTGCACAATACAGAAAATACGATTGGTCGTAAAAACATGTTTTAATATATCCCCTGTAATTTTTTAACACAATCGTTGAATGGTGTGCCGGACGTTCTGCAATCTGATATGGTTTGTAAATCTGCGTCGATTGTGCGTAATGTCGCCATTTTGGAATTGCAATATGCGTTCGTGCGTTGGCGATATTTTTCCTCGCTTTCTATGTTTAATGGTTCGTATGCAGATTTGCCGGCGTATGGGGCGTATCCAGCCGCATCATTTTGAATGCGTTCGGTAAACGATAAATCGGCCGCGGTGGTTGGGAAACTGGCGCGTGCCAATTGCGATGTACCCGCTGTATTTGCCGATTGCAAATTCTGCAATTCGTTTTTGCGTTCCATCATGTCAATTTGCCAATCGGCGGGTTTTGGATCATATGGATTTGTAAATTGATAGTTTTGCTGATTTACCGTCGGGTTTGCCGTGGTTGCGGTTGGAAATGCCACTGTTTTCCCCGTTGGGGCGGCAACCGCGTTTTGTGATACGTATTTATCAAATTCGCTGTCGATATAGCCCGCGCACGGCGTCACATAGTTGTGGTTGGGCAAACTGGCCAATTGGACAGTGATTGTTGGGCGGGCGTCGTTTACATCCATTCCCACGCAATTATTACGTGTTGCGCAAAATGATGCAACCAGTGCGCCAACCACCGTGGTACAATCGGCTGTGTCAACGTCTGTGCC
The DNA here is from genome assembly GCA_944392815.1 of uncultured Alphaproteobacteria bacterium. GTDB lineage: Bacteria > Pseudomonadota > Alphaproteobacteria > Rs-D84 > Rs-D84 > Enterousia. Next base: position 72,511 of record CALXXY010000003.1, on the reverse strand, counting down.
CGTCACGTATACCGGCACAGGCATGCGTTGATTATACGGTGAACTGGGGTCCCAAAATGGATTGGACGAATAATTTTGCACATTTTGAATTTGACCGTATTGCGAAAATGGCGTTGTGGGCGTTGGAAAAGTTGTCGCCATGGCCGGTGTGGTCAACAGCAACAAAAATGCTGACAGTGCTGATATAGTGTATGATTTCATCTCTCGGGTTCCCGTTTATTTTTATATTATATCAAAAACGTTATTGTAATTAAAGATAAAATTCCACCGATTATCAGAAACGGTCCAAATGGAATGTATTTTTGTTTTTTTGTTGCGCCCCAAATCATGCCCGATATGCACGCCAATGCCAATGCGCCCGCCAATCCAACTGACCCCAGCCAAATGCCGGCCACTGAAATCAATTTTATATCGCCCATGCCGATGGGGGGTGTTTGGCTGGGTTGGAATTTTTCAAATATTAATCCGATTAATGATGTTAATGTATATCCGGCCACGGCCGCAATTGCGCCGTCTGATGGGGTGACGGGCCATGGGAAAAACTGGGTGACGACCAATCCAATCAGCAACAGTGGAAACAGGTATGCGTCCGGGATAATACGCCGACGGAAATCTGCGCGCGAAATACCCCATGCACATGCGGCGGCACCCGCCAACAAAATAATAAAAAAGATATAATAAAACATATTTTTCCCCCTTGCCTTTCGATTCGAAACTATGCTACAATTATACCGATATGTATAACAAGGATTTTTTAAAATGAGTAAAGGTTGGGATAACGCCACACTGAAAAAATTAAAAGCCCTGACGGGCAAGGGTTTGTCCACCGCCGAAATCGGCAAACGTTTGGGCATGAGTAAAAACGCCGTTGTTGGCAAATTAAATCGACTGGGCTGGAATTCCAAGGCCGGCGGGGTTGCCGGTGCCACGGCCAAGAAAAAGGAACCCGCAAAAAAAACTGCGCCCAAGGTGACTGTGAAAAAATCAACCACCACGGCCAGGCGTGCCACTGCGACACGTACAGCGACCCGCGGCGGGAAAACTGTGGCTGGTGGCGCAAAAAAGGCAACCACGACCACGACGACCGCACGTGGTGGGAAATCTTTGAATAAAAATTTGGCCATGCATCAGCGTATTGTACAGCATGCGTTGGAATTGGCGAATTTGAAACCAAATCAATGCCGGTGGCCAATTGGTGACCCTGATTCCGAGGGGTTCCATTTCTGTGGCGCACCTGTGTTTGTTGGCAAACCGTATTGTTATGAGCACTGCAAGCAGGCATATCAATTTACACCGCCAAAGAAAAAATAGAATTGGGCGCACGCAAAGCGAGAGGGAAAAATGGATAATTCTGTTTTAACATTCAGGGAATATAATATCGGCGGAAATGCGCTGCGGGCGTATTATGACGCGGACGGTAAATTGGTGTTCGTGTTGGATAATACCGTTGATAATCGCAAACCTAACGCGTTGTTGGTGATTAATCCCGTGGGTGATCGCAAATGGGACGATATTTTGGCCAATGATTATGGGGTTGATTTGGAAACTGTGCGGCCAAAGAAAAATAATAAATATCAAAAGTTGGATATTGAATACAGCGGGCTGTCGGAATACGACGATTTAATTCGTGCGTATGAAAATGGGGCTGATTTGTCCGATGCGCTGGTTGCATTAACCCATTTTCGCGAGGATTCAGTCCGGCGCGCTGCGGCTGAACGGTTGGCTATGGCGGAATCGAATGCTGACCGGGCGCGCGAAACCATTACCCGTGCGCGTGAAACTATCGATGAATTACAGGTCAAATTGCGTTCTTTGCGGGCACAGTTATCACAGCAAAAAAAGAAAGTTGGGCGCGAGCCGACAAAACAATCTGCGTCGAAAATTTTACGGACAGATGCACAAATTGATGCGACAAATGAAAAATTGCGTCGCGCGAAAAAACGTTTATCCAATGCACAACGGCGTTTGATAGTGGCTGATGAAGATGCCGCCGCCGCGCGCGAGATTTTGGCCCGCCCCGCAACCAGTGACGCGACCATGGTCGCAAATGTGGCGCCGGCGAAAAATGTTGTTATGCCGGCGGAATCTGTGGACGCACCTGTGGTGACGTCGTATAATATTTCGTATGATGATGACGTGGACGATGTTGATGATGACAATGACGTCGCTGATATAACATATGACAAAGAAATTGAATTTAATACAGCAGAACCAAAGGCGGAAAATATGGCCGACGAAACAATGAAAAATGACGAAGTACAACCTTTGTTCGACAAAAATCCAGATATAATGGACGAAGATATCGCGTTTAAACCGATTGAATTCGGTGTGTCCAGTCCTGTGGAAAATTCTGGTCAGTCGACTGATGATTTGTATGACAGTGTGATTGATGAAAAACCGTTGTCGTTTACGCCACCAACGCAATCTGAACCCGCGGCGGCGCCCGCCCCGGTTGGGGATAGTGCACCAATAAATGTGACGCCTGTGACGAACGACGATGTTGCGCCCACTGTGCCACAATCTGCGCCTGTGTTGGATACGATTACGTCGGTTGATATTCCCCAGCCGAATGATGTGGATTCAAATGTTCAATTGGATTCTGAATTAATGGGGGCGAATACGACTGAACCTGTACAGCCAGTTCAACCCGCACAACCTGTACGTCCCGCCCCGGTGCCGCCGGTTGCGGACGATAGTGTGGCGGCGCCCGGGAATAATGCGGGAATGCAAAATCCGATGCCGACACCCGCCCCAGCGGCCAGTGCCGCGGCGCGACCGGTGTCACCGGCGGTAAATGCACCCGCCGGTGCGAATGCACCCCGCCCTGTGTCGCCAATAACGGGGACCGCTGCGCCGACAAATCCTGCCCCGCGCAAGCCGACGTTTGTGTATTATCTGTTGTTGATATTATTGATCGGGTTGTCGATATTTACATTGTGGCTGTATCAGCGTAATACCAATGACCAGGTGCCCGATTTAACCACAACGGTGCCAACAGCCCAGGTGGCTGATGTCGCGACTGATGAAAGCGGTGATGCGGCCGACAGTCCGTTTATACCTGAAATTGAAACGCCCGCCCCGGTGGTCGAGCCCGCTGTTGTCGAAGTGCCGGCGCCCGTTGTAGACGAGCCGGAACCTGTGGCACAGCCCGAACCAGAACCTGTGCCTGTGCCGGTCAGTGAACCGGAACCTGTGGCGCAGCCCGAACCGGAAACGGTTGTGTTGGAACCGCAACCTGTCCAGGACGCTGATGTTGTTATCGAATCGGTGAATGTGACACCGCCTGTGCCGGTCAGCGAACCCGAATCAGTTGTTGTGGAATCCGAAGAGGATATTTTGGCCAGCAAGCCCGCGTACAACGTATCACAGAATGAAAATATGTTCGTTGCCGATTCGAATTACGATACGGAAACGTTGCGTAATGAAAATATGGTGGCTGTGGATACGACTGGGCCGTCTGTGGTGACGGCGGGTGCGACCACGAATGTTGGCGGTGGCGCAGTTGCGACCAATGATGAATACGTGCCGCAATCGGTGACGTCCGTTGTGTGGCAGGAAGAAGTTCCATCAAATTTGCCGGCGTGTCCAGACGGCAGTGCGCCCGATGTGAATGGCTGTTGCCCAGGCGAGATTTATACAGATATGGGCGACATGGGATTTAATTGTTGCCCACAATCAGGGGGCGATTGTTTCCCGCCATTGATATAAATTTCCCGCGCAGAGTGATATTATTGTCACGCACAGCGTGACAATAATAGAGTGGAGAGTTATATTATTCCCGCTGGTGCGGGAATAATAGAGTGAAGAGTGTAGAGTATAGAGTGTAGATAATGTCCACTCTGCTCCTGTCATTGCGAAGGAGTACGATCAACGTTGAAAACGTTGGCGTACGACTGTGGCAATCCAGTGCAATATGTCTGCGGGCGTTCGCCCGCAGTACTTTTTTATTTACTGGATCGCCACGCTTTGCGCGACGGGGTGGTCATTGTGCCCCACCCCCCGACGGTCTGACGACCGTCACCCCCCCCCCCGCCCTGGAACCACCCACGCAAACTATGTTTGCGCGGGGCCCGGTCGGCGGTGGGCATTCTGATATTTCACCGTTCGTATACCACTGCCCCAACGCGACATATCACATGGGGCGGTGGCGATCCCATTCCCCGAACCGTGTGGCACAATATATAAATGCGGTACAAATGGAAACTTTACAGAAACTGTTGCCGCAATACCCAACACGTCCGGATATGCCGGATATAGTGTGAGGGTTGGGCACGAAGGCACGACAATCAGTTGTTGCCTGGGTGCCGGGGTTAATGGCGAGATCGGATTCGAAATTCCGGGGACTGTGCCTGTGATTGTTGGGAATCCATTTGTTGTGGTTCATTCCAGAACGGGCATAAACGGCATTGCCGCCTGCTATGCGCAATCCAATGACCCGTTTATTGAACCCAGTGGCACGTTTGTATATGATCAGGATTGCAGATATCAGCCATAATAAAAATCCGCCGGGTGGCGGATTTTTTATTGGCGTTCAATTACAACCATCGCGGCGGAATAATCCTCCTGGTCAGTGATGGACAAAAATACTGACGCGTTGGGGCCGGCTAATTCCTTTAACGCGGCCTTGGCCCCGCCGGTTATTAATAATTCTGGCCGACCCGCGTCGTTGTGGGTGACCGATACGTCTGAAAATCCGATGTCGTCACCGAAACCTGTGCCGAGTGCTTTTAAGCATGCCTCGCGCGCGGCCCAGAAATTTGCCAGATGTTTTTCAGAATTGGCATTGTCATTGTCGGCATATTCCAATTCTTTTTTTGTAAATATACGCTGTTTTTTGAATGCAGACCAATCCAGAAATCTGTCGCATTCGACCAAATCAATTCCAATACCTGCTATCACGGATTTACTCCCTGGTGTTATTAATATTGATATGCCGAATACTAATAACTTTTTTCCGATTCGTGCAAGCATAAAATATACTTGCTTTTACTGCGTGGGAATTGTATAAATATGCGTACGTCGGGGCGTAGCTCAGCCTGGTAGAGTACTTGCATGGGGTGCAAGGGGTCGCAGGTTCGATTCCTGTCGCCCCGACCATGAATAAAAATAATATCAATCGCAGAGAGATGTTATTTTTATTCATGTTTGTGGGTATAACGAAATCGGCGTTGCATGCAATGCATGCCGTGGTTCGACAATGAGTAGATTTGGCAAACGTAGTGTGGCCAAATCGTCACGAATGCCCCGCAGCCGGTGCCCAGGCACCGTGCGAGGGATTCCTGTCGCCCCGACCACCCTTTGCGTCCGTGACGCTTCGGGTGGCAAGCCGAAGCGGAACGTTTAACGCAAAGGAGTGCCACACGAAGTTTTAACGTAGTGTGGCGAGTTGAATTTTTTTATTCGTTGGGGGTGCGCAATGTTTGTGACTGAAAAATTAAAAAGTTTTTCATGGGTGAATGTTGGAAATCCCGATCACGAAGATTTTGAACGTCTGCAAAGTGAATATAAAATTGACCAGGATACTATTTCAGATATTTTGGATCCTGATGAACAGCCACGATTCGAAGTCGAAGATGATTACAAGGTTATCATCGTGCGTTTCCCAATTATAAATCGCGAAACTGATACGTTGTGGCATACTGAACCGCTGTCTATAATTTATTCGGCAAATCGTGTTATTACTGTGTGTCGCAAGCGTTGTGATTTGCTGGACAGAATCAAACGGGACGAAAAAACGTCGCGCGAAGAATTTGTTTTGAACATTATTTACTATATCGCCGAATCGTACCTGCGGTTTTTAAAGGAATTAAACAAGCGCGTGTTGGCGTCCAAACGGGTTTTGCAGGAACGGGTGCGTAAAAACGAACTGATGGCACTGTTAGAGGTTGAAAACAGTTATACCCTGTATATGGCCGGGCTGAAGGGAAATGTTGCTGTGTTGGATAAATTGGAAAAGGTTCGCGGATTCGTTAAAACAGAAGAAGCGCGCGAATTAACCGAAGACGCACGTATCGAATTATCCCAGGGTATAGAAGTTGTCACGTCGTACAGCAAAATGTTGAAATCCATCAAAGAAACGTTCGAAAGCGTTATTAACATGGATTCAAATATGTATATTAATCGGCTGACTATGTGGAATATTATTTTGGTGGTGCCGACCGTGATAGTTGGATATTACGGCATGAATATGGCTTTGCCATTTGCAGACAGTGAACAAACGTCCATGGTGATATTTGTTTTAATTATGATATTGTTAATTGGATTTGCGCTGTTCAGTGTTATACGCCAGCGCGTGGTATAAAAAAATCGCCAAATGGCGATTTTTTTATTTTTCCAATGCAGTTAATATGTTTTTGAAATTATCATCAACCGCGCCCGATACATCAACATCTGCGAAACATATGTTGGGAACTGTGCGCAGCCAATCAATTGCCGGCATTGTTTCCGACTGAAAAATGTCCAGACGTTTGCGCACGGCGGCTGCGTCAGCGTCGTCGGCACGACCGCCCCCCTCGCGTATGCGTTTTTGAATGCGCGCAATCATGATTTCTTCGGGGACATTCAGGTATATCACGCGGACGTCAAATTTATCGGCATAGTTTTCAACCAACCATTGGGCCTGGGGCAATGTGCGGGGAAAACCGTCCATTAACACGTCTGTGTCGGTGGGGATATTATCCGCAACCAGTTTTGCCAGCATTTCAAATGGCAACAGTTCACCGCGTGCCATAATGTCGCCGATTGTTTTGTCGGTTGCCGCCGCGTCGCGCAGCATTTTGCCCGTTTCTATGTATGCATAATTGTGGCGTTCGCGCAGCATGCGTGCAAATGTGCCCTTGCCTACGCCCTGACCGCCCATCAGGATAATCATCTGTTTCATGTTGGGGATTATACCATAAAAAACAGAACCCGGCAAGTGCCGGATTCCGTTTTAATAATCTGAAAAAATATCTCAGATTATTTTTTGCTGTTTTCAATCGCTGCACCCAGAATATCGCCCAGCACAGAACCGCTGTCGGCCTGGTTAGCGTATTCTTTGACCGCCTGTTTTTCCAGCGTCACTTGTAATGCGCGGATAGACAGTTTGACAACATTGTTGTCGACGGATACGACTGATGCCTCGACTGTGTCACCAACCTTGAATTTATTGGTATCCTGTTCGGATTTTTCGCGCGACAGGTCTGTGCGGCGAATAACACCGCGGATATCATTCGGCAATGCCAAAATCAATTCGTCTGGTGTGATTTCCGATACAGTACCGGAAACAACGGCGCCCTTTTTCAACGAAGCACTGTTGTTTTCTGCGCTTTCCGTCAACTGTTTGATACCCAATGTGATACGTTCTTTTTCTGGGTTGATGTCCAAGATTTTCGCGGTCACTTCCTGGCCACGGACGAATTTTTTCAATTCTTCTTCGTCCAGTTTGTTCCACGACAAATCGGAAATGTGAACCATACCGTCCAATTCAGGCGTTAACGCCACAAACAAACCGAATTCAGTTGTGTTTTTAATCGGACCGGTGACAACGTCGCCAACGTTGTGTGTTTCTGCAAACTGTTTCCATGGATTTGGTTGCAGTTGTTTATAACCCAACGAAATACGGCGTTTTTCCTGGTCAATGCCCAAAACAACAACATTGATTTCCTGGCCCACTTGCAAAACTTTGCTGGGGTGAATGTTTTTGTTTGTCCATGATAACTCGGACATATGAACCAGGCCTTCGATATTATTGCCCAGATCAATGAATGCACCATAATCAGTCAAAGATGACACTTTGCCGGAAACTGTGTCGCCGACATTAAATGCACGGGACGCATTTTCCCATGGGTCTTCTTCCAATTGTTTGGCACCCAACGAAATACGATGGGATTCAGGATCGAATTGGATAACTTTGACTTTGATTTTCTGGCCGACGTGCACCAATTCGCGTGGGTGATTAACACGTTTCCACGACAAATCTGTGACGTGCAATAAACCATCAATTCCGCCCAAATCAACAAACACACCATAGTCGGTGATGTTTTTGACTGTGCCTTCGATAACGGCGCCCAATGAAATGTTTTTCATCGCTTCGCGTTGGGCGGCGGCAATCGTGTCGGCCTGGATAGCGCGGCGGGAAACAATCGCGTTCGTGCGCAGCGCGTCCATTTTCAATACGCGGAATTTATCTTTTAATCCAATCAAAGATTTCGGATCGCGTACAGGTTTGTGATCAACCTGGGACGATGGCATAAATGCAAATACGCCGTTGATGTCGACGGTATAGCCGCCACGAACAACGTCGATGATTGTGCCCTCGGGATCGATACCTTCGGCGACTGTTTTTTCCAATTCTTTCCATGCTTTTTCTGCACGGGCCTTGGTATAGGACAGAACGGCAGTCCCCTCGCGCGATTCATAGCGTTCAACAAAAACGTCAATGATGTCGCCCACAGATGGTACAGATGCGCCGAATTCTTTTAATGGAACGCGGCCCTCGGATTTCAGGCCAACGTCAACCATCGCGAAATCACCGCGAATGTCTTTGACTGTGCCCTTGGTTGCATAACCCTGCAAAGTCTCCTGGGAACCATAGTTTTTATCAAACATTTGGACGAAATCTTCGCCGGATAATGGATTAAATAAATCTTTGGATAAATCTTTCATAAAAAAGTTCATACAAAGTTGGCCGTCGCATGTGTTATAGAAAAAATGCGAGGACTTGTGGGGTTAATCGGACCAGTTCCGCGCCCACCCGCGAAACTGCGGCCATTATAGATGAAAAATTTAGAAAAAGCAAGCAATTATAAAAAATGGTGCCGTGGCACCATTTTTTACTGTGCAATTATGCGGGCGCGTTCGTCATAGTCCGCGTCCAAAACGTATACATGTTGACCGACCGAAAATATTTCGTCGTCACCCTGGGTTAATGTGATGGATTTGCCGGAATCCAGTTTGACTATGTATTCCATGCCGCCCTGGGTGGACAGACCCTGTTGCGCTTTGCCGCCCAGGTATCCGCCCAAAACAGCCCCGCCAACCGCGCCGATTGTTTGTGCCAGGGTGTTGTCGCTGACCATACTGCCGGCAACGCCGCCGACTATGCCACCGGCCAGTTGTCCCACTTCGCCATTTTCGGTGGCGATGGTGACCGGGCGGGCGTTTATGATTACGCCCTGGGACACGGTGTTAACGTGACCCGTGCCAGATGTTTCGTATCTGTCGTTGTTTAAATTTGCCCCGCATGCGGTCAATACCACCGCCGCCAGGCATACAAATAAAAATTTTTTCATGTGTTTGCCCCCTTGCGAGAGTACTGTATCGTGTTTTGGTGAATTTTTCAACAGGTGAATAAAAAAATCCGGCGGGGCCGGATTTTTTTATTTTGTGCGTTGCAATTTCGACAACATGGCGGTGCGTTGGGGACGCTGAATCGCGTTGAATGCGTCAATTGGCACGCCATATGCGTTTGAATTGTGATATACACGCAGGACTTCTGATGAAAACAGGCGGTCGGGGGCAATTATGTTGCCGTTGTGGTCAACTATGTTTGCCAACATGTCTGAATTCAATGCCCATGCCAAATCCATAACCAGGCCTGGGTTAACAGTGGACAGCCCCAATTGGGACGACGTTGGATTATATGGTATGTTATAACGTTTATGTACGGCAATATAGCCCGGTAATTGTTTGAATGCGTGGCCTGTGCGACGATCGTATTCGTAAAATTTACCCGAACGAACATAGTCCTGGGCCGCCAGAGATGTGCGTGTGATTAAATCGTGATTGCGCGCAAAACATTGTGGGCTGACCTGTTGCAGCAACATGGCACGCAATGCGAATATAGGCATTAATTTGGTTTCCATATATGTCACCCCCAGTGTTAATAAAATTTTTACCGCATATTTTTATAGCACTGTGGGGACATATGTCAATGTTTTTTATCGCGCAACGTCGCCACGTAATTTTTCGTGACAAATGTAATCTTTTAACGTGAATCCGCCGTTTGCCGACCAATTCAACATTCCGCGCCAATTTTCATTTGGAATTTCAACCGTCGGCAACGGGTATGGGGTGCGCTTTAATTGTTCACGAACCTGGGGAATATGATTTTTGTATATGTGCGCGTCGTGTAATTCGCCCTTTAACGTGCCAGGGGTCAGCCCCGATTCTTTGGCGTACAGCAATAACAACAACGCATAACTGGCGATGTTATACGGCACCCCCAGGAACATATCGCATGAACGCTGGGTCCATATCAGGGATAATTTTCCATCGCGCACGACCAGTTGGTGCATGACGTGGCATGGCGGCAGTGCCATTTGCGGAATGGCAACAGGATTCCATGCGCTGACCAAAATTCTGCGGTCATTTGGATTATTTTTCAATTTGTCGATGGCATTTTGTACCTGGTCTATGCCTGGGTTTTTCGGGTCAAAATTGTCCATAGGATTTGCGTTTATGCGGTTTGCGTTCCATTGGTATTCGCCGCCAAAATGACGCCACTGGAATCCGTAAATTGGCCCCAAATCGCGTTCCATGTCCATAATAGAATTACGCAGTTGTGTGCGTTCTGTGTCGGATAATTCTGGGTGGTGACTGGTGGCGATGTTGTATGTTTGCTCGACCTTGACCGGGTTTGCCCATTCGTCCCAGATGTGGCATTTTCTGTCCTGCAACCATTTTTTGTCGGTGATTCCGCGCAGGAAAAATTCCAATTCGGTGGCGATGTTTTTTAATCCCATTTTTTTGGTTGTCACCAATGGGAACCCTGTTGACATGTCGTGTTCAAATACTGCGCCCGCAGACAGTCCAATATCTGGAATGCCTGTTCTGTTCATGCGTAAATCATGGCCGTTGGTCATGATGTTGTCCAAAATATCCAAATATGCTTTCATGTAAATCGTCCTGTGGTATTAAAAAACGCGCGCAACAGCACGCGTTTTTACGGTTAATTAACGAACGTCGGACTGTTGGAACAATTCCGATGGTTTCACGGATTTTTCCTTGGTCTTGACATGGGTTAACATTGCGTCCAATGCCTTGCGTTCAAAAATCATGCCGCGCAGCATTGCCAAAGCGTTTTGATTTTTGTTGTAAAATTCAAATACCTGTTTCGGATCAGGATAACGGGCGGCTTCGGCCCAGACGGCCTGTTGCAAATCGTCACGGGTGACCTCTACTTTGTTCTGGGTGCCCCATTCCGCCAAAATCAGCCCCAATTTCACACGGCGTTCGGCGTCACGGCGTTCCTGTTTTTCGTCCCATTTTTCGGTGCTGCCGTTTTTGGCCGCGCGTTCGTATTCCTGTTTAGCCATGTTGTATTCCTGGTCAACCAAGTTTTCTGGTAAATCCAGTTTTACTTTGTCGGCCAAAATGTCCAACAATTCGTTGCGCATGTCGCGTTTGGCGGCCTCGTCATATTGTTCGGTTAAAATGGTGCGAATGTGTTCGCGCAATTTGTCCACAGATTCATGGCCAACGGATTTTGCCAATTCGTCATTTAATTCAGGCAATTGGTGTTTGCGAACTTCGTGAACCTTGACCGCGAAACGTGCGTCTTTGCCGGCCAGGTTTTCTGCGTGATAATCGGACGGGAATTTGACATTTACATCAAATTCATCGCCGGATTTGTGGCCGATAACCTGATCTTCGAATCCAGGGATAAATGCGCCAGAACCCAACACCAGGTGATGCTTTTCTGCGGCGCCACCGGCGAATTCTTCGTTGTCGATGAACCCACGAAAATCGATGACGGCTGTGTCACCGTTTTGCGCGACATAATCGTCCGGTTGTTTTTCTGCGATGCTGCGGGATTTGCGGATATTTTCCAGTGATTTTTCAACTTCGGCCTCGTCCAGGGTGGTCGTTTTTTTCGTCACTGTGAATTTTTCCAAATCAATCGCCGGCAAAGTCGGCAGAATGTCGAATTCCAATGTGTATTCTGCGTCCTGGCCCATTTCCCATTTTGCCAAATCGGCACGTGGTGAACCCGCCAAACGGATTTTTTTGTCTGCGACGTATTCGTTTAAATCACGGTTCATTAATTTGTCGATGGCCTCGGACATGGCAGAGGCATTGTATTTTTGGCGTAAAATGGATAATGGAATGTGACCCGGACGGAATCCCGGCATTTTTGCCTTTTTCCCGTATTCGGTTAAAATTTCGTCGGCCGCGTTTTGCAGTTCATCTGCGGTGATGACGCCATTTACAGAATAGTGTAAATCTTTGATTTTTTCTTTCTTGAACATAGTATTTTCCCCATTAAATAATGAATTGCCGAATGATTATACACAGTTTTTTTATAAACGCAATACACTTTTTTAATATAACAAAAAAATCCGCCAAACGGCGGATTTTGTATAAATACACAGATTAACGTTTGCTGAACTGTGTGGAACGACGCGCTTTGTGACGACCAAAGTGTTTACGTTCAACAACACGGCTGTCGCGGGTCAGGAAACCTGCGGATTTCAGTGTTTTACGCAAATCTGGTTCGATTTTTTCCAATGCTTTGGAAATACCGTGTTTAACGGCGCCCGCCTGGCCCGACAGACCGCCACCCATAACAATGGCGTGTACGTCGTATGCCGTTTCGCGTTTTGTGATGCCGAATGGCTGGGCGATAATCATTTGCAACACAGGACGACGGAAATATTCTGTCATCGGAATGTTGTTGACGATAATCTGACCCTTGCCCGGAATCAGGTATACACGTGCGACAGAATCCTTGCGTTTGCCGGTGGCGTATGTCGCGTTTGTTAATTTAACGTCGGCCACGGCTGTTTTTTTTGCGGCGGCTGTCGCTTTGACCGGGGCGGCTTTCTTGGTAGTTTTTGTTGCTGCCTTGGTCGCAGTTTTTTTTGCTTCTGTCATTATTCGCCCCTTTTATTTTTACGATTCAATTCGGCAAAATTGATAACAATTGGGTTTTGCGCGGCATGTTTGTGTTCCGCACCAGCATATACGTGCAGTTTGGTCAAACGTTTGTTCGCCAATGCAACGGCTGTGCGACGGCCCATCATGCGCTTTACAGCGTTGTATACCAATTTTTCTGGTTTTTCGCTGCGCATCTGGCCCAGGGTGCGTTCCTTGGTGCTGCCGGTCCACAGGGAATGCCAAAAGAATTTTGTTTTTTCGGCCTTTTTCCCAGACAGGGCAACTTTGTCCGCATTGATAATGATAACATGATCGCCACAATCCATGTTGGGTGTCCATGTCGGCTTGGTTTTACCACGCAGAATGTTCGCGGTGTATGCCGCCAAACGCCCCAGCGTGCAATCGGTTGCGTCAATCAGATACCATTTGGCGTCCAATTCACAACGTTTTAACGATTTTGTTGCTGCCATAGTTTTTTACCTTTTTATTGAATTTAGCGGGGCTATTATGCCCCAACCCACCAGAAAAGTCAAGTAAAATGTGTGTGGTATAATTATACCGTAATTATTTCCAGTTGTTTGGAATTTGGTCGTAATCCGACAAATTTGGTGAATTTGCGTATGTGTTCATATCAGATGTGATGTTTGTGAATACCTCGTACAGATAGCGGCCGTCGCCATTTTTGGCAGATGGTCCCGTCAGGTTTTGACAATTGGCGAATGTGCTGGTAAACATACCATTCGCTGGGTTATCTGTGAATGTGCCGAACAAATTGTCTGGGATATTTGTTATACTCGTATAATTAAACGTATTGCTAAACATGTTTGTTGCCGGAGATCCAGAAATTCCAGCAAATAAACCATCTGGAATTGTGTTTAACCTTGGGTTCCAGTTAAAAGTTGATTCAAACATAAAGTTCGCGGGTTCACCCTGGATGTCAGCAAACAAGCCATCGGGTATTGAACTTACACCGGCATCATTGAATGTTCTCTCAAACATTCCTTCGGCTGGTTGTCCACGAATGCCCGCAAACAGGTCGGCTGGGATATGATTATCAAGGCCGCTGCATTGAACAAAAGTATTCGAGAATACATATGGGGCTGGTGCACCCTGGAGGCCTGCAAATAATTCACCTGGAATTTGACCGGTTAATCTGCGATTACCAGCAAATGTATAGCTGAATAATTGATGGGCTGGTGCTCCCTGGATGCCCGAGAACAGTTCGCCGGGAATAGAACCAGTTAGTCCCGTGTATGCAAATGTTTCGGCAAATACAGAAGTTGCTGGCGCGCCCTGGATGCCGGCAAATAATTCGCCTGGGATTGAACCCGTTATGTTGCTGCAGTTACGGAATGCGGCAAAAAACATTGCACGTCGTGGCGTGCCACGGATACCCTGGAATAAATCACCGGGAATTGAACCAGATAATCCAGTGCAACCGCGAAAGGTTTGATTAAATAAAACTTCATGTGTGTCGCTGGTTATGCGTGAAAATAATTCGCCAGGAATACTGCCGGACAGTCCACTGCAACTATAAAAAGATGCTTCGAATGTACCTTGGGCCAATGGGCCTGTGATGCCCGCAAACAAATCGGCGGGAATTTCGCCCGTTAATTTCGAGCAATTGCGAAACAAGCTGCCGAACATATATGTCGTTGCTGCACCGGTAATGCCGTCGAATAAATCTGATGGAATTTCGCCCGTCAAATTGGTCGCGTCGTTAAACAATTCGGTAAAACGCGGATTTGTCCCGTCCGATAGTGTTGGAAATATAGAACCCAGGTTGCCATTAATTCTGGCAATAGCAGTGTTGTTATTAAAAGATAATGTTTTGACGTTGTTGGCATCGCTGTAATCTGTGGCGGTGCCAGTTATGCGAATTGTGTGTGATTGCGGGGTTTTAAATGTGTGAGAGTATGTTGTTGCGGCAACTGGTTTATCGACAATGGATTCGCGTTCCCCGTCACCCCAATCAATTGCAAAAGTTCCAGCGGCGGTAATAGTAATTGAAAAATTCGTCGTATCTGGAGTGGTCGTCAAATAAAATCCAGGCCCACGAACCAATGTGTCAATCGCTGTGTTCGTGGCAACTGTGTCCGCCGCCGCCAGTGTGGCGTAGTCGCTGTTGCCATAATCTGTTGTTTGTTTACCATTCAGTCGCTTGTTTGCAATATCAACAACCGTTAACAAATATTTCATATTTGCAGCGACATGAGGATTTGTCAGGTTTGTATTATATGGTAAATCAATTCCCCAGCGCCAACGCAGGATATTGTGAACGTATTCAACATTTACCATTTCCGCCGAGATTGCAACATTTGGCAGTATTAAAAATATTGCAAGTATGGCGGCACAGATTTTTTTGAACACTATAAATCCTGTGGTAATGGTGGAGTTGGAACCAACGGACTGGCTGAAAAAGTTTTTTCCCCGGATATTGTTTGGGCTGATCCCATATCAACCTTGGTATCCAATTCATCTGTTATTTTGTTAACATATGAAACCGATGCAATTTGCTGCGTTTCTGCCGCAAATAATGGCGTCAGTTGAAAAATAGCGAATGTGGCAACAATTGTTTTTACCCAATGCGACATTCCGTCCCCCCTGTGGCAATTGACTTGTTACGATCTTGTCTGTGCAATTATACCTGAAATTACAATATTATGCAATAGTTGTTTTTCACATTTACATTTCATTCGGGATTTTTAATCCCATCAAATCTATTGCGGTGGCCAATGTGTCGCGTGCAATTTTTGTAATCCCCAGGCGGCGTGCGCGGGTGCGTGCGTCCACGTCGTCGCGTAAAATTGGGCAATTGTGGTAAAATGCGTTCGCCAATTGACATAAATCGTACGCGTAATTTGCAATCATGTCGGTCGCGCGATTGTCAAATGCGCTTTGTACCGTGCGTTCAAAATCCAGCGTTTCGATTAACAAATTACGTTCATCGGTTGTTAAATCTGTGGCCGGTGCGGCTGGGAATTCCCCTGCCCGTTTTAAAACGCTGTTCAGACGCACCGCCGTGTACAGAATATATGGGCCGGTACGACCCTCGAAACTGGTGACCGATTCCGGTTCGAAAACATAGTCAGAACGTAAATCGTGCATCAAATCATTAAATTTTAATGCCGCCAGTGCAATTTCGTCCACAGTTTCGGGCGGCAGTTTTTTTCCGCTGTCACTTACACGTTTTTGGACAGCATTGGTTATCATTTCGATTATGTCGTTTAATCCAGCCGCATTGCCATCGCGGGTTTTAAATGGTTTCCCATCTGCGCCGTTAATTGTGCCATAGCCAATATGTTCTAAATCGGCGGCTGGGAACAAACCTGTTAATTCTGCAACACGAAACAGTTGTTCAAAATGTAATTTTTGGCGCACATCAGTCAGATATATAATCTTGTTCGGGTTATCAGTTATTTTACGATAGTACAATGCCATAATATCTGTGGCGTCATATGGCACAGCCCCGCGCGAGTTATAAAACATCATTGGCGGCATTGGGGCGGTATCAGTGTCTTTTTTGACAATAATTACCTCAGCCCCGTCCGATTTGACCAATAAATTTTTTTCACGCAGCATTTTTTCAACCGGTTCAATATATTTGGCCGCATTGCGTTCGCCAAGATTTCGGTCAAATGGCATGATATTTAATTTTTTTACTGTTTCCATCATGGAATTGGTCGCTATGGGTAAAAATACATTATACAATGTGTTATATCCAGGATGACCGCGTTGTAATTCCGCGGTAATTTGACGCGCATCTTCCATAAATGCATCATCAGATTTGGCCAATGCAGCGGCGGCTGGATAATATGTGTCAAGTTCTTCGGCGGACATGGCGTATTTACTGTAATCTGCGTCTGGGTCAAAATTGGGCTGAAAGAATGGCCAATCGGGGTGATTACGCTTTATCCACGCAATGACCAATCCCATTGAACGCCCCCAATCGCCCATGTGATTATAAGATATTGTTTTATGGCCAATGTATTTTGCAATTCTGTTTAGTGTGTCGCCAACAATGGATGTGCGCAAATGACCAATATGTAATGATTTTGCAACGTTATATGACCCATAATCCATATCAATTACTAATGGCTTGTCAGTTTGTATATTGTGTGGTTCGGCTGCGGCGCGCCATATGAAATCGTCACGCAGTTTAATGTTAATGAACCCGGGGCCGGCGACCGATACGTCCGCCACAAAATCCAATTCACGCAGTTTTGGCAAAATTTCATTTGCCAATTCCCGCGGATTTTTGCCCGCAGTTTTCGCCATGACCATCGCGGCATTCGTTGCAAAATCGCCAAAGTCACGATTGCGTGGCGTTTCCAAATTGGCGGGGAATCCCAATTTATCGTTTATTGATTCTGATACGTATTTATACAAGTTCATTTTTTATATCCGTATGATTTTATATTGGTAATACAACGCGCACGCGCAGACCGCCCAAATCGCTGTTTTCCAAAAACATTTGCCCGCCATGATTTTCAATGGCTGTTTGGGCAATAGACAGCCCCAACCCTGTGCCGCCAGTTTTATCACTGCGCGATTCGTCCAGGCGCACAAATGGGCGCAAAGCGTCACGTTTTTTGTCGTCTGGGATACCGGGACCGTCATCTTCGATAATAATTTCTATTTGATCCGCGGAATCGTGTTCTGTGATGCGAATCGTTTTTTTTGCATATCTGGCCGCGTTTTCAATAATGTTGCTGAATGCGCGTGCCAGTGCCATTGGGCGTGCATAGAATTGTGCCGGTTCGTCCGGGAAATCCGTTTGAATATTTTTATCCGGGGCCGCGTCGCGCGCAGTGCGCAGCAACATAGCCGGCAATTCCGTTGTTTGTTCGATTTCCGGCATTTCGCCGCGCGCAAACGCCAGATATCCGTTAACCATTTCGGTCATGCGGTCAATGTCCTGCAACAGATTTTCTTTTGATGCCGAATCTGTTTCCACCGCCAGGCGCATGCGTGCCAGCGGGGTTTTTAAATCGTGGCTGACCGCGTTTAACATGTCGCTGCGGGTGCGATTGTATCTGTTCAGACGTTCTTTCATTGTAATCATTGCGGCGGCGGCCTCGCGGATTTCTTTGGAACCAGTTGGTTGGAAACCAGGCGCGTCCAATCCACGACCAAAACGGCCGGCGGCGCGCGCTATGCGGCGGATAGACCGCGTGTGCATGATAATAAATGGCGTTATTAATATTGATACAATTAATATCGACCCAATCAGCCAGATTATAAATACTTCGGTACTGGTGGAATATATCCGGTACAGCGATGTTCCAAACGTGGCGATTTTTCCATCGTTTGTTGGTACGTCAATGAATACCAAACGTTTGGCTTTATCAATATAAATTTGTGCCGGGCGTTTCAGGCGTGTGGACAGTTCGCTGGCCAACAGGCCTGCCTCGCGCGAGGTGTTGTCGTTATGACTGGGGCGATTTAATTTTGTATTAATTGAAACGTTTATCCCCGTATCACGTGCCATGGTGCGGGCGGCGTCAGCGTTGCCGTCGTCCATAAAATTCATCATTGTGACGATATCGACCGCCAAACTGCGTGCCAATGTTGCATGCACGCGCGTCCAGTGATTGCCGAAAAATACGTTGGCAATGATAACCTGGGCGATAATCAGGGGTATTAAAATCATCAAAATGGTGCGCCATAAAAAGCTGCGTGGTATTAATCTCATTCCTGTTCACCGTTGTTTTTGCCCGTCGCCATGTGTATTAATTTATACCCACGGCCGCGGATTGTGACGATATCTGTATCAGATAATACTACATTTAATTTGCTGCGCAAGCGTTTTGCAACCATTGGTGACGCGGGTACCACATTTCCGATGGGCGTGATTAAATTACGCAATAATTTTTTTTCTTCGCCCGATAATGGCAATATTCGTGGCGCGGTGCCCGGATTATGTGCGTCTGTGATAAAAAACTCGTCGTCTGTAAATACCAGGCCGTCTGGTAATTTGGTGGCTGTGCCCGTTGGGGTGGCGCGAATAATATTGTTCAGTCGCAGCACCAATTCGCGCAATTGAAACGGTTTTGCCAGATAGTCATTTGCCCCGCCCGCCAGGCCGTCGATTGTATTTTCCGCCCCGCCCATGGCCGTCAGCATTATAACAGGAATTGTGACGCCGCGTGCGCGCATTTCGTGCAACATGGTCAATCCGTCTGTACCGCCCAGCATTCTGTCCAATATAATGGCGTCCACGGATACACGTGACAAAATTTCTGCGCCTGTTTCCGCGCTGTTGGCGGTTAATACGTCAAAAGAATTGTCGCGCAAACCACTGGCCAGCGTTTTGCGCAACATATCATCGTCGTCAATAATTAAAACTGTTTTATTCATTACAGAACTAATATGGAACACAAATTTATTTTTTCAATGGTTCCACTGCATATTCGCCGGGCTGGATAGTCATGGCAGAATTTGTGCCGGCAATGTCTTCTTCGCCTGTGACGGCTGCGCGGAATTGCATGCCGCCAGTGGTGAATTCTGTTTTGAACAGTGCATAACCTGTGCCGCCGCCCGTGGTTGGACCCTGCATGCCCAATGAATAATAACCGCCCAAAATGCCGTAATCCAAATCTATGTAATCGATATTTACCAGCAGTGATACGTTGCTTAATCCGTCACTGGTCATATTGCATGCGAATTCGCGATTGGATAATGTGGCCTGGGAATTGACGGGGATTACGATGTCCATAATGGTTGGTTCGCATGTGCGGGCAATGCCGTTGACCAGAAATTCGTATGTCATGCTGACCGTGGCGCGTGACAGGCCGGTTGAAATGTTGACCTGGGAAATTGTGGCCTTGGGTATTTTGACCAATGCGTTGGCAATACCACTGCGAACTGGGAATGAAATGCCGGATTGCAGGCAGTCACGTGAAAACGGGTCGGCCTCGCATATATACAGGCGCGAATGCGTGTTCATCATGAACATATTTGCCAAACTGTTGAATAAAAATGTGCGCGTTATGCGGTCGTTCAGGCGTGTACAACCAAAATTGCGGCATATAACCATCGGACGATCGGCAAACATAACACCCGGGTGTGCCATGGATTCGCTTTGGCGGGCGGCCTCTATATTCAAATCGTAATCCAAACTGTCGGCGCGGTTCATGAATTCAGTTTCCGGAATAAAATTCGGATCGTCTGGATACGCGTAATACGATTGAACAGGTGTTTCCGTATATATTGTTTGGAAATTATCGTAAACAATATCCTGGGTTGCGGCGTACGCCGAAAACGCAACCAGTCCGGCAAAAACCGTTGTTAAAATAAATCTTGCCATAGTCAACGCCTTTTTTCTCTCTGATAAATCTTAAAACATTCGCAGGCATTGTGTCAAAGCAAAAATTTCTGTTGAAAATTGTGTTTGGATTGTTCTATAAGTATTATCAGAATATAAATTCCAAGAAAGGCGTAATTATGGTTGATTTAATGATTTCAGGCGAAGCCGGCAAATTACACGCGGTGTATCATAAATCTGATACGCCGGCCGCCCCGTTGGCGGTGGTGCTGGCTGGGAATCCGCGGCAAAAGTGTCATATGAATGACCGCGTGTCGTATGCGATGTTTCGTGCGTTTATGGACATCGGGTTTTCTGTTGTTCGTTTTAATTATCGGGGTGTGAATAATTCCGAGGGCGCAATCGGAACCACGGCTGAAAATATGCTGGATATCGCGACGGTAATTGATTGGATTCAAAATAAAAATGAAGACAGCGATCGTATATGGTTGGCTGGGAATCAATTGGGGGCGTGGTACGTGTTGCAGGCGATGATGCGCCGGCCCGAGGTTTCTGGGTTTGCGTTGGTGTCGCCTGATCCGACGATTGCCGATTTTGCATTTTTATCGCCACGTCCAAATCGTGGGTTGTTGTTGCAGGGCGCAAATGAATCTGATGAAGCAAAAGCGTTTGCAACGCATCTGACCCAGGTTTTGAAAAAACAGGCGCAAATTGATTTGGAAACTATTCGGGTTAAAAATGCAGATGAACATTATGCGCAACCTGCTGACCTGCGCCAGATGTATAATGATTTAAAGGCGTATGTCGGGCGTGAAAATGCAGATGACAAATTGTTATAATTAATAAATGGATATGCAAAATAATACTGAACGTTTTTTGGATCCAAATATCCCGGACGATATGGCTGCAACAATTCGGCCACGTACGTTGTCTGATTTTATCGGGCATGATGCGTTGAAACAGAATTTGTCTGTGTTCATTTCGGGCGCGAAATCCCGGGGCGAGGCCATGGATCATGTTTTGCTGTATGGGCCGCCGGGGTTGGGAAAAACAACGTTGGCGCATATTGTCGCGAATGAATTGGGAACCAATTTCAGGGCGACTGCCGCGCCTATGTTAACCAAACAGGGTGATTTGGCGGCGATACTGACGTCGCTGGAACCGATGGACGTGTTGTTTATCGATGAAATTCACCGTTTGCCAACTGCAATCGAAGAAGTTTTGTATTCCGCGATGGAAGATTTTAAACTGGATATCATGCTGGGCGAAGGGCCGTCTGCCAAAAGTGTGCGGATTGACCTGCCCCCGTTTACGTTGGTGGGGGCAACCACGCGGACTGGGTTATTATCTAATCCGTTGCGCGACCGATTTGGCATAGATTTACGTTTGTCGTTTTATTCGCCCGATGATTTGGCAAAAATTATCATGCGCAGTGCGAATATTTTGGGAACGCCAATTGATGCAGATGGCGCCAATATGCTGGCACGCAGTGCGCGTGGCACGCCACGTATTGCCAATAGATTATTAAAGCGTGCACGTGATTTCGCCACCGCCCTGGGGCGTGATGTGATTTCCGCCGATACGATTAATACAACGTTGGTGCAATTGCATATTGACGCCAGTGGTTTGGACGAAATGGACCGTGAATACATGAATGCGATTGTGCGGCACTATGCCGGTGGACCGGTTGGGATTGAAAATCTGGCGGCGGCATTGTCCGAGCCCGCCGATACTATCGAGGACGTTATCGAACCATATTTAATGCAATTGGGATTTATCCAGCGTACACCGCGTGGACGCGTAGTGACTGATGCGGGCTATGCACATTTGGGTTTGGTCAAATAATTTCATGTTTTTTTAATTGTGGGGAAATAAAAAATGAAAACGTATACTTTTCCTTTTGCGATTGCGTATGCAGATACTGATGCGGGTGGTATCGCGTATCATGGACGATATATCGAAATCGCAGAACGCGCACGTATGAATATTTTACGTGGTATAAAATTCCCAGATGGCGATGTGGGGTTTGTTATCCGCGATTTAAGCATTCGTTATGTGCGGCCGTTGTTTTTGGGCGACGAGTTTGTTGTTGAAACAACTGTGACTAAATTTGGCGCGGCGTCTATGTCGGTTGAACAAAAATTCGTGAAAGATGGTGAAATTTGTGCTATACTGTCTGGGACAGCGGCGTATATAGGGGCCGATATGCAACCAAAGCGGATTCCAGAAAGTGTGGCCGCGCCGTTTCGGGAATAATTTTAATATGGGGGAATAAATAATGACGAATACTTTTTCTTTGACTACGTTATTTACAGGCGATTTGATGACGCTGTTTATATCAATCGTTTTGGTGTTGGGCAGTGTTATTTCATGGGCTGTGATTATTGAAAAAATTCGTATGTGGCACGGACAGAAAAAGCACCCTGTCCAGGTCAGGGCCAATGATAATTTATCCATTATCGCGGATAAATTAATTCGGCCGTTTGATAAAAATTTGTGGTTTTTATCCATGGTGTCGTATGTCGCGCCTTTTATCGGTTTGTTCGGTACGATTTGGGGCGTGATGGATTCGTTTGCGTCGATTGGTGTAAATCAATCTGTGTCAATTGGTGTTATTGCACCGGGGTTGGCGACTGCGCTGGGGACGACCGCGTTGGGGTTGATTGCGGCGGTGCCTGCGGCGATTGCGTATCAATATTTCAGTAAAAAATCAGATGACCTGTATGATGTTTTGACCGAACATGTCAAAGAATTAAAGGCCAAAAGTTTTAAACATAAATAGGTGTACCCCATGACACGCAGAAGATACAGAAATACTGATGTCAATATTTCGCTGACGCCGATGATTGATATTATGACGGTGTTGTTGGCGGTGTTTATGGTGACAACACCTATGTTGACCACAGGGATAGATTTAAATTTGCCACGGGCGGGAAATTCTGCTTTGACCGGTAATGATCACGCCATTCAAATCAGCGTTGATGCGGCCGGGCGTTATTATGTGGGAACGACTGAATTGACGCGTGACGATGTTGTTAAACGTGTGGTTGCGATGCGCGGGGAAAATCCTGATTTGACCATAATGATAAATGGCGACGCGGCGGCTGATTATGGCGCGGTGATGGCTGTTATGGGGAAATTAAAGGATGCGGGTTTTCAACGTGTTGGACTGCGCACAGAAATAGATGCGGAATAATTGATATAAAACATGAAATTTGGCGACAGATTTTCATCGGAAAATTTTTTGATGTCTGTGTGCGGACATTTGGCATTGTTGGCGATAATGCTGACGTCGTTTGCCGTGGTGGTTGAACGCGCCGGATTGGTTGCCCCGGACAGGATTGAAATTTTGGAAATTGATTTGGGCTCTGTGCGGGTCAGTGGCGATGAAACAATTTTGCATAATGTGAATGCTGATGCGGAAATGGACGATGACAGCGATGCCGCCACCCCCACCCCGCCCGCACCGGTCAAGGCGCCTGAGCCCGAGGCGCAGCCCGCAGATAGCGAGCCCGAACCAATTGTTGCGCCCAGTTTGGTGGACAGTGCGCCGGATGCGCCCGAAATACCGGAACCCGTGGTGAATACTGTTAAATCCGACGAAACGGTTGAAAAACCGAAAAAGAAAAAAACGGTTATCCGTGTTAATCGCGAGGTTGTGTCATTAGACAGAACATTGACGGTATCTGTGGTTGACGCGTTGCGTGTGGCGATGACGCGGTGTTGGACAATTGACACAACGCGCGATGACATTGGCGATATTCGTGCAGTGGCACATTTGACGATGCGGCGGAATGGTACCGTGCGTGACGTGTGGTTTGAATCAGCCGCGCGTGCAGAAACGGATCCTGCGTTTGCGTATGTGTTGGATACTATTCGCAGTGCGATAAATGTTTGTCAGCCATTTAAAATGTTGCCCACCAATGAATTTGAAAAATGGGAAAAAATCCAATTGACGTTTTACCCCACCCAGGGCAAGGTTATGTAGTATTATTCCCGCGCCATCGGCGCGGGAATAATAGAGTTTAGAGTGTAGAGTGTAGATGTTGTCCGCGCCAATGGCGCGGGATACCACCCCGGCACTACGTGCCACCCCTCCGTAGAGGGGAACTTTGTTCTGCGATGGGGTGGTCATTGTGCTCCACCCCCCGACGGTCTGACGACCGTCACCCCCCCCCCCGCCCTGGAACCACCCACGCAAACTATGTTTGCGCGGGACCCGGTGGCGGTGGGCATTTTAGAACGCGACGGTTTGTATTTTATTCCATGGCGCAGGGTTGTTCGAATTCATATGTGCCGGTGGCGTCTGTATACGATACGCCCACCGGGGCGTACATTATGCACGAACCGCCCGGATTGGGTGCCAGGCAACTGGTGGCTGTACCGGCGGATATATAGCCATCTGAACAGGCATCCTGTGCGATAGTAATATAATCATACGACAATAGCAGTGTTTGTTTTCTTCCAGGGTGTATACTTACAGGATTTTCTAGGTCCCGAAAACAATGTCCCCATTGACTTCAATAAAAACAAGAAATATAAAAATCCCACGTGGTGTGGGATTATTTTATTTCGCCCAGGTATATGCCCATGCTGGTTGCGATGTCCAGTAATGGGTCGTCCGGTGATACATATGCGTCGGACGTTTGTAAATCTGGAATATTGGGGTCGGCCGTCACGTCGCCCGCCGCGAAAAAGTCCGCCAAACTGACCGTTTCGCATTTGCAATCCTTGATCGCCGTCATTACATATGTTTCATTATTTTCAATTGCACGCAGTGCACAATCCGCCATGCGGGCGGCCAGGATTCTGTCCGCTGCGGTGGTGTCGCCAACACGCTGGGTGTGTTCGGGGTATGCGGTGCGATTGCATATTTTTGCCGCGGTTAATTTGCGGGATATCATATCCGCCGGGCGGCCAGAATGTCCCCGCAGGGATATGCCTTCGGATACAAGGATTATTCCATAATCGCGTGGGAAATTTTTTATGTGTTCGATTAATGAATTTACGTCGAATTTTATTTCTGGAATTAATATCGCGGTTGCGCCGATTGCAATGCCTGCATTTAAAGCCAACTGGCCGCAGTCGCGCCCCATTGTTTGCACCACAAACCAGCGGTGATGACTGCGGGCGGTTAACATTAATTGATCACAGAAAGATGTTAATTGTTGAACCGCAGTGTTGAATCCGATTGTTTTATCGGTCAGCGGGATATCCATATCAATTGTTTTTGGAATGCATATCAGTTGCAGATCTGAATATATGTCGCGATTGCGCCATGCGAGTGATAAACTGCCATTGCCGCCGATTAAAATTAACGCGTCCAGTTTTAAATCTGTTAATGATTTGCGTAATTGTTTATTAAATTGTGACAATTTTCCCGTTTCGGCCGCGGTTTCAAAATTTAATGCGCCCGCGCGACCGTTGTGCAGAAAACTGCCCGCCAGGCGTGCCGATTCAATCGGTAAAGTGTCGTTGTCAAATTCCAGAACCATTGGTGGCGTTGTGCACAGGCCGTCTGTGCCGTCCAGAATTCCGATGGTGCGCCAACCACGCAATGTTGCGCCACGGTATAAACGCTGGATTACTGTATTCAAACCGGAACAATCGCCGCCGGTTGTCATGATGCCTATTCTTTTCATGAATTTCCCCGTTTTATTAACACCCTATTATATCATAAATAAGTTGACAAAGAAATTATATTTGCAATAATTTGTCCAAAGATTAAATTTAATAATTTATCAGGAGATTTCAGTATGGTCGCCAGCAATAAATCTAGTATGGGAAAAACAAAACGTTCAACGGACGATTTGATTGACAGTGCAATTGCGCAGCAAAATGATTGGATGGAAAACAGACGTACTTTTGCGCGGCGTTTTTTGAAAACGCTGAATATTTTTGCCCGTCCAAATCCGACACATGATGCAGATAAAAATCCGACGGGTCAGAAAAAAGAAACGCGTCGTGGTGGGGTGGCTGCGTATTGGTTCCCTATTCTGTGTGCTGTGTTTGTTGTGTTGGTGGCGGTATGGGTGGCGTTTTTTCATCGCCCAAGTGATACTGTCGTCGTTGTGCCACCGGTCGCAGAACCAACAACACGTATTGTGGCCGAAACGTTTGAACAGGTCAGCGTGCCGACGTTTGATATTGTGCGTATTGAACCCCAGGGTACAGTTGTTGTCGCGGGACGTTGGGTCGCAGATGACAGTGTTTCCATTGTTATAAATGGCGAAATTGTTGCAACAGAACGCACAGACAAAAATGGCGAGTTTGTGTATTCGCCCGCCCGTGCGTTTGAGGCAGGAAACTATACAATTTCATTGATTGGCATTCGTGGAAATGTGAAATCTGATGAAAATGTGTTTGTGTATATTTCTGAACGTGGATATCAAAATTCTGTATCGTTATTGATGACAGATGATGGCAGCACTTTGTTGCAGGCACCAACTATGTTGGTTGATGGCGATTTGGTTGTGTCCAAAATTGACTATCTGGATACTGGGCGTATTGTGGTGACGGGTGATTCATTGCCACGGTTGCGTGTGTCGTTGTCGTTGGACGATAAATATCTGGGGTTTGCACGCGTTTCTGATTACAAACATTTTGGATTGGGTGCGGACGTTGGCGATTTAAAATCTGGCCAGGAATATAAATTGACTGTGCGTTTGCATGATGGCGATGGGCGCACTATTGCCGAAGTAAATCATAAATTTACTATGCCGGAAATGACCGGTGATGACGATACGTATTATACTGTGCGTCGTGGTGATTGTTTGTGGATTATTGCGCGCAATTTCCTGCGTCGTGGCGTGTTGTTCAGTATAATCGCCGAACGTAATAATATCGAAAATCCAAATTTGATTTTCCCAAATCAAAATTTACAAATTCCAACTGGTGGTACAGGAAAATAATGGACGCAAAACGCGAATTAGATTGGAATCAATTGTTGGCGATGATTTCATCGGCGGAAAATTGTGCGAAATCATGCGGGGCGTTTACGATTTTGGGAAAATTGGCGGCATTGCGTAAATCTATGGCGCGCAGCAATCCAAACAGAAAACTGTTGCGGGCCGCACCTGCACAATTTGAAAAATTACAGCGCGAATTAAATGCAAAGCAACGATAATGGGGGGGGGATATGCGCATTATAAAAAAGACGATTAGTGATTCTGGACGTGTTCATATATATGTGTTCGGCATAAAGATTATCAGTTATAGTATTAAAAATTATCGCGGAATTCATGGTGTTGGCAACGATGTTGTGGTTGGGAAACATTCTGTACCAAAATTGAGCATTTATGGTGATAATAACCGTGTACGTATCGATTCTGTGGGTGGGGGATTGGCGGTACACCTGGGGTTTGGGGCTGGCGATTGCAATAATTGTTCTTTATCTGTTGGGGCTGGAACTACGTTTGTTTCTGCTGATATTCGTGTGCGCGAAGATAATGTCAATATATCCATAGGCGAAGATTGTCAGTTTTCAGAAAAAATTATTATTTGGGCCAGTGATACGCATACGATTACAGATATGCAGGGTAATGTGACAAATTTTGGCAAATATGTGACAATTGGAAATCATGTCTGGGTTGGTTATGGTGCCACAATATGCAAAAATACAAAAATTGCAGATGGGTGCATTATTGGCACTGGTGCGGTGGTAAGCGGAACATTTGACAAACCAAATTGTGTTATTGCTGGGAACCCTGCACGTGTTGTCAAAGAAAATGCGAGTTGGGACAGGCGTCCAATAAATGTATATTCGCAAAGCAGATAAAAAATAAAAACTGGACATTTTTTTGTGCGTGGTATAGAATCACGCAGTGCGCGGGCGTGGTATAATGGTAGCACGTCAGCTTCCCAAGCTGAAGACGAGGGTTCGATTCCCTTCGCCCGCACCAGAGATTTATTTGGGCTGATGTGAGTCGGGTATCCTCGCGTCGCGCACCAACGACTTGCGCCTAATAACGGCGCGCGTCGGGTGCTTAATCGTTCGGATTCCCTTCGCCCGCACCAGAAATACGTTTGGGTTGGTGTGAGTCGGGTATCCTCGCGTCGCGCACCAATAAAAATAAAAAGACCACAAAATGTCTATGTTGTCGCGGGAAACGAAAACCGCGTTATGGATTTTGAAGGTTGCCGAATTTTTCCATCTGTTTGTTCCAATATTGCCTGTTATCGTTTTGATTTATCAAAACAAAGGGGTCGGATTGGGCGATTTTTTTATGATTCAGGGAATATTTCGCATTGTCGCGTTTTTGTTTGAAATCCCCAGTGGGTATTTGGCAGATGTTTTTTCGCGGCGGAAAATATTGATTTTGGGCGCGCTTGCGACGTTTTTGTCTTTTTCAATATTATTGTTTGGAACTGGTTTTTGGGCGGTGCTGTTGTGCGAGTCCGGATTGGGGGTGGCAACTGCGCTGTTCAGCGGAACCAAAGAAGCATACATATATGATTTGCTGAAACGCGATGGTGCAGAAAAGACGTATTTGCGCGAAAATGGTTCAGTTAATACGATTGGCACAGCTGGGACAATGGTTGGAACTTTGATTGGTGGCGCGTTATTCGCAATCAGTCAAAATTTAGTTTTGGCGGTAAATGCTATGGCGGCATTGATTATGTTTTTAATACTGTTCTTTATCCCAGAAATAACAGAAGTAAAACGCAAGGTTGCCCCAGAATCCAGCCCGCTGCGGGATTGTTTGAAAATTGTTAGTATGACGGCCCGGCACCCAGAGTTGCCAAAACTGATGCTGTATTCGGCATTGTATGGGACATTTGCTACAATTGTGCTGTGGTTGATGCAGCCCGTTATGGTTGCGGCGTTGGTGCCGGTGGCGTTGTTTGGTGTGATTCTGGGGATAAACAATGTGGCGCGCATGTTGTGTTATAAATTTGCGTATAAATCAATTGAACGGTTGGGCAATAATAAAACCCTGTGGTTGTCAGTAATATGGATTTTTGCTGGTTTTGGGGCAGCGTTGGGCGCAATTTGGGCCGCGGGTAATATGCCAATTGTTTATGTGTTGTGTGTGATTATGGCGATTGTGCCGGCCGTCCAGGCGTTGGTAAAATTAGTGTTTAATGGTTTTATTCATGAACGCACGGAATCGCATGAACGTGGCACGGTTATTTCAATTGGTTCTATGATAAAAAGTGGGGTGTCTGGCGTAATAATGATTTTGTTAAAGCCAATACTGGATAGTTTCGGTATCGTTCCAACAATTATTTTGTTTTTTGCGTTGGCATTTGTATTGGTTGTAATGCTGAATCCAATTTTGCGTGCTGTAAACCGGCGGTAATGATTTTGTGATTGATTTTTTTATACTATGGTTCTAGGATTTTTCATTGCTGTATGCAAACCAATAAAGGGGAAAAGTTATGGCAAATGAAAATTTAAATCCGTTAATTGCTGCACAGCAGCGTGTGCGTGTCGCGTGTGAAAAATTGGGCATGCCGGCGGACGTTTATGAAATTTTAAAATATCCGCAACGTATGGTCGAAGTGTCGATTCCTGTTAAAATGGACGATGGTTCTGTGCGCGTGTTTACTGGGTTCCGTGCCCAGCATAATACCGCTGTGGGCCCGTCCAAGGGTGGAATTCGATTCCATCAAAATGTGACCCGGGACGAGGTTGCTGCCCTGTCCATTTGGATGACATTTAAATGTTCTGTGACCGGCATTCCGTATGGCGGCGGCAAAGGTGGCGTTATCGTTAATCCAAAAGAATTGTCCGCCGGTGAATTGGAACGTTTGTGTCGTGGATATGTTGATGCGATCTATCCTATTTTGGGTGAAAAGCGCGATGTGCCCGCCCCTGATGTTAATACCAACGCCCAGATTATGGCGTGGATGACGGACGAATATATCAAATTATCTGGTGAATCTGCGTTTGGTACATTTACAGGCAAACCCGTTGAATTAGCGGGATCTTTGGGTCGTGGCAAGGCAACAGGCCTGGGGATTTCCATTATCATGGGCGAAGCGTTGAAAAAGCAAGGCAAAGACATTCGTGGTGCGCGTATTGCTGTTCAGGGATTTGGCAATGTCGGCAGTTTTACCGCGAAATGTGCGCATGATATGGGCGCAAAAATTGTTGCGATTGCCGAATGGAATGTGACGCTGTATAACGAAGGCGGGTTGGATATCGATGCGTTAATGGAATACAAGGCGCAACACAAAGGCAATATCCAGGGATTCCCAGGTGCGACAGAAATCAGTGCCGAAGAATTCTGGGGGCTGGACGTTGATGTGTTGTCGCCGTGTGCGATGGAAAATACAATCAATGATGATACTGCGCCATTGATTAAAACAAAACTGGTGGTCGAAGGCGCCAACGGCCCGACAACACTGGACGGCGAAGAAATTTTGCTGAAAAACGGTGTGACGGTTGTTCCGGATATTTTGGCAAACGCCGGCGGTGTGACTGTGTCATATTTCGAATGGGTGCAAAACCGGTATGGGTATTATTGGCCTGAATCCGAAGTGGAACAAAAAGAAATCGCCGCGATGAAATCTGCGTTTGATGCGATTTATAAAATCAAAGAAGAATACAATGTGTCTATGCGCGAAGCCGCATACATGCATTCAATCAAACGTGTGGCGGCCGCTATGAAATTGCGCGGTTGGTATTAATAAAAAATCCCGCATTTGCGGGATTTTTTATTTTTGTGTTTTTATTATTCCGAACACAGTTCAACTGCATAGAATTCGTTGTTGTTGATGTCGTCGGCTGTGCCACAGAACAAACGGAAATTACATTTGTTTTCTGGGGTGTTCATTGCCATCATTGTGTTTTGTGGAATGATGTTCAGTAAACATTTGCCCTCGGTCACGTATTGCGCCGGATTTTCAACGGACAGGAATGCGACGGATTTCTTTTTCGCGGCAATGGCCGTCACTGTTTCGTTCGCCGGCAAAGCGATTACATAGTCGCCATTTGCGCCCAGGGCAACAATGGAAATTGGTGTGTCGGCGGTGGCAGAATTTTGAATTTCTGTTTCAATTGTGGCGAAATCGGCCGGTGTTGGCGCGTTGTCGCCGCATGCGGTCAATGCGATGGTGGCCAATGCCAATGCGGATAATTTTTTCATGTTTTCTCCTTTTGATTGTTGTTTCGCGAATGTAAGTATACAAAAGAATATTTTTGTTTGCATTATAAAAATACATAAAATATTTGACTTTTTCGGTTTTTTAGTACAAAATAGCCAACGCAAATCCCAAAGATTGCCATCACAGTTATCCCAGTGTGCGGTATGCACTTGGTACATCATCTGACGAGTGTTCGTCTTTGGTGTGTGGTTTTCTGTATGGGGTTAAACAGTTAATGAAAAAAGGAGCAAAATTATGGCAACTGTTATCAGATTGGCGCGTTTCGGTGCAAAAAAACGCCCGTATTATCATGTTGTTGTCACGGATTCACGCAATGCGCGTAATTCTGGCAATATTTTGGCGACTGTGGGTAAATATGACCCGATGTTGCCGCGCGACAGCGAAAAACGCGTTATTTTAAAAATTGATGAAATCAAAGATTGGTTGGCCAAGGGTGCAAAACCATCTGACCGTGTGTATCGTTTTCTGGCGAATGCTGGGTTGGTGGCTGCACGTGTGGTGCCAAATCAGACCAAGAAAAATCAACAGTCAGAAAAAACTTTGATGAAAATCAAAGATAAACAGGAAAAATTGGCCAAAATAGCCGAAGAACAAGCCGCAGCCGAGGCCGCTGCCAAGGCGGCCGCCGAAGCGCCAGCCGAAGAAAGTGCCCCGGCCGAGGAAGCGCCTGCTGCAGAAGAAACTGCACCTGTTGCCGAATAATTTTGCAATATGCCCGGGATTTCCCGGGCATAGTTTTCGAATGTATGGGGTTGATAAATGCCAAAATGTCCAATTAATCCAGATATTGAATGCACTTATTCGCAACAAAATGCTGAATTTCAACGTCAATTGAAAATATCTGCGTATAAAAACAGTAAAATTTACGTTTATCAGTATGGCGATTGCCCTGCTATGCCGGTGTATTGCAGATATCTGGCGGATCAAAAACATGAAAATCCGTTTGCGTTCTTTGAATTGCTGCGGAAAAAATTGGCGGACAAAAAACAAGAAAATGCACGATAACGGTAAACAAATCTTGGTCGGGAAAATTGTCGCACCCCAGGGCGTCCGGGGCGAGGTTCGTGTCCAAACATATACCGCCACACCCGTTGATATGAAAGATTTGCGGGTGCATGGGACGCATGTTCCAGATGGGGCGTTTCATTTCGTGCGCGTGGTGCCGTCGTCGTCTGTTATTATCGCCCGGATTGATGGTGTGAATGACCGCAATGCGGCTGAAATGTTGCGTGGTGTTGAATTGTTTATCAATCGTGATGATTTGCCGGCGCCGGGTGCTGGGGAATATTATCAGGCCGATTTAATTGGTATGCGTGTGCTGCGCTATGGTGTGGAAATCGGGCGCATTGCCGGATTTCAAAATTTTGGGGCCGGCGATATTATCGAACTGGATAACGGCGATTTTGTTTCGTTTGTTGGTGCAAATGTGGATTTTGATAATAAAATTGTAAAATTATAGGGTGAAAACAATATGATGCCAAAACCATTTGTCTTAGAAGATGTCAAAGACCGTGTTTATGTGCCACGTGGGGTTATTCGTGCTGGGCGTTGTCCGTGTGTGCATGTGTGTCCTGTATTTGCCAATTATAAATACACTGATGATGGATACAGAATTATTCCGTCTGGGGCAAAATGTCCGTATATTGTAAATCAGTATGGTAATTTGCCGGATTGCAATGGTCAGCGTTTGTTTATGGACGGTAAATTTTATTTTGATGGCGGTTTGGTGCATGTTTATAAACGTGTGTGGCAAAAATCAAAATAATTTTGTTATATCAATATACAAAGGTGGAAAGTTAATGCCGAATATTAATAAAAAATCTATACAGGTTGTCTTTCGTTTTGATTCAATGGGGCGTAAAAGTGTTTTCAACAGATGTGACGCTGATATGGCGTCGTGCCATGTGTTGAAATATCTGGACGGGCTGGAATTGGAACATTCTGTATTGCGCGAGGTTCCAGGTCGTATCAAGGTTATTCGTTCGGCGGCGTTGCCCGACGAACATATGACCGATATCGTGATAAAGTTGGCGGATTATTTGTGTAAAAACTGTGGGGGCAAACAGCGTTAAACATGCATTTCAATATACTGACCATTTTTCCGGAAATGTTTCCCGGCACTGTGGGTGGCGGGGTTGTTGGGCGTGCGCTGTCCAATGGGGTTTGGTCGTATGATGCCATAAACATTCGCGATTTTGCACATGACAACTATGGCAGTGTCGATGACGAACAATTCGGCGGTGGCGTTGGCCAGGTTATGCGTGCAGATGTTTTGGGTGACGCAATTGATTCGATTAAAAATCGCGGTAAAATCATATACTTTTCGCCGCGTGGACCGCAATTGACGCAAAAAATGGTGCGCGAATTTGCCGCGGTACGTGATGCGAATTATACCCTGTTGTGTGGCCGATACGAAGGCATTGATCAACGGGTCATAGACGAGTATAACATAATGGAATTGTCCATTGGCGATTATATACTGTCGGGTGGCGAAATTGCCGCGCAAGTTTTTATTGACAGCGTGGTTCGTGTGATGGATAATGTCCTGGGCGGTGGCGCCGAGGCCACACGCAATGAAAGTTTTGAAATCGGGGGGTTGGAATGGCCGTTATATACCCGCCCGTCGGCATGGCGTGGACGTAATGTCCCAGAAGTCCTGCTGTCTGGCCATCACGGCAATATAGAAAGATGGCGGAAACAACAATCGGACGAAATAACAAAATCACGTCGTCCGGATTTAATAAAGGAAAATGAAAAATGAGCATTATTAAAAAAATTGAACAGGCACAAATTGAAAAACTGCGTGGCGATAAAAAAATCCCGGATTTCAAGGCCGGTGATACAGTAAAAGTACACGTGAAAATCAAAGATGGCGATAAATTCCGTATCCAGGTTTTCGAAGGTGTCGTAATCGCGCGCGATGGTGGTGCCGGGAATAATGCGTCCTTTACAGTGCGCCGTGAATCGTATGGTGTTGGTGTGGAACGTAAATTCCCGCTGTACAGCCCTGCGATTGAAAAAATTGAAAAGGTTCGCACAGGTAAAGTTCGTCGTGCAAAATTGTTCTTTTTGCGTGGATTGTCCGGTAAAAAGGCACGTATTGTCGAAGATTTGTCCGCGGCGTCTGCTGAAAAAGCGGCCAAAGCAGAAGACAAATAATTTTGTGCGAAATTATTGTAAACAAAAATCCCGCTGTGTGCGGGATTTTTGTTTTGGGGCGCTGGGCGATTAACGATTTGACTTTGGGGGCGTGTGTCTGTAAAATATTTGTTATGAAAAAATTATTTTTGTTTGGTTTGATTTTGGCTGTGTTTGGGGCGGCGCGTCCGGCGGACGCATATGTTGACAGACAAACCGCCGTTGTGCGCATTATGAACAAGGCCGCCGGTAAAGTGCAGACGGTTGCCCTGCCCGTTGGCGTGCCGACGCAGTTTGAAAAATTGGACATGGTGGTGCGTTCGTGCAAGCAAACGGATCCTTTTGATGCCCAGGATTTTTACATGTTTATCGAAATTAACAAATCGGACGAGGGGAAAATTTACAGCGGTTGGACCAGCGCGAATGAACCCGGTGATAATCCTGTGCAAAATGCGGATTATGATTTGTGGTTGGTCCGTTGTGAATAGCAGATTGTGGTGGCGCATATGAATTCGTTTAAAAAAATTTTAAAAATTGTTATCGGAATTGCTGTTTTGATTTTTGTGGTTGTGGTGTTTTTCTTTGCCATGAAATCCAGTGATTTGGAAAATGGAAATTTGCGGCAATGGCGTGCCGCTGATGTGGCGCGACGCACAACCGCCGCCCAGATTATTATTGCCAGTACAGATAATTTGGAATTATTGGTTCAATGTGTGGACAAGGTTGCAACCCTGCCGGGAAGTGGCGAGATGGCTGTGCGGGACGCTGTGTCGTTGTGCAATACTGGGATTTTGGTGAATCAAAATAATTAATCATGAAATGGCTGATGTTTTTATTCGCGTTGGTTGGGTGCGCGGTGTGCGACATTGATGACCCTGGGCGTGAATATTTGGGGGCGGCATATGTGGCCGATCCATTGGGCGAAGGTGTTGCGCCTGATTCTGATCCACTTGTTCGCGATGATGCGTTTGATTGTGTGACGTTTGTGGAAACGTCGTTGGCGGGCGGTGATGTACAAAAATTAAATAAAATCAGGTACAAAGGCGGCGTTGTTGATTTTGTAAATCGTAATCATTTTATTGAAACTGATTGGTTGGCAAACAATGCAGATTTGGTGACTGATGTGACAGAACAATATGGTGATGTGTCTGTGCGTCATGTGGTGATTGATAAACAAAGTTGGTTGCGTGCCGTGCATGGAATTGATTCAGATTTTGCGCCTGTGGCGGTTGATTTGAATTATATCCCGTATGAACAAGTGGCTGGGATAAATGTGACAAAACCCATGATAGTGTTATTTATTTCTGGACAATTTGAAAAAAGTGGTAAAATAGGTACTGATTTAGCCGTGCGGCATATGGGATTTTTATTGCCGGGCGGTGTATTGCGGCATGCGTCGTCGCAATATGGGCGTGTGATGGACGTGGATTTTTATCAATATGCCCGTGCGCGCGCAGAAAATAAAAATAATTTGGGAATTATGTTGGTGGAAGTAAAATGAATACGGATAAAATTATTCAGATGGATATGGGCACTTTGCATGGTGACGAGCATGATGGTGCCACGCCACGCGCGACATTGTGTTTGGGCATAGAATCATCGTGTGATGAAACGTCGGCGGCTGTGGTGGATTCTGACCGTAATATTTTGGCACATATTATTTATTCGCAAATTCCTGAACACCAAAAGTATGGCGGGGTGGTGCCTGAATTGGCGGCGCGTGCGCATATTTTGGCGATTGATGACGTTATTCACAGAACTTTGGACGCGGCTGGCAAATCGATTGATGATATCGATGTTGTTGCTGCGACGGCCGGGCCTGGGTTAATAGGTGGCGTGTTGGTTGGTTGGTTGGCCGCAACAGGTATTGCGCAATCAACAGGCAAACCGTTGGTTGCCGTTAATCATCTGGAGGGTCACGCCCTGGTTCCGCGTTTACATGCAGCGGCGGCAAATGGTGCGGACGGCGCGACCAATGTTGATTTTCCGTATTTGTTGATGCTGGCGTCGGGCGGGCATTGCCAGATTTTATTGGTGCGCGGTGTTGGCCAGTATGAAATGATTGGTCAAACGCTGGACGACAGTGCTGGCGAGGCATTTGATAAAGTTGCAAAAATGTTGGGATTGGGGTATCCCGGTGGGCCGGTTGTTGATAAACGTGCTGCGGCCGGGAATCCGCGTGCGTTTCATTTCCCGCGTCCGTTGTGCGACCGGCCTGGGTGTGATTTTTCGTTCAGTGGAATTAAAACGGCTGCGCGTACGTTTTTGTCGCGGCAAACACCGCCGTACAGTGATGAATATATAAACGATTTTTGTGCGTCGTTCCAGGCGGCTGTGGTTGATTGCATTATTAATCGGTTGGAAAACGCGTATGCTGATTCGCGGGTGATTGCGGCCGCGCCAAAAACTTTGGTGGTGGCGGGCGGTGTTGCGAAAAACAGTGCTGTGCGCAGTGCGATGGAACGTTTGGCGGCGGCGCATGGTGTGGTGTTTGCTGCGCCACCGATGAATTTGTGCACGGATAATGGTGCCATGATTGCGTGGGCCGGGTTGGAAAATTACAGGTTGGGACGCGTTGTCACGTCGCCTGTGGCGCCCCGCCCCCGTTGGCCGTTGACGGAGTTATAATATGGTTGATATGATGCGGTATAATGAGGCCACTGAATCATTGGTGCACCAGGTACAATCACAATGGTTAAATTTGCCGTCCGATTTTAATCCGAAATATGATATGTCGTGTATGGTGCGCGATTTCCGCAGGGCGTTTTGTGACACGCGTTTGCGCAGGCGGGTTTTACAACAAAAATATGAACAGGCCCGTGTTGCGCATGGGGCGTATTCTGCTGGTTTTTGTGGTATTGCCAGTTATACGTGGAATCATTTATTTCGTATGCCAGATGGGGACGAAGTTTGGCGATTAAAACTGATAGTCGGGGACAAGTGGGATCATGTGTGGTTGGAAAATAAATTTACGGGCGAACCACTGGATTTGACCTTTGACCAATTTGTGGGTGATGATGGGGAATATTTAAAAATTCCGTATGACAAAGTGGGCGATTATAACAGCAGCGATTTCGAATTTAAACGTGCGTATACTTTTGCGCGACGGTTGGGTATTGATTTGGGCTATGTGGTTTTTGTTAATTCGTTGCGGGCGTTGGGACGCGGCAGCAGATAAACTTGTTTTTAATGCCAGATGTGCTATAATTAACGCATTATGAATGATTATTTGGAAAAATATGATGCGGCAACCCGCAAAGTTTTGGAAACAGCACAGCGAATTGACAGCGTAATGCTGGATAAATTCGACGCTGAATATACATTGTATGATATTTCGTACGTGTTGCGCAATAAATTCAAAGACGCAGCGTTTCGCAAAAAATATGTTGGCAATATGCCGTTTATGGGGTTCGTCCCGTATCCCAAGGGTTTTTGTGCCCTGTCCACGATTTGCATTTATAATTTGTATGGTGGGGATACCGTGTGGCAACCGTCTGCGATAAAGTTGGGGGCGTGGGAACATGCGCCTGTGGTGTTTTTGCACAATCGTGAATTGGATATTCCGTTTGATACCACCGGGGATCAGTTTGCGCCGCTGCGCGTGCCGTATGAATTGGGAACGCCGATTAATCGCCGTATGGGTGATATGAAAACACCCAATAAAGAAAAATTTATTGCGGAAATTAAAAAAGAACTTGATAGGCGTTAATTATGTTGGAAAAACCACAACCTTTTGTCCAGCCGGATACAGTGTTTAGCGTGACTGATGCGTCTGCGTTATTGAAAAACGTCGTGGAAACGGCGTTCCCGCGCATTCGTGTGCGTGGTGAATTGTCGCAGATTACGCGCGCCACGTCCGGGCATATGTATATGACGATAAAGGATGCTGGGGCGGCCATATCTGTGATTATTTGGCGCGGTACGCCCGTTCCGTTTAAATTAGAAGACGGGTTGGAGGTTATTATTACCGGGCGTTTTACAACGTATCCCGCGCGCAGCAATTATCAAATTATTGTGTCTGAAATAGAAATGGCGGGTGTGGGCGCAATCCTGAAAATGTTGGAGGAACGCAAACGTAAACTGGCCGCCGAGGGACTGTTTGACCAGGCACGTAAAAAGCCGCTGCCCCGACTGCCTCAGCGAATTGGCGTGGTGACAAGTCCGACCGGTGCCGCGTTTCAGGATATTCAAAACAGATTGCGTGAACGTTTTCCGGTGACGGTTGTGTTGTATCCTGCGACTGTTCAGGGCACAACTGCCGCGGCCGAGGTTGCCGCCGGTATCGAATATTTTAATCGTGCAAAAAATGTTGATGTGATTATTGTTGCACGTGGTGGCGGTGCGTTGGAAGATTTGTTGCCTTTTTCCGAAGAGATTGTTGTTCGTGCCGCTGCGGCCAGTGAAATTCCGTTGATTTCCGGTGTCGGACACGAACCGGATTGGATGCTGATTGACTATGCGGCCGATGTGCGCGCGCCGACGCCGACTGGGGCGGCCGAAATGGTTGTGCCGACCAAGTTGTCGTTGATTCAGGAATTGGATAATTTGTGGCACAGGTTGTCGAATAATTTTACTACGCGTTTGACCAATGCCCGGGCGCGCGTGGAATCCATTGTTGTAAAAAATCCAAAACAATTGGTGATGGAACAGCAACAGCGTTTGGACGATATTTCGCGTACTTTGAATGTGATAATTAACGGGAAAATTGTTGCTGCGCGTGGGCGTATGGACGCCGTGGCTGCGTTTCCGAACATATTGCAAAATAAAATGATGGTCATGACCCAGGGATTGAATCATTTAGGGCAAATGTTGAATTCGTTAAGTTATAAAAGCGTTTTATCGCGCGGATATGCAATTGTGCGTGATGAAAAAAATCAAATAATCAGTCGGGCGGACGGTGCACGTCCTGCGTCGATTGAATTCGCCGATGGCGTTGTGAAAGTTTAATTTTTTATCAATGTTTTTGCGGTGGCCAGTGATTCTGGGGTGATTTCGGCGCCACTGATTATGCGGGCGATTTCATTTATGCGCGCGTCACCGATGATTTCGGTCACTGTTGTTTTTGTGACATCATTTTCCACAGATTTCGCAATTTTGAAATGTTTGTCGGCATAGCCGGCAACCTGGGCCGAATGGGTGATTACCAACGCCTGGGACGTGGCAGCCAGGCGATTTAACCGGTTGCCCACGGCGGACGCCGTGGCGCCGCTGATGCCTGTGTCGATTTCGTCGAATATGAATGTGTGCGCAGTGTTTGTATCCGCCAGCACCACGCGCAATGCCAACATTAGGC
This sequence comes from uncultured Alphaproteobacteria bacterium, assembly GCA_944392815.1. Lineage (GTDB taxonomy): Bacteria > Pseudomonadota > Alphaproteobacteria > Rs-D84 > Rs-D84 > Enterousia. The sequence continues at coordinate 32,843 of CALXXY010000003.1, read as the reverse complement.
GTGCCAATTCGCCACCAGACGCCGCACGGTGCAATGGCGCAAATGGCATGCCCGGGTTCGTTTTTATCATAAACGTGATATTATCAATCCCGTTTGCAGATGGCGCGCATGGCGTGATTTCCACCATGAAATCCGCGGTGCCCAGTTTTAAATCCGGCAATTCGGCCAATATTTGTGCGCGCAATTGTTCGGCGGCCGCTGTGCGGGCGACGGTTAATTTTGTGGCCGATTTATCAAATTCGGTTTTTTTCTGGGTGACGCAGGAAGTTAATTTTTTTAATTCTGCGTCTGAATTTTCAATCGTGTTTAATTCCGCGGCCATTTTTGTCAGTGTTTGCGGCAGTTCGTCGGCCGAAACGCGATATTTGCGGGCGGCGGCACGAATGGCAAACAGACGTTCTTCGATTGAATCCAGGTCGGCTGTGTCTATTTCGTTGGGTGCCAATTTTTCTTCTATTTCAGATAATGCGTTGGCCACGCCGTATAAATTGTCGATTTGTTCAGCGTATGGATTTGGGTCTGTTTTTATATGCAATAATGTGTTCGCGGCTGCAAAAATGTGTTCGGACAGCGATTGTCCGTGTGGGTTTAATGCCGCAATGGCGTCGGATAAAATTGCCGCGTCTTTTTCCGCGTTCATCATGGTGGCGCGTTTGGTGGCCAATTCGTTTTCTTCGCCCGGTTGAACGTTCAAAGATTCCAATTCGCGGACATTGTGTTCCAAAAATTCACGTTCTGTGGCCGATTTTTCCAACATTTGTTGCAGTTCGGTCAATTTATTTTGCGCGGTGTGATATTCGTTATAATTTGCGCGAACTGTTTCCAATAACGCGTTGTATTCAGGGTTGTTTTTTGTCCCGAATATATCCAATGAATTGCGGTGCGTTGTCGGGTTCAGCAGTGTATGGTTTGCAAATTGACCGTGAATTTCCACCAATTCGTCACCGATTTGTTTCAGCGTTTTTATCGATACAGGAATATCGTTTACCCATGCGCGTGATTTGCCGTCTGATGTCAATGTACGGCGCAATATTAATGCGTCGTCAAATTCAATGCCGTTTTCGTCCAATATATTTTTCAGTGTGGTGGGAATGGTGTCGAATTCTGCGATTACATTTGCGCTGTCGCAACCGTGACGCACCAGGCCCGTGTCGGAACGCGCGCCCAGCGCCAGTGCCAGGGCGTCCAACAGAATACTTTTGCCCGCCCCTGTTTCGCCGGTCAAAATGTTTAATCCCGCACCGAATTCCAGGTTCAGTTTTTCTATTAAAACTATATTAGATATATACAGCCGTGTTAACATGCCTGAATTATAGTCGTACTGTGTGATGTTTTTCAAGGTTTTTATATGATTTTGGTCAATTCAAAATCATGCAGCCATAAAATATAGCCGCGAATTGTGTAATTCGGATATATGTCGCGCAATAACGTGGCGTATTCGTTGATTTGTGCGGTGTATTTATCAATAAATGCGGTCTTGTTCGTGTCTGTTTTGTAATCCAGAATGTCTATTGTTTTGTTTGTGTCGTCGATGATTAATCTGTCGATGCGGCGACTGATGAATTTGCCGTTTATGTGACCTGCGATGGGAACCTCAGTTTTAGAATTTGTCGCAAAAAAATGCGTCAATTCAGGGCGTTGTGCGATTTTTGCGCGTATTTCAGCGTCGCCGTGTGGGGCGGTGTCGGAAATGATGATGCCCTGCATTTTCGTGTGCATTTTTTTACCTGTGTCGGTTGCGATTTTTGTGTGTTTCATTTGCGATATGATATCGCGCAGTTTTGTGTCAGACATCGTTTATCCTGATGATTTCGTCGGTGACGGTTGATTTTTCGTTTGTGGACAATACGCGCCACAGTTGGGTGTGCCATGACAATTCTGCGGCAGGTTTGGTTTTTGGTGCAAATCCATATATGTACAATCGTTTTATCGCGCGCGTCATGGCGACGTACAATAACCGATAGTATTCGGCGATTTTTGTTTTTGATGTGGACGCGACTGCGCGATCGCGGGCGGTGGAATTGTTTGCTCGTGGTGACCATAGCCATGGTGATGGTAAATTTGCGCCACGGGCGCGTAATGTGGCGGACTGCATTTCCGGGGCTATTGGAAAAACATGTTCCTGTTTAGGTGTGCGTACTGTGTCGATTAGGAATATTACGGGGGCCTCTAGGCCCTTGCTGCTGTGGACTGTCACTATGCGTACGCCGGGGGCCGTGTCCATATCGCGTTTGATGGTGCTGCCGCCGGTGATGAACCATTTTAAAAAGTGCCGCAGTGTCCCGCATTGTGTGCGTTCATATGCCAGGCATATGGTCAGGAATTCTTCCAATGGGTCAACAATCTGGTTCCCCAGCGCTGCAATCATGCTGCTGCGAATATTGTTTGTGTCCAATACGTTCGTGTAAAATGAATATGGGGCCACTGTTGCTGACCAATTTATCATTTTTGACAATTGGGCATGAATGTCCGGGTGGGTGTTTAACAAAACATCAAAAACAGTGGTTGGTTTGTAATCGCTGCATGCGTTTTTGCGCGTATTATTTTCGTCATTTTTAATTTTGCAAATATTAAAAATATCACGTTCGGACAATCTGAAAATTGGACTTTTTAAAGTACAACATAAACTGAAATCGTCGTCGGGGTTAATACAAAAACGTGTCAGGTTTAACAGGTCGCGAATAGCCGGAAATTTTGGCAAAATAATGCGGTCGCTGCCTGCGACGGGGATATTTCGACGTTTTAATTCGCGAACAAGCAATGGCGTCATTGGTTCACGATTTTGTACCAGCACCATGATGTCGTTTGGGCTGAATTTGTCATCGGTTATAACCGATTGGATTTTGTCCGCGATTTGTCCCAGGTATTCGTTTATGTTTGTGTCCGTTGTGTTCGCATCGACCAGTTTGTGTAATTCCACAAATGCGTTCGGATCCGTTTTTGCCCATTTGTGCGAATTGTTTATAAATCCCGTTTGCTCGCGAACGTCTGGGTTGTTAAAAAATGCGTCAACAGCGTACAAAATTTGCGGCATAGAACGAAAACTTTGCACCAATGGAATATTTTGCAGTGTACGCATATTTTGTTGAATTTGGTTCGAAATTTCGTCGCGACTGGCGGCGAATGCGCGCGGATCCGCGCCCTGGAATCCATATATTGATTGTTTTGTGTCACCGACGACGAATAATGAATGGTGGTTGTTTTTTGTGTCGCCGTCTGTAAAGAAATCGCCCGACAACATGCGTAAAATATCCCATTGCAGTGGGCTGGTGTCTTGGGCTTCGTCCACCAGAATGTGCGCCAGGTGCACATTTAATTGCGACAAAACCCAACCCATGGTGTCCGGTGATGAAAACAATTTTTTTGTGTATAAAATCAAATCGTCGAAGTCCAACAGATTGCGTTCGGATTTTAATTTGCCGTAAATTTTTGCAAATTCGGCCGACAATTCGAATATAGCCATTGTGTCGTCAAAGATTTGTTTTGATAAATTGTACTGATTTACGTCATATACGCGTTGTTGTTCGGTCGTCAGATAATCTTTGCGCGAAACATTCTTGATGGGTGTACCGCTTTGCGTTAAATACGCAGATTTATATTTTTCAAAATCTGCCGTTTTGTTAATGTATTGTTTTGTAATATTAACAATGTCTATCAAGTATTGTGCCGGCTTTTTTGATGCATTTATATCGATTGTGGCCAAATCGATGATCTTTTGCAGTTTTTCGGGTGAAATTTCGGTCTGAATCGGGTCGTTTAATTTTAAAAATTCTGTAATCGTATCAATGAAATATTTGCGATAATTAATAATATCGTTTATCTGAAAAAATGTACGATAATGTTCGCCCAACAATGTCATTAAATCACCGATGCGATTTTCATCAATTCGTTCCACCAAATATGAAAATGCGTCCGACACAGTTGCGTTATTCGTGGAATTGACCAGGTGTGAAAATGCGTCCTGTAATAGTACGCGTTGTGTGTCGTCTGATACCAATGTCCATGATGGGGATATGCCGGCCTCGATAGGAAATTGGCGCAGGATTTCTTCGCAAAAACCGTGGATTGTTTTGATTTTTAACAATTCTGGGTCATCGATGTATTTAAAAAACACCATGCGGGCGTGGGCGATGTCGTCCAGTGTCGCGGGTTTGCGTTCGGACACGTTGTCCAATAATTCAATTAATTCATCGTCGGACGCCATGGCCCAATTTTGTAATTCGCGCAAAATACGGTTGCGCATTTCGCCGGCCGCGGCCTTGGTATACGTCAGGCATAATATGCCACAATCATCAATTTGGTCGGTGCGAAACAAAATACGCAACAGTCGTTGAACCAGAACGCTGGTTTTTCCTGTGCCGGCGTTTGCCTGGACCCATACGTTTTCCGCGGGATTTGCGGCGGTATCCTGGGCCGGTGAAAGTGTGAATTTTTTAGCCATTATGCCCTTGCTTTATTTTTGGGATTCTAGTATATATTTCATAGAACTGCAAGGTATATATATGGTTTGGCGCGGCGTTTTATGATTGTGATTTGGGGCGCTGTGTGTGATAATTGTCAAAGTTAACCAATGGGGGGATTGATGGAATTTGTGCAAATGTATTTGATTGGTGGCGCAATTTTGGGCGGATTGTTGCTGTGCGCGCTGGTTGTGTTGTTTTTTGTGTCGCGAAAATCACAAAAGGTTATGAATTCACTGTTAAAAATTATGACCCAACCGGAACGTGCCCGGGTTCAGGACGCTGTGCGGGTGTTGAATAATATCCTGGCTGATGAAATGATTAAAATGGAATCGAATTTCCAAAAAATTCGTGACGCGCTGGGGGCGCAAATTGCGGCCGCCACTGAATTAAAAAATGATTTGGATACACAAAATGGTCTGCTGGTTGCGTCGACTGATGATGCGACAAAAAAAATAGCGGTTATGTCCCAGCGGTTGGAAAATACTGTGTCAGATTTACGTGGTGTTGTGGATTCAAATGGGTGGCATGATGTGGAATTGTCAACTGAAAAATTCCGCGCCACAGTCAATGAATTATTGTCGCAAATTGATATGACAAATCAAGATGTTGCAACGCACGTTGCACAAATTCAATCGAATATAGATAACTGGATTTCGTCGGGTGCGGAATTGTCTGATAATTTGAAATCTGAATTCGAATCCAATACCGAACAGATGAAAAATTTAAATGCTGAATATGATGCCATGCAGCAAAAATTGGGCGAGTTAACACAAAATACCGCGGCGGGGTTTGAAAATGTGAAAACTGCGGCGGCTGATTATGCCGAAATTATGGAAAATAATAACAAAGCCCTGGACGGGCATCTGAACAAATTGGATACGTTTGGGAAACAGGCAAAAAAACAATTGACCAGCCAGGTGAATAATTTAACAAATACCGCGAATGTTGTCGCCGGCCAGGTGCGTTTGTCCGAAACGTCCATCGAATCCCAGGTGCGCAAATTGACTGACGCGGTCGAGGGCCTGATGGCGTCCGCCACCACGACGGAATCGTCTGTGCGTAATGTGTCCAAGGAATTGACCGAACTGTGCAATCATTTCAACAAAGATATTACCGGTTTCACAAATGATATTGTTGGCGAATTGAAAACTGTGTCTGGGGTGGCGAATTCCACGCTGGAAAATACAAAAACCGCGGCGGGCGCGTTTTCGGAATCTGTGCGCGCAATGGCAACCGGGGTGCGCGAAACATTGATGGAAATGAATACGGCGCATACACAGTTGTCGGGACAGTCGGAAAATTTGATAAAAATGTCGGCCGAAACCACGGCGCAATTGCAGCCGCTGTCTGAATTGATTGAAAAATATTATTCGGCCCTGCCCGATTTGGCGCGTGATTCTGTGAATACTGGCGATAATTTGCAGAAAATTGTTGAAAATCTGAATGAAAAAATTGCGCTGATGAAACAGACGGTGACGGAATCCACTGAAACTATTGCTGAATCTGCCGTGAAACTGGAGGATTTGGCCGGCACTTCACGTCAACAAATGATTGATTTGATGTCTGATTATACCAAGGCCGTTAATACCATGCAGACGTTGAATAAACAAATGATGGTTGCACGCGCCACTGCGCCGATGGACGCGATAAGTGCCACGCCGTCGGCCGCGACATATGGGCGGGTCAGTGCGTCCGATTTTCTGAAACAAAGTGATAAAATGTTGGAAAAACTGCATGAGCAGACGTTGGATTTAACCCGGGCGGCGGGCGTGGAAATTCCGGACGTGGTGTGGAAAAAATATCATGCGGGGGATAAAACAATATTTTCCAAATGGTTTGCGAAAATAATGTCTGCGGCGGATAAAAAGCAGGTGCGCGAAATGTTGAAATCTGATTCGGTGTTCCGGTCACAGGCAACGCAATTTGTGCGCAGTTTTGATAAAGTGCTGAATGCGGCGCGTGCGGCCGATGGTACAGATAAATTGGCCGGGACGTTGGCCAAAACAGATTTGGGGCAAATTTACATCGCATTAAAGGGACATGTGTAATCAAAAACGCCCCATCGGGGCGTTTTTATAATCAACGTATTTTTGTGTTGTGGGTGGTGATTAATTTATCAATCACCGGGGTCAGGTGCGAAAATACTTCGTCAATGCCCATGCGGGTGCCGTCGGGACGCATTTCGTCCACAACTGTCCATGTTGTTGGGTTTGATGTCGCGATTTGTTTGTATACGTTTGATACATCGTACAGCAATTTAAAATCGCTTTCGTGAATGTCTGGGCGGCCGTTTTGATATTGTTTTAATCCTGTGTGGCGCATGTTGTATGATATGCGCGGATCCAGGTATAAATATATATTGTAATCGGGTTTGATTATGCCCAGTTGGTTGAATTCTAAATCTTCCATAAATTTTATTTTGTCTGGCCATTGTTCGCGTGGGTATTTCGCAACAGAAAAAGAATTGCTGTATGTGTATCTGTCCAAAATTACCCATTTGCCGTCGCGCAACCATGTGGCGATTTTGGGCTGGTGCTGCAACCGGTCCAGGGCGTATGGCAACATAGTGTATTCGGCCGGTAAATCACGCGTGGCGCCGAATTTGCCGTTCAGATAATCACGCACCATGCGGCCAAAAAACGCATTGTATTGCGGAAAATCCAGTGTTTCGGCCGCGATGCCATGCGCGCGCAGATATTCCAGAATTTTCATAACCTGGGTGTGTTTGCCTGCTTTGTCGGTGCCTTCGATTGCTATCATATGTCCATTGTTCATTTTGTGTCCATTTGGTTAAAATAAAATCCCGCAAAGGTGGCGGGATTTGTGGTTGTTAATCTTCCAGAAAGCTGCGCAGTTTGCGTGCGCGTGTCGGGTGTTTCAGTTTCTGCAACGCCTTTTGTTCAATTTGGCGAATGCGTTCACGGGTGACGCCGATGTATTCGCCAACCTCTTCCAGGGTGCTGGTTTTGTTGGTGCTCATACCGAAACGCTGACGCAGAACAGTTTCTTCCTTGGGGTCCAGTTCCGACAGAATCTGCGTGACGATTTTGCGCAGGTTTTTCTGGGCGGCCGACACAAACGGATTTTTGGCCGTTTCGTCCGCGATGATTTCAATGCGGCTGCTGTCGTCCTCGGTTCCGACGGGGGCCTCGAGTGATATTGGTTTCAGGTTAACTTTTAATGCTTTGTGGATTTTGTCCACCGGCAGATAGATGATTTTTGATAATTCTTCGGGTGTGGGCTGGCGGCCATATTTGTGCATGAATTGGCGTGTGGCGCGCTGGATTTTGTGGATATTATCAATCATATGCACAGGAATGCGGATTGTGCGGGCCTGGTCCGCTATGCTGCGGGAAATGCCCTGTTGAATCCAGTTGGTGGCGTATGTTGAAAATTTATTGCCCAGACGATAATCGAATTTATCAACGGCCTTCATCAGACCAATATTGCCGTCCTGGACCAAATCGGAAAAGTCCAGTCCCAATCCGCGGTTGCTGGATTTTTTTGCGAATTTGATAACCAGACGCAGGTTGGCCTCGATCATTTCGCGTTTTGCACGGGCGGCTTCGGCCTGGCCACGACGAACCAATTCGACGACCTTTTTATATTCGGCGGTTGGCTGGCCTGTTTCGATTGCAATGGCGGTGATATCCTGTTGGATTTTCAGAATATCTTTTTCATGTTTTTTTGCAAAATTTGCCCAGGTTGGGTTTTTGCTGCGCATTAATTTTTTGACCCAATTGCGATTGATTTCGTTGCCGGTGTATTCGGCCAGGAAATCTTCGCGCTTGATTTTGTTGGCCATGGCCAGGCGCAGTAATTTACCCTCGAGCCCCATTAACAACTGGTCGCGTTTGGTTAATTGTTCCAAAATTTCAGCGATACGATCGTCGTTCAGGCGGATTTTGCTGACGTGTTCAAACAATTCCAGGCGCATTTTGTTATATTTCTTTTCCAGTGCGTCGTCTGGTTTTGACGATGTTTCCAGATTTTCCAGACGTTTGGCCTGTAATTTTTGCATGTTGTTGAATATTCGCTTAATTTTGCCGAATAATTCCATCATCATCGGCATTAACGCTTCTTCCATTACTGGGATTGGAACGCCAGATGTACCACGCGGGGTATCTTCTTTTTTGATACCATCTTCTTCATCGTCGTCATCTTCTTCGTCGTCGTCATCGTCGGACATGGTGGATTCTTCCAGATCGTCCAGGTCGTCATCGTCCAATTCGTCGACGTGTTCGACGCCCTTGGATTTTAATGTTTCAGAAATCGCGGCCAAAGATTTTTGTTCCGCGTCGCTGGAATACATTACTTCCAAATTTACGATATAGCGCAGACGAATGTCGTCATTTAATAATTGTTGATACCAATCCAACATGGCCTGGATAGTCATCGGGCTTTCGCACAGACCGTATACCATCAGGCGGGACGCGGCCTCGATACGTTGGGCGATGGCAACCTCGCCTGCGGCGGTTAATAATTGCACTGTGCCGATTTGTTTCAAATATGATTGAACTGAATCCTGGACCCCCAGAACCAGATTGCCCGTTTGGCTGCGTTCCAATTGTTTGGCATAGTGTTCGTAATCGTCATCGTTGACGTCGACCTGTTCGGCGTCCGCATTTAACAGATTGCGGGTTTTGTCCAATTGCTGTTCGTCGGAATCGTCGTCATAGTATTTGTTAATATTTTGGGCAAAATTATCTGTTTCCAAAATTTCCAGGCCTAAATCCTGTTGAAAAAAATCCAGAACTTCGTCCTGTTCGTCCGATGGGACTTCGTCCGCTTCGGTGGCGGCATCAAAATCCATTTTGGATAAATAGCCAATCTCGACCGCGGTTGTGGCCAATTTTTGCAGATTTTCCGGTAATGAATCAATCAGTAATTTGGTTGCTTGGTCCAATTTTTTTGCCATGAACGCGCCCTTCTTCGCCTGTGTCAAATGTGTTTATTATTTGTTGGATTGTTTTCTGGCCTTGGCAACCGCGTCATGCAGCGCGGATTCGGACACCAGCCCCAACACAATCGGACTTTGAATTTGAATAATGGAATACGATTTGTGTGTTTTGTTGCGTACAGACGCCACAGTCGGATTTGTGCTGCGCATCAGGCGTGCGACCTGGCCGTCTGATAATTCAGGATAGTTTTTCAAAATCCATAATATGCCACCCAAACGATTTTGACGGTGCAATTTTGGTGTATAGCCAACACCACGTTTGTTTTGGGCCTGTTGCGCGTTGATAATTTCCTGGCGCAGTTGCAGGCGTGCCGACGGATCGGATTCGCAACGTTCGATGTCTTCGCGTGTTAATTGACCGTTTAAAATCGGATTCAATCCCTGGACCTTGGTCGTTTCGGCATCAGCGATACTTTTAACCTCCAGTTCATGCAGGCCGCAGAAATCAGCGATTTGTTCAAACGTCAATGACGTGTTTTCAATCAACCACAACGCGGTGGATTTTGGCATATATGGGTAATTCATAGAACGTTCCTCTTGTTTGCTGGGGGTAATATATACCAAAATGCCCCTGAATTCAAGCCCTTTTTGCACAAAATTACGCCATAAAATGAATTTTTTGGCGTAAATTGGCAAAATTGTGAAAATTTACACTTTTTTCACAATTTTTGTGCCGTCGCGGGTGTCAATCACAGTCCAGCCGGCCGCGTCGATTTGTGCACGCAATTCGTCTGCGCGTGCCCAATCACGTGCGGATTTGGCGGCGGCGCGGGCGTCGGCCATTGCGATGATTTCCGCCGGGGCGGTTTCGGATTCTGTGTCGTTTAATTTTTTCGCGCGGTCGATGAATTGTAATCCCAACAGGCGGTCGATAAATTCAAACAGTGCGATTTTGGTCGATGCGTTTATTGATTTGTCACGCAGTAATTCTTGGACCTGGACCAATGATTCCGCTGTTTTCATGTTGTCTGATACGGGATTCAAAATGCGGTCGTGCCATTCGTTGAATGTGGATTCAACCAGTGCGCCCGGGTCTGTGTCCGCCAGAATTTCAGCCACGCGCCGAACAATGTTTTTATATCCGTTCGCGGCCGCGTCCATGGCGTCCCATGAAAATGCCAGTTGCGTTTGATAGTGCCCCAGCAAAATCAAATAGCGGTATACCATTGTGTCATATCCGCGTTTGCGAATGACGTCCAGCCCCAGGAATTCGCCGTTTGATTTACTCATTTTTTCGCCGGATTTATCAACCAGAAAACTGAAATGCACCCAATAACTGACCCACGGGGCGCCGGTAATAGGTTCACTTTGGGCGATTTCGTTGGTGTGATGAATGCGGGATAAATCTTCGCCGCCGGTATGAATGTCAAAATGGTTGCCCAATAATTTCATGCTCATCGCGCTGCATTCTGCGTGCCAGCCGGGGAACCCGATGCCCCAGGGGCTGTCCCATTCCATTTGACGTTTTTGGTCGGTTGGGGAAAATTTCCATAATGCGAAATCAGTTGGGTTGTGTTTTTCGTTGTTATATTCAACACGTGCACCCGCGCGATTGCCCGCAACTGAACCGCCGGTTAATGCACCGTATGCGGCGAATTTGCTGGTGTCGTAATAAATGCCGTCACCCGGAATTTCGTATGTATAGCCCAAATCCTGTAATTTTTTAACCAAATCGATTTGTTCAGCAATGTAATCAGTGGCGCGCGGCATGTCGGTTGGACGAATGTTGTTCAAATCGTCAAAATCGCGCAGAAATTCGTCTGTGTAAAATTTTGCTATTTCCCAGACGGATTTATGGTCGCGTGCCGCGCCACGTTCCATTTTGTCATCGCCACTGTCGGCGTCGTCGCTGGTCAGATGGCCAACGTCTGTGATGTTCATGACGTGGTGCACGGCATAGCCGTTTTCAACAAACATGCGTTTTAAAATGTCATTATGAATCATTGTGCGCAGGTTGCCGATGTGCGCATAGTGATAAACAGTCGGGCCGCACGAATAAAATCCCATTTTGCCGGGGGTTAATGGTTTGAATTCTTCGATTTTGCGGGTCATGGTGTTAAATAATCTGATTGTCATTATGCGTGTTCCTTTGCTGAATATAAAAGAATGTTATTGAAATGGGTGAATAATTGCAAACAAAAATGTTCGCAGTACGGCGAATTTATCGACAACAACAGTAAAAATTAATAATACGAATAGTCATTTAAAAAATTTCTGGCGGAGCGTATAGGACTCGAACCTATGGACCGCTAAAACACGGTCACAGATTAGCAATCTGCTGCATTACCACTCTGCCAACGCTCCGCGTGGTTGCGTGGGGTATTATACAGAAATGAAAAATTAAATGCAAGGGCGAAATTTGTTTTATTCGCACACCGCAGAAAAAAACGGGGCGTTGCCCCGTTTTTTATTTATCGTCGGCGTCATGTGCCGGTGCACAGAATTCCACGTCACGCGTCATGGCCAAAAATTTTTCGCCACGGCGTGCCGGCAATGTGTCGGTTGGGATTTTCTGTAATTCCCTGATTTGTTCAGACACAGATGTGGCCAACATTTCCATGGTTGTTTGCCAATCTGTGTGTGCGCCGCCGGACGGTTCGTCCACTATTTTATCGATAACATTCAAATCGGCCATGTCGCGCGCAGTCAATTTCATTGCGGCGGCGGCTGTGGCCTTGTATTTGTTATCTTTCCATAAAATACTGGCGCAGGATTCCGGTGCAATCACCGAATAAATCGTGTTTTCCAGCATTAATACGCGGTCGCCTGTGCCGATGGCGATGGCACCGCCACTGCCGCCCTCGCCTACATTAACCGCGACGTATGGCGTTTTTATGGACAATCCCGTTGCGATAGATTCGGCGATTGCCTGGGATTGACCGCGTTCTTCGGCGGCACTGCCGGCGAATGCGCCCGCGGTATCAAACAACGATATCAACGGTAATTTGAATTTTTCAGCCAATCGCATCAGACGTTGGGCTTTGCGATAGCCCTCGGGGTTGGGCATGCCGAAACGATGAAATTGGCGGGTTTCAATTGTGCGACCCTTTTCCTGGCCGATTATGACGGCCGGAATGTCGCGCCAATAACCAATACCGCCACACATGGCGGGGTCTTCGCCAAACAGGCGGTCGCCGGCCAAATATGTCCAATCATCAACTATGCCGTTAATGTAATCCAGAAAATGCGGGCGGTTTTCATTACGCGCCAACAGCACTTTGTCATATGCATCATTTTCGCCCATGCCGCGAACTTTTTTATTGTCAGTCGTTGGTGTGGCGACATTTATCGCGCGTGGTGTGTGCGGGCGTTTGGTTAACACCGCCAGGATTTTTTCCAGTTTTTCTTTTAATTCGGCACGTGGCACAACCATGTCGACCATGCCGTGGTCGTATAAATATTCCGCTGTTTGGAAATTGGACGGCAATTTTTCACGAATGTTTTGTTCGATTACACGGCGGCCTGCAAATCCAATTCGGGCGCCACGTTCGGCAATGTGTATGTCGCCCAACATTGCAAACGAAGCCGTCACACCGCCAAATGTTGGGTCTGTTAGTAATACGATATAAGGTGTGCCACTGGCGTGTAATTTATTGACCGCCACAACAGTGCGTGCCATTTGCATTAGTGACAAAATGTTTTCCTGCATACGGGCGCCGCCGCTGCACGTCACCATGATAAATGGACGTTTTTGTTCAATGGCGTGTTCTATGCTGGCCACAATACCATCGCCAGCCGCACGGCCCATGGAACCCAACATAAAATCGCCGTTTAATACACAGATTGTTGACGGAATACCGCCAATTACGCCGTCGGCCGTGGTGATGGCGTCGTTATAGCCGGTGTCGGCGCGGGCCTCGGCCAGGCGGTCTTTGTATGGTTTGCGGTCAACGAAATTCAGCGGGTCGTCCGATACGATTGGTAATTCCACGCGTTGCCATTCGTTATTGTCGAACAGCAAATCAAAACGCTGTTTTGGTGTCATGATAAATGCACGACCACAACGTGGGCAAATGTAATGGTTGTCTTTGTAATCTTTGTAATATACCAAACGCCCGCATGATTCACATTTAATCCACATCAGGCGGCGAATGCGTTCATAGCGTTCGCGATTTCTGTTTTTAATTCCTGCTTTTTTGCCAAATAACATGTTTTTACTCGTTCATTTTTTTTGTTAATTCGCGGCTGGGTTTAAACAAAATAGTTGTGCTGGCGTCCAAGTGCATTGGTTGACCAGTGCATGGATTGTATCCGATTTTTGTGGCACGTGCACGCGGCTGAAATGTACCAAAACCGCGAACCTCGATACGATGGCCGTCGGCGACGGATTCAATCATTTGATTCGCCACAGTGTCCAATATTGCCGCAGCGTCAGACGCACGCATGTGTTTGAATTGGACCTGGATTGATCGCACTATATCAGAACGTTTCATCTTTATCCCCTGTTTATTGTTTAACTGATATTATTTATATCTTAACACATTTTGGCAAGAATAAAGTTTTTTATTTGTGTTTTTATGGGATTAAGTGCCTGTTTTATTGCGATTTTTTTGTGGGTATAATTGTGACAGATAATCTGAATATGGGGGGATAAAATGCACGATATATTACATGATTTATGTGATAATTTTGATTGCAGGTGCGGCAACGCATCGACGCAAATGCCGTTAATCGGTGATGCGGCGCCTGAATTTGTGGCAAATACAACAAATGGGGTTGTGAATTTTCCGGCCGACTATGCGGGACGTTGGGTGATTTTGTTTTCGCACCCCGCCGATTTTACACCGGTATGTACGACTGAATTTATGACTTTTCAATCTGTGTTGGGCGATTTGCACAAATTGAATACAGATATTATAGGGTTGTCGGTTGGAACGCTGACGGGGCATTTGGCGTGGGTGGATGCCATTCGTAATCTGGAATATAACGGGTGGCGCGATATGCAGATTACATTCCCAATCATTGACGATATGAATATGGATATAGCCCGCAAATACGGTATGATTCACCATAATGCGTCGGACGCAAAAACTGTGCGGGCTGTGTTTATAATTGACCCAGCGGGTATCATCAGAATGATTTTGTATTATCCATTAACCACAGGGCGAAATTTTGATGAAATCCAGCGCGCGCTGGTGGCGTTGCAAACGACCGATGCGTTCAGGGTATCTACGCCCGCAGATTGGCAACCGGGCGATGATGTTGTTGTGTCTGCGCCGGCGACTGTTGCGGAAATGGACAACCGTATACGCAATAAAAACAAACGGTTTGATGTCAGATCGTGGTTTTTAACATTGCAAAAACTATCGGCTGATACGATTATGAAAAAATTAATCAAAAAACAGGATTAAAACACCAGCGGGAAATCCCGAATGTCCATTGGCACGCCGTCGCGTTCGGGATTCCATTGGAATTCGTCCATGCGAACCTTTTTATCACGGGTGAATTTGACGCCTTCGGATTTCAGGGCTTTGTATTGTTGCTCGAAAAATCCGGGGCCGCACAACGAACCATCTTTGAACACCACGCGATGCCACGGCAGATGCCAACTGTTTTTATTGTTTGACGCGTATCCCACAAAGCGTGCCATGCGTGGCCGGCCAATCATGCGTGCGATTTGACCAAATGTTGCCACCCGCCCCGCCGGGATTCGCGCAACTATGTCGTAAACCTGTTCGTTAAAAGATTTCATGTTGGTAATATTGTATCGCTTTGTATAAAAAATCAAATTGTTTTTGATTTTATGTATAAACACTCGTTTGACAGTGGTTATACAAAAGATGTACAATTTCAGTGATGAAACAATTTTTTTATTAGTATTACCGATATGTATAATCCGGACAGATGCTATAACGAATGTGGCAATTTAACCGCACTGATGGCATACAATCCAGTTTTGGACTTTGTTAAAAATTATATTGAACATTTAACAAATGCTGTAAATTCCAATTTTTAATATCTGTTTGTTCTGGCTGCCCAGCCACGACCATATCTGTCCCAATCCGCGAGATTTTTTAAATATTCAATGCGGTTTTCTATTAAAACTTCCATAAACCTATCAACTTGATTTTCAGGAATATTGTTCAGTGCTTGTATCGTTTGCGCGCCGATATTGCCATCTATGGCTAAATTTGTTCCCTGTGTTTCGTTAATCGTGTTCTGCACTGTCCTGCCAACATTTGAATAATTACTCATAACACCCATATCAAATATAGCGTGTGCTATGCGCGGATTGTTTATATCCCCAATATTTCTGTCATTATAGTAGAGTTCTGTATAAATTTGTTCGGCTTGCAGTCCGGTCAGTTCCCTTACATTTTCAGGAAATCCTGCCTCTGGGTGTCTTTGATTATATTTATTTAGTGTTGGCTGTGTTATGCCAGAATTTGTTGGCTGATCTATACGATTTGGATTATCTATATATCCGCCTTCTTCTGCCATTGTTTTGCGTATAGATTCTTCACGAATCTGATCATTGTTTTTTTCAGGTGACATATGATTTGCTTTTTGCGTATTCTGATTATGTTCGTCTGGTGGTGATGTTGCGAGTTTTGTTAAAAATTGTGGTTGTTTCATTCTGGTTATCCTTTTGGTAAATAAAAAATCCCGTGGGGCGGGATAAAAAACGGGACGCAGTGGCGTCCGATTGTTGTGGACAATTATATCATAAAACAGGCAAAATTTCAATAAAAAATACCGCAGTGCGGTATGATTTCTGGCGGAGACGAAGGGATTTGAACCCTTGATACGGTTGCCCGTATACGCGATTTCGAGTCGCGCGCATTCAACCACTCTGCCACGTCTCCGACGAAGTGTGATTATACAGATTTCGTTTTTATTTGCAAGTGATTTTGACCTTGCATAAAGCAATATATATTTTTATAGTGGTAATGATATGACGAGTTGTCATATTGGGGCTTCACAACCCTTTAACCAGCGTCGGTGACGACGATAAAAATCTCCAATCTGTAATGGTTGGAGTGCGGTTAATATATTGAATACCCGCGCAATTCTGGTTAATTGTTGTGAAACTCCAACCACCAAGTATTTATATTGGTGGTTTTGTTTTGTTATTAACAAAGGGGAAATGTTATGAAAAAAGCAATATTAACCGGTATATGTGCACTGGGACTGGTTGGAACGGCATGGGCAGAAACTGCACCGACATCGGAATTACCAATAAAGGTATTCCTTGGTGCGAATGTGGCAATGACAATGCCGGTCTGGTCAGATGATGTAAATGATATAATGGATCAAATAAATACAGAATTGCCAGGGTTAAATTTAGGATTGGGGGCCGAAGCCGGTATAAAATTTGGTGCGGCCGATAAAATATATAATTTTGGGGTAAGCGTTGCATATGATTATATGTTTGATTCTGCCGCAGATATTGGGTATCCATATGATCAGTTGGTTTCTGAAATAAGTACTGGTTTTTCAGCCATCAGTATTTATTTTGATAATTATATAAGATTTGCTGACAACGCCGGGAAACGCAGCGATTTAGTTTTAGGGGTTGGGTATACAAATGGCACAGAACGCATTCGAACGGCGGCAACACAATTGGGCTATGAATATGGATTGGATACAACAGATGGTGATGATACGGGTTCCTTTATTGGGCTAAAAATTGGGTACTTGCAACAAATTACATCAAATGTAGATTTTTCTGCTATGTTGCGTATGTTTATTCCGACCGTCAGCGAAAGCGATATAGGTTCTATATTTAATATAAGTGCCGGAATTAGATATAATTTCTAATAAAAAACGCCCGGTTGGGCGTTTTTTATTAAACATCAAAATTATATCCCTGGACGGATTTGACGATTGCGGCCACCAATTTATCCTGGTGTGCGGAGGATTTTAACAGTTTTTCTTCGGCTGCATTTGACAGGTGTCCCAATTCAATCAATGCCCCGGGGACAGTTGAACGCAGTACCGCAAATGGCGCATGGCGGACGTCTGGGCCCGGTTGCTGGGTGATTTTGGCGCGTTTGAATGCAGACGCGCAACCGTTTGCGTATTCCACCGACATTTCGGCCACTGCGTGTTGTTGCAGTGATGACAATGCGATACGGATATCCTTGTCAAATTGTTCAAATCCGCTGACGTCGATTTTATCGGCGGCGTTTTCGGCGTCGGCCAGTTTGGCGGCCTCTTCATCAGATGCCTTTTCCGATAATGTGTAAATCGAAAATCCCTGCATGGCGCGGCTGGGGTTTGCGTTCGCGTGCAGTGACAGGAATAAATCGGCGTGTTTCTTTTCCCCGATTGCGGCGCGTTGTGCCAATTTCAGGTATGTGTCATTGCTGCGGGTCAAATATGTTTGGAATCCCGCGGCGTCCAGTTTGTTTTTTAATTTTTTCGCCACAGACAGAACGACTGTTTTTTCCTGGGTTCCGCCCTTGCCTATGCAGCCGGGATCCTTGCCCCCGTGGCCGGCATCGATAACGACAATGTATTTGCGCGTTGGCTTGGTGGATTTTTTCGGCGCGGTTGTGGTTGTCGTTGTGGTGGCGGTTGCCGCGGTTGCGGCGCCACTGCCCGCGGTGAAATCCAGCACCAGGCGATAATCATTATCACCGTTTGGGTTCAGCATTAAAATATTGTCGCGCGGGATTTCGTCAATGGGTTTGGCCAAATCCGCAATAATTTGCAGTTTATCGCCACTTTGTGCCTGGGTGATGGCGGTGACCAATGTGCCCGCGGCCATGGCCGGCGCCAATGCGGTATTTGCCGCGGTGTTCGACAGTGTGACGATTAATTTATTTGGTTCGTACGACAACGAATACGATGGCCGTTCGGCCGTTTCGATAACCAGGCGGGTTTTGTTTCCGGGCTGAATCCCCGTGCGTACAGTGCGCAGCGTGTTGCGTGCCGCGAACGCCATGCGTGGCAACAGCGCCACAATAACTGTGGTTAATCCAGATATTTTCAAAACTGTGCGCCGGGTGAGTTTCATTTTGCATAATTATACCAAATTTTCGGGGCGCGTTCAAGTTTTATACAGGAATAAAAACGGCGGAATTCCCGCCGTTTTTTATTATGCCCCGTACAAAGTGCGGATTTTACGCCGCCATTTGCGCACAGGAATAAATATCGCGATTGCTTTGCACGATGGGCGCATGATGTTGCGCGTGAACCAATTGTTTGGAATTTTTCTGTTTGTTTGGCCACGCAACCATTTTGTACCACCGTATTCCAAACTGTCCTTGGCACGGCTGACGATTTTAACCATTGCCAATGATGTGGGGGTTAATCTGTGCAATTGGCCGGCCGGAAATCCATAGGCGCGGCCGCATAACAAATATTTTTTATTAATCAGGTATGCGTTCAGGTGGCTTTCGTCATCTACGCGGGCGACCAAGTCATGTTTCAAATCTGTTTGAATGTTTTTGGCCAGTGTGTGACACATTTTCAAAAATGCCGCAGATGTACCGCCATTGAATGCGCCACAAACATAATCTTTGCCGGCGCCGTATGGAATGTATGCCGTTGATTCAGGTCTGCGTTCATATGGGAATTTGTCCGGTTGGTCGGCGTATGTGTCGCCACAGTGCCCCGGGTGCAGCCCCGCCACCAATCCGTCGTGCCATTCGCGTGGGGTGATTTCCGCCAAATCCACCGCGTTTACAAATTCCATGTTTGCATTGAAAAAGAATATATAGTCAAATTTTTTCAATGCCGATTCCTGTTGCAGGAACATTTCGAACCTGAGCAAGGTGTCATATGGCCAGCCGCGCTTTTGCGCAGGAATGACAGTGACGTTTTTGTTTTTGCTGTAATCGAAATTGGAATTGTCGGTCCATACAAAATAATGTTTTTCACATGGTGATAAATATTTTTCGCATGATTCATAAAACTTTTTCCAAAATGTGATATAACGTCCCAGCGCGATGTATAAAATGGCAACTTTTGGCATATGGTTATCCTTTGTTTAAAACCGTAATGTCATTATCCCAGGTATAAAAACAAAAATCAAGGCCTATAAAAAATCCCCCAATTGGGGGATTGGATTATTTGCTGACGCAACTGGCGAACATTTGCGATATCAGGTTATTTTCCTGGGTTGTCATGGTGACGACCGGAATGATATAGCAACGCGCACTGTCGCGGATAATGAATACCTTGGTCCCGCGGATATATGCGTTTTGCATGTCGTTCAATTGCGCGGTTGTTAAAAACGCGTTTTGGGTCGTGGACGGGTTGCTCATGGCCGCCTGGACCAATTGATACGCGGTTTGGTAATCGTACACTTCGGACATAGTGTTCAATTCCATATATAAACTTTGGTTTTGATATGGATTTTCCATGGTGTTCGTTGCCGATGGGAACGCAACGCCCGTTGCCAATGCCGCAACAGTTTGCAATGTGGACGGCTGGGACGAATTGGATGTTGATGTGGACGCAGTGTTAATCTGTAAATCATCGCCACATGCCAAATTCATACGATTCGTATAACTGGCCAATACGGAATCAACCGCCATTTGCCAATCTTCGCCCTTGTTATTCATATCCAGGTTCAGGATTTTTTCAGCCCACCCCCAAACGTTGGCGCCAACATTGCCAGCGTTTGCAAATCGGGTCACCATTTCGGCGGAACCGCCCGGCACGCCCGCACCACATGCGTCGGTTAATTGCGTGGTTAACATGCTGGTTGTTTCGTTGCCGTATGCCAATGCAACCGAATGGCATGCCATTGCGGCCTCCAACTCCTGGCGGCGTTCCAGGCACAAAGCACTGTGCGATTTTGACAATTCGTCCGCCATGTTTGCCATGGACAGATAGGACATAACCTCTTGCTGGACATAAGATGGGCACAGGCGGGCGGCCGTGTTCATGCCACCGTTGCTGATGCGCATGCCCGCGCTGTATTGTGGCAACAACGGTGATGTGTCACGTTGCAGGCATAATAACGCATAATTGTACAGTTCGCTTTCCGTTGCATATTGACAGCGGTTTGACATTTGTCCGTCAACCACGGTGACGTCGCCACAATATTCGGCCAAGCAATTATAAATTTTTTCACGACATGCGGAATCAACGTCCGGTTGGGTCACCATGTAATATGTGTTGCGCTGATTGGTTAAATACGAATTGGCCAATCCCTGGTATCCACGATTAACTGTGTTCGTTGTGCCAGATGTGGAATATGCCGCTGTACCACGGGATACTGAATCCGTTGCCACCGTGCCCGCAGACACAGCAAATGCAGATGTTGTGCATAAACATGCCGCAAATCCCCACGCCAAAAATGTATGTTTCATGATGAAATCCCCTCTCGTTTATGCAAATTTTATCATATTGCGAAAAAAAACGCAATCGTTCATTTAACATGTTATGCACAATTTTATTGATTCAGGCGAATGAACTGGTAATATAGGCATGTTATGATTATGCCAAACGAAGTTTTAAATCAAATTTCAGACGACATTTCCGCCGTCAGGGGGTTTCTTTGACCCCGATAAATTGGAAAAGCAAATTTCGGAATTAACCGAACAAACTAATAATCCTGATTTGTGGGCGAATCCAGACAGCGCGCGTGCGTTGTTGCAAAAAAAATCTGGTTTGGAAAAATCGCTGAATGGGTTGCGCGAATTGGAATCTGAATATAAAAATCTGGCTGAATTATATGAAATCGCGCCAGATGACGCGGACGTATTGGCGGCGATTGAAAAATTGTCTGATGCCGCGCACAGGGCAAAATTTATTACCCTGTTCCGTGACCCGGCGGATAATAACGGCGCGTTTTTGTTTATCCAGGCCGGTGCCGGCGGGACCGAGGCCCAAGATTGGGCGCAAATGCTGTCGCGTATGTATGCGCGTTGGGCCGAACGTCATGGTTTTGCGTGCGAAGTGGTCGAAGAACACCCCGGTGATACCGCTGGGATAAAAAATATTACATATCGTATCACTGGTGACCGGGCGTATGGGTGGCTGAAAAACGAAATTGGTGTTCATCGTTTGGTGCGCATTTCGCCGTTCAATGCAAATGGAAAACGGCAAACCAGTTTTGCGTCCGTTGATGTGTGGCCTGATGTTGATGATTCCATAGAAATCGATATTAATGAAAAAGATTTGCGAATTGATACATATCGGTCGTCTGGCGCGGGGGGCCAGCATGTTAATAAAACGGACAGTGCTGTGCGTATCACCCACATTCCAACTGGTGTTGTGGTGACGTGCCAAAATGAACGCAGTCAAATTCAGAACAAAGAAATGGCAATGAAAATGCTGCGCAGCCGTTTGTATGAATTGGAACGGCAAAAACGGGCTGAAATTGAAAATGCTGCGTTGGCTCAGCAAAAGAAAATCGAATGGGGCAGCCAAATCAGAAATTATGTTCTGTATCCGTATCAATTGGTCAAAGATGTCCGCACAGGCGTTGAAAAAACGGATTCGGCGGCTGTGTTGGACGGGGATTTAGACGATTTTATGTTGGCGTGTTTGCAACGCGATCAAACAATAAAATAATAAAAATGGATAACGTATGAAAAATAACAAGGTTGTCGAAGCGACAATTAAAAGTATTATGCCGTCTGCACGTGATATTCGGATTCCTGAAATTTGTGGCAGCCAAAAATCTGTGTGTATTACGGATTCTGATTTGGGTAAATATGTGCATAAATTCAACCATCGCAAGTTGGCACTTAAAAATGCCCTGGTTGCGGGAATGCTGAATTCGGTTGGGGTGCCTGTGCCGCGTGTTGGTGTGTACGAGTATCACGGAAACTGGGTGGAATTATATCCGTTTGTGCATGGAAAAACTTTGTATGAATGCGTCGGCGACGGAATGCCAGAAGAAAGTATTCGCAATGTATATGGTCAATTGGCGGAAATGTTCGCAAGAATGGACAAGGTGAATTTTTCTTTGATTGATGGATATAAATATTCGCATGTGGGTCAAGTTACTTTGTCAACAGTGACAGATGTGAATAATGCATTTATGGGAAATATTTATGCCGGGGCCGTGTGGATGCTGAATCGTGGACGTGCAGAAAATCGCGGTTTGTATCATTGTGGCATGACACCAAAGAATGTTGTTATGGCTGACAATGGTCGTGTTGCTGCTTTGGTGGATATGGACGAAGTTGCAATTGCTGATAAAAACTATGCGTTCAGTATGATGGCGGCAAAATATCAACAATTTGGATTTAATATTTCTGATTTAATGGACGTGTATGAAAATATTTCTGGGCATGAATTAAATCGGCGCCGGGTAAAAATGATGTGCGATATTACAAATGTTGGCAAGCGTGTTATGTGGGCCGTTTCGCAACATAAAAACAGCAAAAGCCATTGATTTTATATTCGTGCAAGTATATAATCATACGCGTATTTTAATGCACCCGTGGCTCAACTGGATAGAGCATCGCCCTCCGAAGGCGGGGACTGCGCGTTCGAATCGCGCCGGGTGCGCCAGAAATTCAACCGCCGTATGGCGGTTTAATTTATGCTTTGCGCCCCGCGATTTGGACGCGCGGCGTTCGACAACAAGTAGATTTGCCAAACGATAGTTTCGGCAAATCGTCACGGTTGCCCCGCAGCCGACACGAATGTGTCGTGCGAGGGAATCCGCCGGGTGCGCCAGAAATTCAACCGCCGCATGGCGGTTTAATTTATGCTTTGCGCCTCGCGATTTGGACTTGTATTGTGTGTATTATTTTGTATAAACTGTGGCAAAGGGTGTAATTATGAAACGGTTGTTTGTTTTGTTTGCGGTTTTGTCTTTGGCTGCGTGCAACAGTGTGTACGTAAAACCGAATTCGTTAATTCCCGGTCAGGTAATTTATGCCGATCGTGGCGGATATGGTATGAAGCGCAGCATCAAAGAACAATTGCAATCGCGCGGTTATCATGTTGTGGTTGGAACAGCCACCGCCAGTCGTGATGTGGTGTCTGGGGCGGACAGCATAGAAATTGATTCCGCTGTTATTCCGGACGAAGTGCGGTATATTGTAAAAGTATCTGAACGCAGCGAAAAGTTTAACCCGATTTGGTGTACGTTTAACGGATTTTGGTGGTGGAATTTTAATGTATCTGTTGCCGATCAGCAAACTGGCGAAGAACTGATGACGTGGCGTGGGCGTGCGTGCCAGAACAGCGCGCTGCGTATGCTGGACGATATTTTGGACGAAATGGAGGTATCCAATGCAGGAAACGAATGATATCCAATCAATCATAGACGTTGTGAAATCGTGCGAAAATGTGGATTTGTGCACCAATCGGCTGGACGGGTTTCCTGAATGCAGAACAGTGATGAATGCGTTGAATGCAGACGCCAGTAGTTTAGAATTGCATTTTATAACAAACGCAGACAGCCCGAAAATGCGTCAGTTGTCGCGTGATGCGCGGTGTTGCCTGTACTATTTTAATGCGCAAACGCGGTATGCTGTGCGGCTGTTTGGGGAATTGCATGTTGTGAATGATATTGCAGAAAAGCAAAAATATTGGCGCGACAGATACAGCGAATTTGGCTATAGCGGTGCGGACGATGCGAATTTGACTTTGTTGCAGTTTTCCCCGAAAACGTATAAATTTTATGTTGGCGACGAAATGAAAACGGGTTTGTTGTAAAAATTATTCCCGCGCATGCGCGCGGGAATAACAGAGTGAAGAGTGAAGAGTGGAGAGTTTAGAGTATAGATAATGTCTGCGGGCGTTCGCCCGCAGTACTTTTTATTTACTGGATCGCCACGCTTTGCTCGCGATGACAAGGGGGGGGTAAGTGCGTATTCTTGTAATCTCTAACCACCCCGGTGCCGGCACGAGTGGTTCCATAGAAGATTTTTTGGGAACGTCAAATAATGTGGCCGGGCCATATACTGTTGTACGGTTCGATGACAGCAATTTATATTGGGGTGTGCGCGGTTGTTATGTAAAACGCGAACAGGAATTTAGCGACCCGCGTGGAACATGGGTTTATGAAAGCGATTGTTATTATTCTGAATAAAAAATCCGCCAATTGGCGGATTTTTTATTAGATGATTTGTTATAATTAATCATCGATTTTTGCATATTCACAGAAACCTTCGTTCGTGTCACAGCGGGAAATTGTGCCCTCGCTGATGAAATAGCCCTGGGGGTGCAGGCATGCTGGGCATACCTTTGGGGCCTCGGTCCCGATGTGCCACATGCCGCAATTTGTGCAGCGCCACATAACGATTTTGTCCTGTTTGAACAATGTTCCGGATTCAATCGCGTCAATCAATGCGCGATAGCGGGATTCGTGATAACGTTCCGCATAGCCGATATTTTTCAAAACTTCGGCGATGGAATCGAATCCTTCCTGGGCGGCGATTTGCGCGAATTTCGGGTACATGTTTGTGTTTTCTTCGTGTTCACCGTATGCGGCGGCCTGCAGATTTTCCAAAGTGGTACCGATTTTGCCCGCTGGGTATGCGGCGGTTATTTCCAGTTCACCGCCCTCTAGAAACTTGAACAGGCGCGACGCGTGTTCTTTTTCCTGTTCAGCTGTTTCCAGGAAAATTTTGCTGATTGCCTGATAGCCCTCGTCCTTGGCACGGGACGCAAAAAATGTATAGCGATTACGTGCCTGGGATTCGCCGGCGAACGCAATTAACAGATTTTTTTCTGTTTGGGTTCCTTTTAATGATGCCATGATATGGTTCTCCTTTGCTTTTGTAATTTAGTGGTTGCAATGTTAACAGATAAAAATCTGAAAATCAATTTTTTTGCAATTGTTTTTTGCATGCAACACTGTGGATTAAATCTTTGTATTCATCGTACAGGCGGATTCCCATGAATGCCCGCGCTTCGGCAATGGTACGACCATACGACCAATATGTGCCGCGGTCGGTTGTGTATTTGGCAACAACCAGGTCAAAGCGTGGCGCCAATGGTCCATAGCAATTAAATGAAACTATGGCCGCACTGTAATATTCGAAAAATGTTTTTTCATTGTGGGGAATGCGTGGCCCCAAAATCATTTGACGATCGCGAATTGTCGTTATTTCGTATTTAAAATCGTCCTGGACCCGCCACAGGCCAGCGATGAATTCGGCCGTATGTTCCGGCACGTTGCACAGCGGCGTCATCGTGCCGTCTGATTTATATGCCAATTGATTTGTTGCCAATGATTTGGTGTACAGCGTATGTTTTGGGGACAACTGGGTATACACCGCCAATGGATTATTTACTATCATTTGTTTCTGCACTTTCCAATTTTATGAATTTACGTTCTATTGCAGAAATTAACTCCCCTATTCCCAACCTTCCTGCGGCACTGATTACCAATATTTCGGGTTTCTTTTTCCGGCCGAACGATTTTTTAAATGCGTCCAGGCGTGTTTTTAATTCATCTGATTCAATGGCGTCCATTTTGTTGATGACCACCATTTCAGGTTTACTGGTTAAATCGCCACCGTATGAATCCATTTCATATCGTATTGCGTTGTATCGGGTGGCCCAGTCAGGTTCTGTGCCGTCGATTACATGCAATATCATTTTGGTACGTTCGGCGTGACCCAAAAATCTGTCCCCCAGGCCGACACCAGTGTGGGCACCCGCGATAAGCCCCGGCAAATCCACCATCACAAATTCGCGGTTGTGCGCGTACATAACACCCAATTGCGGGTTTAATGTGGTAAATGGATAGTTCGCGATTTTTGGGCGCGCAGCCGTGACCGCAGACAGTAATGTAGATTTACCCGCGTTTGGGAAACCGACCAATCCAATGTCTGCAATTAATTTCAGGCGCAGGACCACGGTGCGTTCTTCGCCCGGCAGGCCGTCGTTCGCCTGGCGTGGGGCGCGGTTGGTGGGACTTTTGAAATGTAAATTGCCCCACCCGCCGTTGCCACCGCGTGCGGCCAGATATTCCATGCCGTCAACATTCAGGTCTGCGTATTCGATTTCTTCGTTTTCAGATAAAATAACGGTGCCAGTTGGAACGGGTAAAATTAATGTTTTGCCCGATGCGCCTGTGCGCATTTTGCCCATGCCGTTTTCGCCACGGCCGGCCGCGAAATTTGTTTTATATCGATAATCAATCAATGTGTTTACATTCGGCACTGCGCGAAATATGACGTCGCCGCCACGGCCACCGTCACCACCATTTGGGCCGCCGAATTCAATATATTTCTCACGCCGGAAACTGGCACTGCCGTTGCCGCCATCACCCGCCCGAATATGAATTTTTGCCTTGTCCAGAAATTTCATTGTAAATCCGTTGTTTTTGGTCATTATAACTTAAAAACTTGCATTTGCCACCATAAATATTATAATCATTCTGTCGCGAAAGCGATGATGATTCTGAACCCGTTGCGGAATAGTCGTTTTGGACTGGGGGGCGGTACCCCACAGCTCCACCAATAAATCTTATGGGGCTGACATAGTTTCGACAGGCGCAGTAAAGGCAAATCGGCTGAATCCGACATGGCGTCGTTAAAAGCCAAATAAAAACTGAATGGCGATAGAATCGCTGCGAACGACAACGTTCGCCTTGCAATGGCTGCCTAATAGGCGTTTGGGTATAATTGGCGATTGTTAATTATATCCGTTTAAGCCAATGCGGGGCCGGCCGGGTGCCCGGCAACAGAAACCCGGCAATTGTTTTTTATCGTCGTAAACACATACAGAAAGGAATTAAATCATGTTCGGAAAAGTTAAAAAAATATTTTTCACAGGTATGTTTGGATTTTTATACATTTCTTTTGTTGCGCAAATCGTATATGTGCTGGGCTGGGTGCCGGGATTTGACGCAAAGTTGGGCTGGTTGGGATTGTTGTCGTTTGAATGGTTGGTATTGATTGCGGCACGTTATTTGTCGAAACGTTCCAGCAACAGCGCCCAATACAACGGGTACAATGGACGTCGCCGTTAAAATTCGGTCGATAAAAACGTCGAATTGGCCCCGGGTGGGGCCTTTTTTCATGGGACTTGAAAATCGCCAGAAAAAATCCTATATTAAAAACACTATGAAAAACTATATTTTACCTTTTCGTGATTTGGTTGTGCACCCGGGGTTAACCGTGCCTGTGTATATTGATAATCCGGCGTCTGTTGCGTGTATAGAGGCCGCAGCCGCCGCAAATCAAAAACTGGTCATTACGCCCCAGCATTCGTGGTCGTATCCGGCGTCGCCGGCTGATTTGTATGATATTGGCACATTGGGCGACATTGCCCAGGTTTTACGCATGCCAGATGGAACGCTGCATGCAATTATTCGCACGACTGATGTTGTGAATTTGCACGATGTGGCCATGGACAATGGACTGTTTGTTGCCGATGCTGTGGCGGCGGAATTTCAGGACGACAGCACGTTGGATCAAACAATCGCGTTGCGGGACAAAGTGGCTGAAAATATCCAGGCGCTGTCTGTTGCACGAAAATTTAAAATCGATAAAATGCGCGCGATTATTCAAAATTATCCGATGGCGGCATTTATTGATTCTGTGATTCAAACGATTGAATTGGACACTGATGATGCCGTGCGTGTTTTGCGTGCGCAATCGTGGCGCGAAAAACTGATGATTTTGCTGGAACACATTAATTTAATGGCTGAAACGGCAAAAATCGAAAACTCGATTAATCGCAGAATTCAACAACAAATGGAAAATGGCCGGCGCGAGGCAATTTTGCAGGAAAAAATGCGGGCTATTCAGCGCGAAATGGGTGATGACAGCGAAGAAATGGATACCGAAAATCTGCGCAAGCGGATTGAACGGTCTGCTATGCCCCGCGATGCCAAAGAAAAGGCACTGTCTGAATGGAAACGCATGCGCAGTATGTCGCCCATGTCCAACGAAGGCGGTTTGTTAAAAACGTATATAGAAGAATTGTTGTCTATGCCGTGGGATAAATCTGATAATGCGCCGATTGATTTGAAAACTGCGCGCGCGGTGTTGGATTCCCAGCATTCTGGCATGCAACCGGTCAAAGAACGCATTTTGGAACATATTGCCGTTATGAAAAAAACTGGTGGCAATCACGGCAGTATATTATGTTTTGTTGGGGCGCCAGGTGTTGGTAAAACATCGCTGTGTAAATCCATAGCCGAGGCATTAGGTCGAAAATATCAACGTATATCGTTGGGCGGAATTTCTGACGAAGCGCATTTTCGCGGTCACCGCAAAACGTATATTGGGGCGCAAACTGGACGCATTATGGACGCGTTGAAACGCTGCAAAACAAATAATCCAGTGATTGTTTTGGACGAAATTGATAAAATGGGGCGTGATTGGCGCGGTGATCCTGAATCCGCGTTGTTGGAAATTTTGGATCCCGAGCAAAATAAATCATTCCGCGACCATTATCTGGAGGTTGACTTTGACCTGTCGAATGTGTTGTTTATTGCAACCGCGAACAGTTTAAATATGTCAAACGCGTTAAAGGATCGTATGGAAATCATCGAAATTCCTGGATACAGCGAAGATGAAAAATTGCAGATTGCGCGCGAGCATTTAATTGCGCGTGCTGCGGCCGATACGGGTTGGGACGTGAACAATATTGTAATTGGTGATGATGCGTTGCGGCATTTGATTCGCGACTATACGTCCGAAGATGGTGTTCGTGAATTGCAACGTGAATTGACGGCTGTGTTGCGTCGGACTTTGTTGGAACACGATTGCCAGGACGTCAAAACAGAATTCACATCGTCAAAAATTGATGAATTGTTGGCTGTGCGGAAATCTGCCACGTTGGCCAAGCGTATTGGATTTGGCGTGCGGGCATAAATGGGGAATAAAATGATTTTGGTTATTAACACATCTGGGAATGCGTTGGAATTCGTGTTGGACGATAAATATTCGCATGTTGATGCGGATAAACAGTCCGTTGCCCTGCCCGTGGAATGCGAACGTTTTTTGCATGAATGTGGTGCAGATTGGCGCGATTTAACCGCCATCGGTGTGGTGGTTGGTCCGGGCAGTTTTACTGGGATTCGTTTGGGTATCGCCTATGCCAAAGGGTTGGCGTTGGGGTTAAATATTCCTGTGGTGCCGGTAAATGCGTTTGAATTATATTTGCACGATACGCCGGACGCGTTTGTCGCGATTGATTCTGGACGTGGGGATTTTTTTGTTGCGTCACAGACGCTGGCGCCATGCACCATGACAATTGACGATGTAGAGGTTAAACAGATGGAATGTCCGCGTACCGTGGGACATAAACCGTTTAATTTAAAAAATGCGGTATCGATTGTGAATAATAAATTGGCAAATGGGAACAATGAACCTGTGGTGCCGATGTATTTGCGCCCCAGTTATGCGGAACAAAAACACGACTGCAATGTTGAATGAATTGGAAAATCTTCATCGGGCATGTTTTCCAGAACGACCGTGGTCGGCGGGTGAATTTGCGGATTTAAAAAAATCGGGCTGTGACATTATGGCCAGCCAAAATGGTTTTGTCGTGTGGCGCGTTGTCGCGGACGAGGCCGAAATTATCACAATCGGTGTGCACCCAGACGCGCGACGTGGTGGAATTGCGGCCGCTATGTTGACATTGGTCGAAAATGATGTAAAAAAGCGTGGCGGTAAAAAAATATTTTTGGAGGTCGCAGAAAACAACGTCCCTGCCCGCGCATTGTATGAACATAATGGATACGTGCGTGTTGGGGTGCGACCAAAATATTATAACGGCGTTGACGCCATTTTGATGGAGAAAGCATTATGACGTATATCCCCAGCAGTGCAACTGTTATCCAACGTGTGCCGAAATCTGATGCGGCACCGCACGGGGCGATAACCGTGACAAATATTCCAGTGGACGCGCCTGCATTCGTTGCGTTTGGTGGTGAATTGACTGTAAACGCACATGGTGCAAATTCATATGCGAAAATCTTACAACACGCGTTGGCTGAAAATGGCGTGTTTGGAATAAATATTTATTCTGTGGCATATAAATTTGGGTCGCGAAATCCAGGGTTGGAACGTACTGAACAATTCAAAATAGCCGGTCGGCGTTTGCGGCATAATGCGATTGTCCAGGATAAAAACGAACAAATACTGAAAGAAATGCGGGCGAATGAACCTGTGGCAAATTATGTGCGGCAATTGTTTGATGTATTGTTGCGCCCGCGTATTGTTGACGCATCTGGTCACAGAATTAATCCCGACATGGCGATAAAAAATCTGCAGCGGATAAAATTTTTCGCACATTGTCATGGCGCGTCTGTTATATGGCAAATGGGAAATTTGATGGCTGATGAAATGTTAAAATTGGGATACAGCGCCACTGATACGCGGGACATTCAACATGAATTGGTGGTTATCCAGCACAGTCCAATTGCGCCATTAACCAAACAGCGTTTTAATACTATATCGTTTGCGTCGGCCGAAGATACCATGATGCAGAATCACCACAATTTGTTTGCTGGTTGGATGTATGAAAATTCGGCTGATATCGTGCCGTGCTTTTTTGAAACTGAATACGGGAACGTTTTTATTGGCGGTCATTTAAAAGAATTATCGTTCAAAGAACATAATTTGACTGGATTGTTAAAATCCGATAACGAAAAATGGCCGTTGACGGCCGATGGCGAAATTATTTTCGGGGCGGAACGCAATGCGTTGGCGCGCGCCGCACAAAGTGCAATAAATGGCACCACTGTGATGTCTGTGAATCAGTTGGTTGACGGCAATGGTATTGATACAGATGTTCTGCGTCGCAATGGTGAAATGTTATATAACATTATGCTGAATGATATTCGTCAACAAAGGGAAGTACGCGGTCATCAAAAATAACATCGCGTGGGCGCAATGGTGACGCCACGTGCATATCGGCCGCGTTTCGCGTGCGCGACAAAGCCACATATGTTTGTCCGTGTGCAAATGCACCACGCGAAATATCCACAACAACAGCGTCCAGGGTTTTGCCCTGGGCTTTGTGTATGGTCATGGCATAGCCCAAATTCAATGGGAATTGTTTGAAACTGCCAACTTCGTTTTCCTGTAATCGTTCGTTTTCGTCGCGAACGTATTCTATTTTTTGCCACGTTTCGGGCTTTACAGTGACAATGTCGCGTGATTTGTTTAACAATTCAACCGTGATTTCACGCGGCCCCAAATTTCGCACCAGTCCCATTGAACCGTTATGCCATTTGTCGCCGTTTTTAACAAATACAACCAATGCCCCAACCCGCAGCGTTAAATTCATTGGCGCAGGAACATCGCGTTCGGAAAAATTTCCTGACAATTGACCCGTGTATGTGATTTCAGGTGCATTAATTTGATTCAATCGCGATGTGTTTATGCGTTCGGCCACAGCCCTGAATGGTGTTATGATAACCGCGTTGTCGCGGCGGGTTGCGTCCAATATTTTGCAATTGTTGAAAAATTCTAATGCAGACAAATCATTATGACGCAATCGCCGCAGGTTTTCCAATAATTCTGTGTCGTTTTGACGATAAACTAAATCAAAATCATATCGGACGAAATCAGCGCGCCGGTATGCGTTGGCGTCAAAAAAATATGCGTTTTCATGTCCGTATTCATCGCGATAATAATTCATTGCGTCACTCGTTATGACCGGTGGCAATTGAAATAAATCGCCGATTGCAACAACCTGCAGTCCACCGAATGGGGCGCTGTTGTGGCGTGCCATGCGCGCCAGGATATCCACCGCGTCCAATAAATCTGGGGCGACCATGGATATTTCGTCGATAATCAAAACATCTGCGGCGGTTAATATGTTGCGTGGTTTGGCCTTTAATTTCAACAATTCAGGCATAATAAAATCACGCGGTTGAATTTGAAACAATGAATGAATTGTTTGCCCACCAACGTTTAATGCAGAAACTGCGGTTGGGCATGCGCATATTATGCGTTTTTTTGATGCCGATTTTAAATAGTTCACGAATGTGGATTTGCCTGTGCCCGCCTGGCCCAGGATTAACAAATTGGAATTGGTGCGTTCAATTGTGTTAAACGCCGCCATCTGTACGTCACTTAAAATGGGCACCAATTCAGACATGTGACATATATTGGCACAAACAGCGGAAAAAATAAAGCGGATAATAAAAATCACTTGCATGGAATCGCAAATAATATATAATGGTGCGCGTGGGTTAGTAGCTCAGTTGGTTAGAGCGGAGCGCTCATAACGCTTTGGTCGTGGGTTCAAGTCCTACCTAACCCACCACACAAGTGCACGCCAATGGCGTGTTTTTTATTTTGTCGTTTTTGGTGTGTGTAATTTTTTTGTAAATAAAATTGTTTTTCCCCTTGCACCGTATGCGTGTTTTTTTCTACAATGAAATACAAAAGAGAGGAAAGTATGGGAAAAAGTCGCTGTTTTCTGGGGATTTGTGCATCTTTGTTTGTTGCATTTTTTGTGACGCATTCGGCGTTGGCCGCCGGATATTCGTGTCCGTCGTATAAAAAATATACCAGCTGTGCCGAGGGGTATTACATCAGCAATTGTGGAACCAGCGACAATACCGAGGGGTGGGAGCATTT